>DASXZF010000069.1:0-9753 GCA_036502065.1 Gaiellales bacterium
CGCGCCGAGGACTTCCTCGCCGCAGCCGCCGCGGTCGGCGCCGAGGTGGTGGTGGCGTCCGATCGCCGCCAGGCGCTGCACGCCGCGATGGGCGACCGCTCGATCCGCGTCGACCTGCGCCGTCCCGACCGCGCCGCGGCCGCGATCGCCGACCTGGCTGAGCGGGTGACGCTCGACGCGGTGGTGGCCGTGGACGACGGCGGTGTGGCGACGGCCGCCCTCGCGAGCGAGCGCCTCGGCCTGCCGCACAATCCGCCCGCGGCCGTCGCGGCGACCCGCGACAAGGCGGCGATGCGGCGCGCGCTGGCCGCGGCCGGCGTCCCCCAGCCCGGGTTCGCGGTGCTCGCCGCGGGCGACGACGCCGGCGCGGTCGCCCTGCCGGCGGTGCTGAAGCCGGTCGCGCTCTCGGGCAGCCGCGGCGTGATCCGGGCCGACGACCCCGCCGCTGCCCGACGCGCGGAGGCCCGCATCCGCGCGATCCTGGACGAGGCGGGCGAGGATCCCGATGGCCCGATCCTGGCCGAGCGCTACGTGCCCGGCGCCGAGGTGGCCGTCGAGGCGCTCCTGCGCGGCGGCGAGCTCGAGGTGCTGGCGGTGTTCGACAAGCCCGATCCGCTGGAGGGGCCCTACTTCGAGGAGACCATCTACGTGACGCCGTCGCGGCTCCCCGCGGGGCGGCTCGACCGGATCGCGGCGGCGACCGCGGCGGCCGCGGCGACGCTCGGGCTGCGCGAGGGGCCGGTGCACGCCGAGCTGCGCCTCGACGGCGACGAGCTCTTCGTGCTCGAGCTGGCCGCCCGCTCGATCGGCGGCCTGTGCGGGCGGGCACTTCGGTTCGGCGCCGGCATCAGCCTCGAGGAGGTGATCCTGCGCCATGCGCTGCGGCTGCCGCTCGGCCCGCACGAGCGCGAGCGGGCCGCCTCCGGCGTGATGATGCTTCCCATCGAGCGGGCCGGGACGCTGCGCGAGGTGCAGGGGCTCGATGCGGCCCGCGCGGTCGCGGGCATCGAGGATGTGCGGATCACGATCCCGGTCGGCCGCCCCGTCGTGCCGCTGCCCGAAGGCGACCGCTATCTCGGCTTCGCCTTTGCCCGCGCCGATGAGCCCGCTGCGGTCGAGGCCGCCCTGCGCGCAGCGCATGCGGCGCTTCGGGTCGTCGTCGACTGACGTATCCTCTCGCCTCCGATGCCGCCGCTCACCCCAGACATCGTCCGCCGCCAGGCCGTGATCGGCGTGGCGGCGCTCTCGCCCGACGGCAGCCGCGTGGTCTACACGCGCCGAACGGTCGCCGGCGAGCGCTATCAGACGAGCCTCTGGATCGTCCCCTACAGCGGCGGCCGGCCGCGGCGGCTGACGAGCGGCCGCTGGTCGGACGGCGCGCCCGCCTGGTCGCCCGACGGCGAGACGATCGCGTTTACGAGCGACCGCGGCGACGAGGACACGCCCGCCGCGCTCTACCTGATCCGGCCCGACGGCGGCGAGGCGCAGCGCGTCTGCGCGGCGCCGCACGGCGATGTCGGCGCGCCCGTGTGGTCGCCGGACGGAGGCCGGATCGCGTTCGTCGCCAAGGCCGGCGCGCCGCGCTTCTGGGCGGGCGACCCCAAGCGCCGCACCGCCCGCGTCATCCGCACCGTCGACTGGCGCAACGACGAGGGCGAGCGCGACTACCGCGTCCACCTGTTCGTCGTCGCGGCGCGCCCGGGCGCGCGGCCGGTGCAGGTCACGACCGGCGACTTCGACATCGCCGACCCCGCCTGGCACCCCGACGGCAGGCGGATCGCGTTCGCGGCCCCGATGGGCACCGACGCCGACCTCGACCCGCGGCCGGCCATCCACTCGGTCAAGGTGAAGGCCGGCGCCCGCCCGCGGCCCGTCGTTTCGCTCGCAGGTGTGGCGCGGCTGCCCGCGTGGTCGCCCGACGGCCGTCTGCTCGCCTTCATCGGCACCGACGTTGCGGGCGCGCCCGACCACGCCGAGCTCGAGCTCTACGTCTGGGACGGCACCGCCGCGCGCAGCCTGACCGGCGCGCTCGACCTGCCGGTGGCGCTCGGCTTCGGTTCCGACCTGCACGACTGGATGGGCCCCGAGGAGCCGCCGCCGGCCTGGGACGGGGCCGCGCTCGTCGTGCCGATCAACCGCCGCGGCCGCGACGAGGTGTGGCGGGTGCCGCTCGAAGGCGATCCGCATCCGCTCACCGCCGGCGACACCAGCCTGACCGTGATCTCGGTCGCCGCCGGGCGGATCGTCTCGACGCTCACCGACGACGTCTGCCCGCCCGAGATCTGCGCGGTCGAGCCCGACCGCCTGCGGCGGCTGACCCGCCACGGCGGGGCGTGGCTGCGCCGCCACGAGCCGCCGGTCGTGCGCGAGGTGGACGCGGGCGGCGTGCCGTCGTTCCTGTTCGAGCCCGCGGGCGTCGAGGGCCGCTCGGCGCTCGTGCTCGCGCCGCACGGCGGCCCCTACGGCGCCCATGCGCCCACGCCCGAGCTCGACACCTGGGTGCTGACCTCGCTCGGCTACCGCGTGCTCGCCCCGAACATCCGCGGCTCGGGCGGCTACGGCCGCGACTGGGTCGAGCCGATCCAGGGCAGGTGGGGCGGGCCCGACGCCGACGACCTGATGGCGGCGACCGAGTGGGCGGTGCGCCGCCGCCTCGCCGACCCCAAGCGGATCGCGGTGATGGGCCTCTCCTACGGCGGCTGGGCGGCGAACTGGCTCGCGGGCACGTCGTCGCGCTTTGCGTGCGTGATCTCCGAGAACGGCGTCGCGAGCCTTCCGACCGCCCACGCCGTGTCGCACATCGGGCCGTCGTATGACCGCTCGATCGGCTACGGCCCGGTGTACGAGCACGAGGCGGCGATGGCGGCGTCCTCGCCGCTACGCCACGTGCAGGCGATGACGGCGCCGATGCTGATGCTGCAGGGCGAGGCCGACCGCATCTGCCCGATCGACGACAACTGGCAGCTGTTCGTCGCGCTGCGCGAGCTCGGCCGCGACGTCGAGATGGTGCTCTATCCCGACGAGCACCACGTGATGATGGCGACCGCCCGTCCCGACCGCCGCATCGACCGGCTCGAGCGCATCATCGCGTTCCTGCGCGCGCACTGCCCGCCGTGAATAACCGGTGCCTGGCACCGTTATTCAGCTCTTGACGAGCAGCGCTGCGCCGAGCGCGCCGCCGAGGTCGCCCAGGCCGGCCAGGTGCACCGCCGGCGGGCGGGTGTCCACGAACAGGTGTGGGTGCATCGCCGTCTTGATGCGCTCCACGTAGGGGTCGCCGAGGCGGGTGCCGAGGCCGCCGCCGATCACCACGGCCTCGACGTCGAGCAGGTTCACGGCCGAGGCGACGCCGGCGCCGAGCGCGTCGACGGCGCGGTCGATCAGGTCGGTCGCAAGTTTGTCGCCGTGGTCGAGCGCGTCTGACCACACGCCGCTCGTGAGCGCATCGCGGCCCTTCTTCTCCATGATCTTGAAGAGCGTCGTCTTGTGGCCGTCGTGGTGGCGCCGGCGCGCCTCGAGCTCCATCGCCCGCCGGCCGGAATAGGCCTCCATGCAGCCGTCTCGGCCGCACGTGCAGCGGGCGCCGTTTCGCCGCACCACCATGTGGCCGATCTCGCCGGCCGCGCCGCGGCCGCGCCACGGCTTGCCGTCGAGGATGACGCCGCCGCCGACGCCCGTGCCCCAGAACACGCCGAGCAGGCTCTTGTAGGGCTTGCCGGCGCCGAGCTCGAATTCGGCCGTCGTCGCCACGCGCACGTCATTGCCCAGGCCGATCTTCGTGCCGAGCTCCTTCTGCAGCAGCTCTGCGACCTTGATGGTGCGGTTCCAGTCGGGGACGACGTTGTAGGCGTTCGTCACCGTCCCGGCCGCCGGATCGACGTCGCCGGGCGATCCCATGCCGACGCCGTCCAGGTCGCTCGTCTTCACGCCGGCCTGCTCGGCCGCGGCGCGCATGGCGCCGGCGATGGCCTCGAGGACGCTCTCGGGACCGGCGTCCTTCGGCGTCGGCACCCGCGCCTGGCCGCGAACGTCGTTTCCCTCGTCCACGATGGCGGTCTGGATCTTCGTGCCGCCGAGATCGATGCCGCCGCGCAGTCCCATCGCCGTAGTGTTGCGCATTCATCCCCGGCATGCGCGCCGCGTGCGGTAATCTCGCCACCCGTGGCAGCCGACGCCGTCATCCGCGCCGTTGACGAACACGGCCTGCGCCTCGTGCGCTTCCTCTACTGCGACAATGGCGGCACCATCCGCGGCAAGGCGTCGAGCCGCCACGGCCTGCTCGGGCGGATCGAGAGCGGCATCGGCCTGACCGTCGCGATGCAGGCGATGAACAGCCTCGACCAGCTCCAGGCCGTGCCCGACATGGGGCCGGTCGGCGAGGTGCGGCTGCGGCCCGATCCCGACACGTTCCGCGTGCTGCCCTACGCACCCGCCACCGGGGCGATGTTCGTGGACATGATCGGCCTCGACGGCAACCCGGCGCCGGTGTGCCAGCGCTCGTTCCTCAAGCGTCAGACCGCGCGCCTGGCCGAGCGCGGCCTGCGCATCGAGATCTCGTTCGAGAACGAGTTCTCGCTCGCCCGCGCGGTCGAGGGCGGCTATGACCCCGTCGACTCGAGCCTGTGCTTCTCGACCATCGGCATGACGACCGCGCAGGACGTGATCGACGACCTCGTGATCGCGCTCGAGGCGCAGGGGATCGTGCTCGAGCAGTACTACGCCGAGCTCGGCCACGGCCAGCACGAGATCTCGACCGGACACGCGCCCGCGCTTCGGGCGGTCGACGAGCAGATCTTCACTCGCGAGACGATCCGCGCCGTCGCCACCGCCCACGGCCTGGTCGCCTCGCTCGCGCCCAAGCCGTGGCCGCAGAACGCGGGCAACGGCTGCCACATCCACTTCTCGCTGTGGGAGGGCGACAAGAGCCGCTTCCACGACGCCTCCGGCCCGGGCAGCCTCTCGGCCGAGGCGCTCTCGTTCATCGCCGGGATCCTCGCGCACCTGCCCGGCCTGTGCGGCCTGGCCGCCCCGAGCTTCAACTCCTACCACCGCATCATCCCGCACTACTGGGCGGGCGCGTTCACGTGCTGGGGCCTCGACAACCGCGAGGCGCCGGTGCGGGTGCCGTCGCTCTATGCCGGCCGCGAGCAGGCCTCGACGAACGCCGAGCTGAAGGCGGCGGACGCGAGCTGCAACCCCTACCTGGCCGTGGGCGGCCTGATCGCCGCGGGCCTCGACGGCCTCGAGCGTGGCCTCGAGCCGCCCGAGCCGGTGCAGGTCGACCCGGGCACGCTGCCCGAGGCCGAGCGCGAGGCGAAGGGCATCCGGCCGCTGCCGGCCAGCCAGCGCGAGGCACTGGACGCGCTCGCGGCCGACGACGTGCTCACGGGCGCGCTGGGCGACGTGCTCGCCCGCTCCTACCTGGCGGTGCGGCGCTCGGAATGGGAGGCATACTCCCAGGCGGACGAGGCGTTCGAGCAGCAGGGGCACTTCCAGAAGTACTGATCGGAGGCGGCGGTGGGCGCGAGGCGGACGATGACGAGGCGCTCGCTCGTCGCCGGCAGCGTGGGCGGCGCCGCGGTGCTCGCGGGCGTGGCGACGGGCGCGCTGCCCGGCAAGGCGCGGCTGAAGGCCCAGTACCACGACTGGTTCAGCCCGCATCCGCACATCCCGTCGGATCCCGAGGGCGTGATCTCGCTCGAGCAGGTCTATTCGCATGCGCGCGGGAAGACCGTCGACCTCTTCACCGCTGTCCCCCACGGCTACGGCAAGGGCGCCGGCCTGCCGGTGTGCCTCGTGCTGCACGGGGTGACGGCGAGCCCGTCCGACTACGAGCGCTTCGGCCTCGGCCGCTTCCTGACCGCCGCGGTGCGCGCGGGCGCGCCCCCGTTCGTGCTCGCGGGCGCCGACGGCGGCATCCTCTACTGGGAGCCCGACCCGTCGAGTGCCGACGACCCGCAGCGGATGATGACCGACGAGATGCCGGCGTGGCTCACGGCGCGCGGCTTCGATGCGAGCCGCTCGGTGGCGTGGGGCTGGTCGATGGGCGGCTACGGCGCGCTGCGCCTGGCCGAGGTGCGCCCCGGCGTGCAGAAGGCGGTGGCCGCGTTCAGCCCCGACGTCACCCACAGCCCGCGGGTGGTGGCGCAAGACGGCGTCTACCGCACGACGTCGCTCGGCATCTGGTGCGGTCGCTCCGATCCGCTGTTCGACGACGTGAAGGGGTTCGTGGCCAAGCTGCCGCGGCGGCCGCGGATCGTCTCGTACGGCCCGGGCGCCCACACCCGCGCCTACTGGGACAGCGTCACGCTGCCCGCGTTCGCCTTCCTGGGCGGCGCCCTCGGCCCGACGGTGTCGACCTGATGGCCGGCGGCCTGCTCGACGCGCTCTGGGCGGTGCCCGCCGTCGATCACCACGCCCACGGCATCCTGCCGCTCGAGCCGACGCTGGACGAGTTCCGGGGCATGTTCTCGGAGAGCCCCGACCCGGCCCAGTGGCCGCACGTCGCCACCGGGCTCACCTACCGGCGGGCGATGCGCGACCTGGCGGCGTTCCTCGGCTGCGAGGCCACCGAGGCGGCGGTGTTCGCGCACCGGCTCGGCGCCGACTTCGACGCCTACTCGGCCGGCCTTCTGCGCGCGTCGGCCACCGGCCTGCTCCTGATCGACGACGGCTATCCACCGCCCGGCGAGGGCTACGGGTGGGAGCGGATGGGCGAGCTTGCCGGGTGCCCCGCGCGGCCGGTGATGCGGATCGAGCGCGTCGCCGAGGAGGCGCTCTCGGGCAGCTTCGATGACTTCCGCGAGCGGATCCGGGCCGAGGTGGCCGGTGCCGGCGGACGCGGGTTCGTCGGCCTGAAGACGATCGCCGCCTACCGCAGCGGCCTCGACGTGCAGCCGCCCGACCTCGACGCCGCCCGGGCGGCGTTCGCCGCCGCGGGCGCACGCATCGAGGCCAAGCCGCTGCTCGAGCTGGCGCTCTGGGACGCGCTCGAGGCGAACGCCCCAGACCCCTTGCCGCTGCAGGTGCACTGCGGGTTCGGCGACTCCGACCTGCTCCTGCCGCGGGCCGACCCGACCTGGCTCAAGCCGGCGATCGAGCGCCATCGCGAGACGCCCTTCGTGCTGCTCCACTGCTACCCGTTCGTGCGCGAGGCGGGCTGGCTGGCGCACGTGTACGGCAACGTGTTCTTCGACCTGTCGCTCACCATTCCGCACGTCTCGCGTCCGGCCGAGATGCTGCGCCAGGCGCTCGAGCTCGCGCCGGTCTCCAAGCTGCTCTACGCGAGCGACGCCGCCCGCACGCCCGAGCTCTATCTGCTCGCCGCGCGCTGGTGGCGGATCGCGCTGGCCGAGGTGCTCGCGGCCGAGCTTCCACCCGTCGAGGCCGAGCGCGCGGGGGAGATGATCCTGCGCGACAACGCCCGCGCCGTCTACCCGATTGACTGAAACATCCTGCAAACCGTTACCGCGGGGAGTTGCGTTCGGGCGCCTTCGCGGAGAGAATCGGTGCGATGAGTCAGGCGCCTGACGCGCGGGTTCGGTTCTCACGGCTCGGCCTGCGGCTATTCGCGGCCGGAATGCTCGTGGCGAGCGTCGCCGCGGTCGCGTTCGTGATCATGCAGCTCCAGAAGCACGACACGAGCGCCACTCCGCCGGCGACTCAGCCGGTCACCCACGCGAGCCCGTGGGGAGCGACCCAGGCCGGCTATCGCGAGGTCGATGCGCCCGTCGCCAAAGCCCTGCGCGGATTGCCTGTGCAGGTGCGGCTGCCCGCCTCGGCCGGCAAGCCTGCCGGCGTCTACCGCGCGGCCAAGAGCGTCCGCGTGCGCTACGCGACCGGCTCGCACTTCGGCGTCTATCTGCTCACGGTGTGGGCGCCGGGAAGCGGCGCCGGCCCGCGCACGATCGCCGGGCTTGCCAAGGCCTGCCACGTCTGCACGCACAACCGCCTGATCCGGCTCGCGTCCGGGGTCTCGGCAGCCGTCGAGGCCGGCGGCGGGCGCCCGAGCATCGTCACGTGGCGCGAGGGCGGCCACACGTTCGAGGTGCGCGGCCCCGCTGCGAGCTTCTCGAACCGCGTCGCCGTCGCCGCGGCCCGCGCCATCGCGCGGGCCAACGCGTAGAGCACGGTGTTCGAGCGGTTCACCGAGCGGGCCCGCCAGGTGGTGGTGCTGGCGCAGGACGAGGCGCGCACTCTCTCGCACGATCACATCGGCACCGAGCACCTGCTGCTCGGGCTGCTCCGTTTGGAGGAGGGGATCGCAGCCCAGATCCTCGCCGGGCTCGGGGTGACCGTGGGGGCGGTGCGCGCCCAGGTCGCGCGGATCGTCGGTCCGGGTGCAGGTGACGTCACCGGCCAGATCCCGTTCACGCCCCGCGCCGTGCGCGTGCTCGAGCTGGCCAAGCGCGAGGCGCTGTCGAGTGGTGAGGAGCACATCGGCGCCGTCCACATCCTGCTCGGCCTCGTCAGGGAGAATGAAGGCGTCGGCGCCCGCATCCTGCGCGACTTCGACGTGGACGCCAACGCGGTCCTGGTCGAGGCGCGCCTGGCCCGGTCGCACCCCCCGGCGAGGCTGCGCCCGCAGCCCGCCCAGGCGCAGCTCGTGATCGCGTGCCCCCACTGCGCGACGCCGCTCGAGACGATCTCCACGGATAAGGAGAACACGGCGTTCGAGGTCTCGGCCGAGGGGCCACGCACCTGCGCAGGTTGCGGCAAAGCGTGGACGGTTGCCTACACCGTGTCGTGGCGGGAGCGCACGCCGTGAACGTCCGCCCGGTCGATCCGCGCTTCCGCCCAGCTATCACCTGCGCCGCTCACGCGCCCAGCAGCGCCGCGGGGACGACGCCGATTCCGTCTGGACGGCGGTAGGCGGTCTCGCCGGTGGTGACCACGATTGCGTCGAGGAGGTCTTCGCCGAGCCGGTCGCTGAGCCAGCGTAGGTGGCGGACATCTGCGTCGGCGACGGTGCGGGCGAGCTTGACCTCAATCGCGACCACCCGGCCATCGTCACGCACGACGACGAGGTCGATCTCCTGCTCGCCTGCGGCGGTGCGCAGGTGATGGGTGGCCGCCTCCGCCGCTTGGGCATACACGCGCACGTCCAGCGTGACCAACGATTCGAACAGCGCTCCCAAGAGAGTCGCGTCGCGGGGTGCGACAGGCGCCTGGGCAGCGTCCAGGAGGGCGCCGACACCAACACCAAGTAGGCGCGCCGCCAGCGCGGGGTCGACGAGCTGGTGCTTCGGCGGTGATGCGAGGCGGCGGAGGTGGTTACGGGTAGGGAGCCACGCCGGCACCGGGTCGATCACCCACAGCCGCTCCAGCATTACCCGGTAAGGCGTGGCCGCTTTGCGGGTGGGCACGACCCCGTCTGCGCCGCTGACGGCGGTTCTGATCCGCTCATAGGTGGCGGTGGTCGACGAGGCGGCGGCGTAGGCCGTGAGCCACCGCCGCACCTGACCCGGGTCGCGGACGCCTGCTCCGACCCGCTCGAGGTCGTGCTCCACGATCCCGTCGACGTACCCGTCCAGCTGGGCTCGAAGCAGCCGCCCGGTGAGCCCGCGAAGACCGGGGAAGCCCGACCCGACAATCTCTTCCGCGTACTGCTCGACGCCGACCGCGGTGTTGCCGTCCAGGCGCGGCCGGCCGCCTCCCAAGAGCCGCGCGAGGCTGATGGTCGGCGTTTCTACGCCGCGCTCGGCAAGCGTCAAGGGTCTCATACGCACGGTCACGATCCGTGCAGCCCCGGAG
>DASXZF010000070.1:0-14513 GCA_036502065.1 Gaiellales bacterium
GGGCACCGAAGCAGTCCCGCACCGCCTCGGCGACCGCGCGGTCGGCGGCCGTCCCCGACTGACGTAGGAGCGACGAGGCGGGTGTCGAGCCCACGAAGCTCCCGAGCGTGCGCGGGCCGCTGCGGTAGGCGTAGCCGATGGCGGTGTCGGTGACGACGGCCGCGGGCGCCCCCGCGGGCAGATCGTCGGCGAGCACGATCAGCGCCTTGACCGCGACGCCGTAGCGCCCGACGGGGTCGCGGCGCAGGCCGGCGATGCGCGCACGCGCGTGCAGCGGCACGGCGATCACCGCCCGCCGGGCGACGATCGGCTCTGCCCCGGGAGACGCGACGACGACGCCACCGCCGCGAGCGGTGACCGACGCCACGCGGTGGCGCAGGCGCACGCCGTTGCCGAGCCGCGCAGCGATCCGCTCGGCGAACCCGCCCGCGCCGTCGCTGAAGCGCAGCTCCGCCCCATCGCCCGGGCCACTGCGGGCGGCGTGCTTGACCACGAGGGCGTGCATCGACATCGCTCGCAGCGGCACGGTCGAGGCGGTGACGGCGATGCCGGTGTCGCACACCGCCCGCTCGAACGGGCCCGCCCCTTCGGCGCGCAGCCAGTCGTCCACCGTCAGGTCGTCCGCGCCGCCCGGCGCCGCCCCGAGCCGGTCGAGCTCGGCCGACAGCCGCAGGTATGCGCCCGTCGCGCGGTCAAATGTGCGCCCCGCGACGTGCCATTTGACCGCCACCGGACCGTGGTCGCCCCAGCCCACCTCCGAGCGCCGCAGCCCCGCGCCCACCTCGCCCGCCACCCGCAGCAGCGCCGTGTTCACCTCGTCGACCGCCTCGCCGCCGGCCTCGAAGCGCACGCCGGCGGCGGTCGGCGTCCACACCCGGCCGCCCACGCGGTCGCCGGCCTCGAGCACGACCACGTCGGCGCCCGCTGCCGCCAGGCGATGCGCCGCGGTCAGGCCCGAGAGACCGGCGCCGACGACGACGGCGTCATGCACGCCGCAGCGCCTCGATCTCGGCCGCCTCCAGCGTGCGCCACTCCCCCGGCCCCAGATCGCCCAGGCCGAGCCCGGCATAGCGGCTGCGGTGAAGCGCCCGGGCCGGGTGGCCGACGGCGTCCAGCATCCGCCGCACCTGCCGGTTTCGGCCCTCGTGGATCGTGATCTCGACCCGGCGCGCGGCCACGATCCGCACATGCGCCGGCGCCGTCGGCCCGTCGTCGAGCTCGACCCCTTCGCGCAGGCGGCGCAGCTTCGCGGGCGGCGGGTCGGCGCCCACGGTGGCGACGTATGTCTTGGCGACGCCGTTGCGCGGATGCATCAGCCGGTCGGCCAGCTCGCCGTCGTTCGTGAGCAGCAGGGCGCCCGTCGTCTGGCGGTCGAGCCGGCCCACCGGGAACAGGCGCACCGGCGACGGCACGAGGTCGACCACCGTCGGCCGTCCCTGCGTGTCGCGCGCGGTCGTCACCACGCCGCCGGGCTTGTGCAGCAGGACGACCGTTGTCGCCTGCACGCTCACCGGCTGCCCGTCGAGGCGTACATCGTCCGCGTCCGAGACGAGCGTCCCGAGCTGTGCGCGTGCGCCGTTGACCGTGACGCGGCCGGAACTGATCAGGTCGTCGGCGCCGCGCCGTGACGCAACGCCGGTCGAGGCGAGATAGCGGTTAAGCCTGACCGGCACGCTGATCGGCCACCACGTGCAGCCGCGCGCGCAGCGCCTCGTGATCGGCCGCCGGCAGGTCGAATTCGCCCAGGCCGGGAAGGCTTGCGAGCCCGTCCTCGAGGCCGAACGCCCGCTCGAACAGGCCCGTCGTGCGGTAGAGCACGGGCTGGCCGGGCGTCTCGGCGCGGCCGGACTCCTCGATCAGACCCCGTTCGAGCAGGCCGGCAACGGCCGAGTCGGCGGCGACGCCGCGGATACGGGCGATGTCGGGCCGCGACACCGGGCCGAGGTAGGCGACGATGGCGAGTGTCTCGGTCGCCGCCTGGCTGAGCGGACGCGTCTGCGCCCTATTCACGAGCCGCGAGCACGCAACCGCCGTGGTCTGGGCGGCGCGAAAGCCGTAGCCGCCGGCGACGCGCTCGAGCACGACGCCCGAGCGGCCCTCGCCGTAGCGGTCGCCCAGCGCGTCGAGCGCCCGCTCGACACGGGCCGTCGGCGCCTCTGCGAGCGTGGCCAGCTCGCGTACCGAGAGCGGCTCGGACGCGACGAAGAGCAGCGCCTCGACCGTGTGGGTGAGCTCGGCCATCAGGCGATCGCCCGCGCGCCGGTGGGTGTGCCGCGGCGGGTGACGCTGATCGGGCCGAACACCTCGGGCTGCTCGGGCACGACCTCGCCGCTCTTGTACAGCTCGAGCACCGCCAGGAACGCTGCGGCCTGGGCGAGGCGGTCGAGCCCCGCCACCGCCTCGTCGAACGCGAACGCGCGCCGATCGCGCAGCAGGCGCCGGAACTCGTCCAGGAAGTGGCTGACGGGCACGAGCCGGCGGCGCACGGCGGTCAGGTCGATCTGCGGCGGCGGCTCGAGCAGCCGCCCGATGGCCGCGTGCAGCGACCACGGATCCTCCGAGAACGGCACCACCTCGGGCCTCGGACGCGGTGCGAGCGGCGCCGGCCCGGCGCGGAAAATGCGGGCCTCGCCGGTGACCCGCTCGGTCAGCCAGCGCGCCGCCGCGGCGAAGCGGCGGTACTGCATCAGCCTGGCGAGCAGCTCGGCCTCGGCCTCCTCGGCCGTGAACGGCTCTTCCTCGTCCTCCTCACCCGGGAACAGCAGCCGCACCTTGATCTCGAGCAGCGCCGCGACCAGCACCAGGAACTCGGAGGCCGACTCGAGGTCGAGCACGCCGTCGTCGTAGGCATGCTCGATGTAGGCGACGACCACCTCGGCGATCGGCAGCTCGGCCAGCTCGATCTCCTCGCGCATGACGAGCGCGAGCAGGAGGTCGAACGGCCCCTGGAACACGTCCAGGTCGAGCATGAGGTCGGAGACGATCATGAACGGCTCATTCTAGGAATACACCCGGATGCCCAGATAGATGACGGGCCAGGATCACGAACGGATCGCCGCCGGGGACGGGGACGACATCGCGCCCGATCTCCTGCCAGCCACGGCCATGGTACAGCCGCTGGACGTCCGCGTCGTCCTGCCGCGCCGAGAGCACCGCCGAGGCGTGAGGGGTGCTCTCGAGGAGGAGGTCGTGCAGCCGGCCGCCGATCCCCTCACGCTGCCGGCGAGGCCGCACGGCCAGCTCGACCATCACGAAGGGCGTCTCGAGCCAGCGCGCGGCGACATCCGGCGCGAGCGCAGCCGCGACGAGGTCGTGCCACCACTGACCGGGCAGGCTCGTGTGGCCGTAGCCGAATCCCACCAGATCGGCGCCGGGCGCCCACGCCGCCACCGCCCGGAAGCCGGGCAGCTCGGAGTGGCGGTGAAGCGATTCGCGGAAGCGGTCGGCCGCCTCGGGCGGCTCGTTGTGGGGCGGCCCGGCGAACGCCTGGCGGTACACGTCGGCAAGCTCGGCCGATGCCCGCACGGCGATGTCGCCGGCCATCACCGCGTAGACCTCGTCCGCCAAGGCTCAGACGAGCGCGGCCGCGCCCAGCAGGGCCCGCGCCTCGGCGATGAAGTCGCCGTCGGGCTGCACCCGGAAGCCCGGGCCGAGCCGCAGCATCTTCGGCCCCGCCGAGGTGTGCACCTCGAGCTCGACCGGCGCCTGGCCCGGATACTCGCCGATCAGCGTCTTCAGCTCGTCCATGACCCCGGCCGCGACGACGCGGGCGTCGACGCGCAGCCGCACGACCTCCTGGTCGGGCACCGCCTCGAACGGCGTCACCTCGAGCGCGAGCAGCTGCACCTTGCCGGCGTCGCGGCGGTCGACGCGCGCCTTCACGAGCACGACGGCGTCGGGGCGAAGGTTCGTGCGGCACAGCTCCCATGTGCTCGCGAACACGACCACCTCGGCCGTCGAGGTGATGTCGTCAAGCTCGGCGACGGCCATTTGGTCGCCCTTCTTCGTCAGCAGCTGGCGCAGCCCCGAGACGATCCCGCCCACCGTGACCACCTTGCCGTCGGCGAGCTCGCCGAGCGCGCGCAGCGGGACGTCGACCTTGCGGCTCAGCTGATCGCGCAGCGGAGCCAGCGGATGGCTCGAGACGTACAGCCCGAGCACCTCCTTCTCGCGCCGGAGCAGCTCGTCGCGGGGCCACTCGTCGGCGATCACGGGCGGATGGCTGCGGCTCATCGGCCCCGAGCCGTTCGAGCCGTCGCCCTCGAGATCGAAGATCGACCCCTGCCCCACCATCGCGTCGGCCTGCGTCTTGTGGCCGTTCGAGAGCGCGCGCTCGAGCACGTCGGTCATGCCGGCGCGGGTGGCGCCGGTGGAGTCGAGCGCGCCGCAGGCGATCAGGCTCTCGAGCATGCCCCGGTTCACGACCGACGCGTCGACCCGCTCGCAGAAATCCCAGACCGATTCGATCGGGCGCTCGTCACGGGCGGCGATGATGGCGCGGACGGCGCCGTCGCCGACCCGCTTCACCGCCGAGAGCCCGAACCGGATCTTGCCCTCGACGACCGTGAAGTCCGAGCGGCTCGTGTTGACGTCCGGCGGCAGCACCGCGAGGCCCATGTCGGCGCACTCGGTCACGTAGAACGGGACGCGGTCCTTGGTCGACATCACCGACGAGATCAGCGCGGCCATGTACTCGGCCGGGTAGTTCGCGCGCAGATATGCCGTGCGGTAGGCGATGAGCGCATAGCAGGCGGCGTGAGCCTTGTTGAAGGCGTAGTCGGCGGCGACCTCGATCTTGGCCCACAGCGCCCTGCCGACCGCTTCGGAGGCGCCGTTCCCGGCACAGCCCGCGATGAACTTCTCCTTCAGGGACGCCATGAGGCTCGCGACCTTCTTGCCGATCGCCTTGCGCAGATCGTCCGCCTCGGCCGGCGTGAATCCGCCCACCGCCTTGGCGATCTCCATGAACTGCTCCTGATAGATGCAGATCCCGTGCGTGCCCTCGAGCAGCGGCCGCAGGCGCTCGTCCTCGTACCGCACGCGCGAAGGATCGGCCTTGTTCTTGGCGTAGTCGGGGATGAACTGCATCGGCCCCGGCCGGTACAGGGCGTTCAGCGCGATCAGGTCTTCGAACTCGGTCGGCTTCACCTGGCGCAGGGCGTCGCGCATGCCCGACGACTCGAACTGGAACACGCCGGTGGCGTCGCCGCGGGCCATCATCTCGTAGGTCTTCCTGTCGTCGAGCGGCAGCGCGTCCATGTCGAGGCGCACGCCCTGCGACTGCTCGATCACCTCGACCGCGCGGTCGATCACGTCCAGGTTGCGCAGGCCCAGGAAGTCCATCTTCAGCAGGCCGAGCGCATCGACGTCGCCCATCGAGAACTGGGTCACGACCTCGGAGTCGGCGCCCTTCTGCTGGAGCGGCAGGTACTCGGTCAGCGGGCGGTCGCCGATCACGACCGCGGCGGCGTGGATCGAGTCGTTGCGCACCACGCCCTCGAGCGGCGTCGCCATGTCGACGATCTTCTTCGTCGTCTCGTCGGTGTCGTAGGAGCGGCGCAGCTCGGCGCCGGGCTTCATGCACTCCGCGAAGCTGATCTTGGGCACCTCGGGGACGAGCTTGGCGATCCGGTCGACCACGCCGTAGGGGATGCCCATCACACGGCCGGCGTCCTTGATCGCCGCCTTGGGCTGCATCTTGCCGAACGTGATGATCTGGGCGACGTTGCGGCGGCCGTACTTCTCGGCGACGTAGTTGATCACGCGCTCGCGGCCGGCCACGGCGAAGTCGACGTCGACATCGGGGAGCGTCTTTCGGCCCGGGTTCAGGAACCGCTCGAAGAGCAGCGAGTAGCGGATCGGGTCGAGGTCGGTGATGTGCAGGCAGTAGGCGACGAGCGAGCCGGCCGCCGATCCGCGCCCGGGGCCGACCGAGACGCCGTCGGAGCGGGCGAAGCGGATGAAGTCCCACACGATCAGGAAGTAGTCGGGGAAACCCATCTCCTCGATCGTCCGCAGCTCGAACTCGAGCCGCTGGCGCAGGTCGGGCGTCTCGGCGCCGTAGCGCTCGCGCATGCCCGCTTCGGCCAGCTCGCGCAGGTAGGCGACCGCCGTCTTGCCGTCGGGGACGTCGAACCTGGGCAGGTGCAGGACGTCGAGCTCGATCTGCGCGCCGCAGCGCTCGGCGATCTCGACCGTGCGCCGGAGCATGTCCTCGCCCCACGGCTGCGCCATCAGGTCGTACATCTCCTGCGGGCTCTTCAGATAGAAGCCGTGGTTCTGAAACTTGAACCGGTTCGGGTTGTCGAGGGTGTCGTTCGTCTGGATGCAGAGCATCGCCTCGTGCGGGATCGCGTCGGCCGCGGTCAGGTAGTGGACGTCGCCCGTGCCCACGAGCGGCAGGCCGGCATCGGTGGCGAGCGCCGCCAGGCGCGGGTTGATGCGGCTCTGGATGTCGATGCCGCCGTCCTGGAGCTCGACGTAGACGTTGTCGCGCCCGAAGATGCCGACGAGCGAGTCGAGCTCGGTGCGGGCGAGGCCGTCGTTGCCGTCGACGAGCGCCTTGCACACGCGGCCCGACAGGCACCCCGAGAGGGCGATGATGCCCTCGGAGTGCTCGGCGAGCTGGGCCAGGTCGACCCGCGGCCGGTACCAGTAGCCGTCGAGGTAGGCCGACGAGACCAGCCGCACGAGGTTGTGGTAGCCGGCGGTCGTCTCGGCCAGCAGCGTCAGGTGGGAGCGGCGCTCCTTCTGCACCCGCGCCGAGTGGTCGTCGACGACGTACATCTCGCAGCCGAGGATCGGTTTGAGCCCGGCCTTCGACGCCGCCCGCCAGAGCTCGACCGATCCGGCCATCGACCCGTGGTCGGTGAGGCCGACCGCCGACATGCCGAGCTCGGCCGCGCGGTTGACAAGCGGCCCGATGCGACACGCTCCGTCAAGGATCGAGTACTCGCTGTGGACGTGCAGATGGACGTACGGCGGGGACTCGGGCACGGGGTAGCCAGTCTATCGACCGGGGGTGACGGACCCGGGCCGGGACGGGGAAGTCCGCGCCGCCGCCCGCACCAAAAGGGGTCTGACCCCTTTTGGTGCTCACGCTCCTGCGTGCGCCAGCTCGCCGGTCAGTCGGCTGCGTCGGTGCTGCGGTGGCGCTTGGCGATCACTGCCGCTCCGGCGATCGCAGCGGCGGCGCCGCCGACGACCGGGATCATCCTGCGCCGGCTGCGTGGCCGGGCCGTCTCACGCGCCTGGGTCATCATCGTGCGGGCCTTGCGGCGCACCACGCGCTTGGCGACCCGGGTGCCGACGACGTACGTCGCATAGCCGATGGCTGCTTTTCGTCGCTTGTTCATCATGGTCCGCACCTTACCCGATCGCGGCATTCGCATTACCACGATTCGGGGACAGCCGGGAGCGGCCCCGGAGCCGATGATGCCCTCCATGAACCTGAACCCGAACGACATCGAGATCGCCCAGCCGCAGGTTGACGAGCGCTTCGTGGACGACTGGATCCGGTTCGGGCTCTCGGAGCTCGAGTCGTACCTGGCCAAGCACGCTCGCTTCGACGCGTACTACCGCGGCCGCGTGACCGGCCCCGGCGACAGCCTCTAGCCCGCCGCCTGCACGACCGGCAGCGACAGCTTGCGGGTCTTGCGCTGCGGTCGCACCATACCGCCCTCGATCCAGGCGTCGATCTCGGCGAAGAGCTCTTCGACGAGCGCCGTCTGCGTCACCTTGCGCAGCACCTCGCCGTGGGCGTAGATGAAGCCCGCGTCGCGCCCGCCCGCGATGCCGAAGTCGGCGTCGCCGGCCTCGCCGGGGCCGTTCACGGCGCAGCCCATCACCGCGACCTCGAACACCTCGGCGTAGGTCGCCAGCCGCGCCTCGACCCGCTCGGCGAGGTCGAGCACGTCGACGTTCGTGCGCCCGCACGACGGGCAGGCGATCATCACCGGCCCCTTGTGCCGCAGCCCGAGCACGCGCAGGATCTCCCACGCGACCTTGACCTCCTCGACCGGATCGGCGGTGAGCGAGACGCGCATCGTGTCGCCGATCCCGTCCACGAGCAGCGAGCCCATCCCGATCGCGCTCTTGACGGTGCCCGTGAACGTCGGGCCGGCCTCGGTGACACCGAGGTGCAGCGGATAGGGCACCTTCTCGGAGAGCTGCCGGTAGGCCTGGATCATCACCGGCACCGATGAGCTCTTCACCGAGATCTTGAAGTCGCGGTAGTCGAGCTTCTCGAGCAGCCGCACCTCCTCGAGCGCGGCCTCGACGAGCGCTCCCGGCGGGTCATTCGTCGCGAACTGGCGCAGGTGATCGGGCAGCGAGCCCGAGTTCGCGCCGATCCGCATCGGGATTCCGGCGGCCTTCGCCCGCGCCACCACCAGCTCGACCTTGTCGGCGCCGCCGATGTTGCCCGGGTTGATCCGCACGGCGGCCACGCCGGCGTCGATCGCCCGCAGCGCGAGCGAGGCGTTGAAGTGGATGTCGGCGATCACGGGCAGCGGCGAGCCGGCCACGATCGCGGGCAGGGCGTCGGCGTCGGCGCGGCCCGGCACCGCCACGCGGGCGATCTCGCAGCCGGCGTCGGCGAGCCGCTGGATCTGGCCGACGGTGGCGGCCACGTCGCTCGTGTCGGTGAGCGTCATCGACTGGACGACGACGGGCGATCCGCCCCCGATGGGGACGTCGCCGACCCGGATCCGTACGCGTGACGCCATCGGGTGCGGAGGATAGCCCGCGGGGCTCAGTGGGGCTGCGAGTTCAGGATGCTCGAGAGGTCGTTCTGCAGGCCGACCACGAACAGCAGCGCCATCAGCATGATGCCGAGCACCGACACCCGCTCGAACACCGCGCGCGACACCATCTTGCCGCGGATCCGCTCGAGCGCGATCAAGAACACGTGCCCGCCGTCGAGGGGCAGGAACGGCAGCAGGTTGAAGATCGCGAGCGAGAGCGAGATGAACGCGAGCAGCACGAGATAGTCGGTCGCGCCGGCCTGCTCGGCCTGCGCGGAGACGTCGACGATCCCGACCGTCGAGTGCAGCTGCGAGCGGCCCTTCGGCGTGACGATGTCGCCGAGCGCCCGCACCGTGCCGGTCGTGAGCGTCCACATCTCCGACCCGGCGAACGTCGGCGCGTGGACGAGCGAGTACGGCCGGTTGGTCGTCCCGAACGAGAAGCCGAGCCGGTAGGCGCCGTCGATCACCTTGCTGCTCTCCGAGCGCAGGCGCATGCGATGGCCGTTGCGCACGACGACGAGCGAGACCTTGCGGCCCTTGCTGTCGGCGATCGCCGAGCGGATGCCGTTCACGCCCGTATGGCGGCCGTTGACCGTGACGACGCGGTCGCCGGCGCGCAGGCCCGTCGCGGCGGCGGGCGACTTCGCGAGCACGCTCTGGACGACGGGCACCGCCACCGGCAGGCCGTACAGCGCGACGGCGGACAGGATCACGAAGCAGGTGACGACGTTGGCGATCGGGCCGGCGGTGATCACGGTCAGCCGCTTGCGCCGCGAGCAGCGCCAGTAGGCGCGTGGGTCGAGGTTCTGATCGAGCCGCTCGAGGCTGCGCTGCGCTCGCCGCAGCTGCACCGGCGGCAGCGCGTCGGCGACGCCCTCGACCTCGGCCGCGAGCTCGGCGCTCGCCGCGCGCGCATCGTCGTGGCGGCCCTGGTCGAGGCAGCGCTGCACCTCGGCGAGTCCGGCCGCGAGCCGCAGCGCCGCCGCCTCGTCGATGTCCTTCGCCTGCCCCAGCGCATCCTCGACCTCGTACAGGTCGGACGCCTCGGGCCGCAGCATCCCCGGGATCTTGACGAAGCCGCCGAGCGGGATCGCGCCGATCCCGTACTCGGTGTCGCCCCACGTGCGCTTGACGACCGCGGGCGGGAAGCCGAGATAGAACCGCAGCGCCCGCATGCCCGTCGCCTTGGCGGCGGTGAAGTGGCCGAGCTCGTGGATCGCCACCAGCAGCAGCAGCCCGAAGATCGCGACGGCGAAGCTCACGCGGCCGTCCTCGTGGCCTCTTCGACGGCGGCGCGCGCGCTGCGGTCGGCCGCAAGCAGCTGGTCGAGCGACTCGATCGGCTCGGCCGAAACGCGGTCGAGCGCCCGCTCGACCAGGTCGGCGATGTCGAGAAAGCCGGCGGCGCCTGCCAGGAAGGCGGCCACGGCGGCCTCGTTGGCGGCGTTCAGGATGCACGGCGCCGTGCCTCCCGCGGCGCCGGCGCGACGGGCCAGGTCGAGGCAGCGGAACGTGTCCGTGTCGGGCGGCTCGAACTCGAGCCGCAGCGCCTGCGCGAAGTCGAGCTGCGGCGCCGGCGTGGCCGCGCGGTCGGGATACGTGAGCGCCCACGAGATCGGTACCCGCATGTCGGGGTGGCCGACGTGGGCGAGCAGCGCTCCGTCGCGGAAGCGCACCATGCCGTGGACGATCGACTGCGGGTGCACGACGACCTCGATGTCGGCATAGGCGAGGCCGAACAGGTGGTGGGCCTCGATCACCTCGAGCCCCTTGTTCATGAGCGTCGCCGAGTCGATCGTGATCTTCGCGCCCATGCGCCACGTCGGGTGGGCGAGCGCATCGGCCACCGTGGCATCGGCCAGCGACGCGCGCGAGCGTCCGCGAAACGGCCCGCCCGATGCGGTGATCACGATGCCGGTCACGACGCCGTCGGCCGCCCCGGCGAGGCACTGGGCCAGGGCCGAGTGCTCGCTGTCGACGGGCAGCATGCGCCGCCCGCTCCGGGCCAGCGCGTCCATCACGAGCTCGCCGCCCGCGACGAGGCTCTCCTTGTTGGCCAGGGCGAGGTCGGCGCCGGCGGCGAAGGTCGCCAGGGTGGCGGTCAGGCCGGCCGATCCCACGATCGCGTTCAGGACGACGTCGGCGTCGCAGCCGGCCACCAGCCGCTCGACGCCGGCGTCGCCCTCGAGCACGTCGCCGTCGAACACGAGCCGCGCCGCCGCAGCGGCGGCGGGATCGACGAGAGCGATCCGCCTGACGCCATGCTGTCCCGCGGCCTCGACCAGACCCGCGTGGTCGGAGTGCGCGGCGAGCGCGCACGCCCGGAGGTCGGGGTGGGCTGCCACGATCTCGAGCGCCTGCCTGCCGATCGAGCCGGTCGCGCCCAGGACGGCCACGGATCTCATCGCCTCAGTGTAGGCGGCGACGATTGGCCGCGACCTGGCACACGGTCGGCGCGCGGACTACTGCGCGAGCGCCGTCACGCTGCGGGGCAGCTCCGACCGGCGCGCGATCGGCCGCTGCCAGATGACGTGCCCGCTGCGGATGTCGACGATGAACGCCCGGCCCTCGTCGCGCCCGTCGTCGGGCGACGCCGTGTACCCGATGGCCATGTACCGCAGGCGGACGTCGCCCTCGAGCCGGCCGCCGAACCAGTGCGGCCGCGGATCGTGCAGCTCGGGGATCAGCGCCTCGACCGCCGCAACGGCGGCCTGCATGCGCTCGTCCGCCATCTGCCGCTCGACCTTGCCGAACGGGTTGATCAGCCGCATCGTCGATCGGCGTCGGCGCACCGTCATGCCACTACTCTAGATCGCGGGGATTCGATCACGCCCGGCCGATCGCGAGCGCCACGAAGAAGGTTGCCGGCGCCGCCCAGAGGAGCGCGTCGACGCGGTCGAGCATGCCGCCGTGGGCGCCGAGCAGGCTGCCGGAGTCCTTCACGCCCGCATCGCGCTTGAGGTAGGACTCGAACAGGTCGCCGACGGGCGCGGCGATGGCGACCGCGAGGCCGATCTCGAGCGCGTGCAGCGGCGAGAGCGGATCGGAGTGCGGCTGGTGGTAGAGCGTGAAGAACACGATCGCCGTGCCCACGACGATCCCGGCGATCAGCCCCTCGACCGTCTTGGCCGGCGAGATCTGCTCGGCCAGCTTGCGGCGGCCGAAGAGCCTGCCGGCGCCGTAGGCGGCGATGTCGGAGCCCCAGACGCCCAGCAGCAGCGCGAGCAGGAGCTCGCGGCCCCACCCCGACGGGCCGGGGATGTCTCGCACCGCGACCAGGAACCCGAATCCGAGGCCGATCCACACGACGCCGAGCGTGGTGACCGACAGCTGCACCGCGGCGCTCTGGCGCACCTCGGCCACCGCCGAGAGCCAGAACGCGGCGACCAGGGTGAGCATCAGCGGCGCCGTCGCCCAGGCGATACCGCCCTCGTGCACGGCCACCACGACGCCGGCGGCGCCGACGACGGCGACGGGTGTGAGCGGGCGCAGGTGGCGCGTGAGCGCCGAGAACTCGTGCGCCGCGATCACCGCGGCGACGGCCGCCGGCACCGCGACGAACCAGCCGCCGCGCGTGGCCGCGTAGAGCGCCAGCGCCGCGAGCGGCACCGCGAGCACGATCCGCGACAGGAGCTGGCTCACCGGCGCCCGTACCTCCGCTGCCTGCCCGCATACGCCCGCAGCGCCGCGTCGAGCTCGGCGCCGCCGAAGTCGGGCCAGAGCGTCGGCGTGAACTCGAACTCGGCGTAGGCCGACTGCCAGAGCAGGAAGTTCGACATGCGCATCTCGCCGCTCGTGCGGATCACCAGGTCGGGGTCGGGCATCTCGGGCGCGTACAGGTGGCCGTGCAGCCGCTCCTCGTCGATGTCGGCGGCCGCCACGCCGGCGGCGACGAGCTCGCGCACGGCGTGCAGGATCTCGGCCCGCGAGCCGTAGTCGAACGCCACCCAGAGGTCGAGCCGCGTGTTGGCATGGGTGCGGCCCTCCATGTCGTCCATCAGCCGGCGCAGGGTCTCGGGGCAGCGGTCGCGGCGCCCGACGAAGCGCACGCGCACACCCTGCCGGTGCAGGTCGGGGAACTCGCGCTCGATCGTCTCGGCGAAGAGCGTCATCAGGTCGTCGACCTCACGCTCGGGCCGGCCCCAGTTCTCGGTCGAGAACGCGTACACGGCCAGGCTGCGCACGCCCAGATCGGGTGCCGCCTCGACCGTGCGCCGAAGCGCCTTCGTGCCCGCCCGGTGGCCCGCCAGCGGCGGCAGGCCGCGCGACGCCGCCCAGCGGCCGTTGCCGTCCATGATGATGGCCACGTTGCGCGCCGTCGCTGCGGATGGAGGCTCCGGGGCAGGCCCCGCCCGCCGCAAGCGGCCGATGCTCCGCAGCAGCCGTATCTGCCTTCGCATGACGGTCATCCGACCGGCGGCCTGGTGCTCGCCCTCAGACTTCCATGATCTCGGCCTCTTTGGCCTTGAGCGCGGCGTCGATCTGGGTCACGCGCTCGTCCGTGAGCTTCTGCAGCCGCTCCTCGGCGCGATGCACCTCGTCGGAGCCGGTGTCGCCGTTCTTCTCGAGCTCCTTGAGGCGGTGGATCGCGTCGCGGCGCACGTTGCGAGTCGCGACCCGGCCCTCCTCGGCCATGTGGCGCACCTGCTTCACGAGGTCCTTGCGCCGCTCCTCGGTCAGCTGCGGGATCGGCAGGCGGATCAGCTGGCCGTCGTTGGACGGCGTCAGGCCGAGGTCGGACTCGAGGATGCCGCGCTCGATGTCCTTCACGATGGTCTTGTCGAACGGCGTGATCGTGAGCATGCGCGGCTCCGGGACGCCGATGGTGGCGAGCTGGTTGACCGGCATCTTGGCGCCGTAGGCGCTCACCTGGACGCGGTCGAGCAGCGCCGCCGACGCACGTCCGGTGCGCACCGTGGTGAACTCGTGCCGCGCGCTCTCCACGCTCTTGTCCATCCTGCGGGTGGCATCGTTCAGCACGTCCTCGATCATGTCGCGACCTCCGCCGGGATCCGTGCCGCGATGATCGTCCCGATCCGCTCCCCGCGCACGACCCGCTCGATGTTCGACTCGTCGTCCAGGTTGAAAACGTACAACGGAACGCGGTTGTCCATGCACAGGGACAGCGCGGTCGTGTCCATCACCTTCAGGCCGCGCTCGATCGCTTCGAGGTGGGTCAGCTCGGGGATCAGCCGGGCGTCGGGGTGCTCGCGCGGGTCGGCGTCCATGACGCCCTCGACGCCGTTCTTGCCCATCAGGATGCCCTCGGCGCCGATCTCGAGCGCGCGCAGGGCGGCGGCCGTGTCGGTCGTGAAGAACGGGTTGCCGGTGCCGGCAGCGAAGATCACGACGCGGCCCTTCTCGAGGTGGCGGATCGCGCGGCGGCGGATGTACGGCTCGGCCACCTGGGACACGTTGATCGCCGACTGCACCCGCGTGTTCATGCCCAGCTGCTCGAGCGCGTCGGAGATCGTGAGCGCGTTCAGGAGCGTCGCCAGCATGCCGGCGTAGTCCGCGGTGGCGCGGTCCATCCCCCGCGCCGCCTCCTGCGTCCCGCGCAGGATGTTGCCGCCGCCGACGACCACTCCAAGACCGATGCCGAGATCGCGCGCAGCCACGAGGTCGGCAGCAAAGCCATCAATCGTGGGCTGATGAATGCCAAACCCGTCGGGCCCGCTCAGCGCTTCGCCCGACAATTTTACGATGACGCGCCGGTAATTCGGCTTCGGCATGTCCCGATCGCTCCGCCCCGCGGCCACAGAATTGG
>DASXZF010000071.1:0-3842 GCA_036502065.1 Gaiellales bacterium
CGCAGCTCAGTGAGCCGGGTGATCAGGTCCGTGTTGTCGCGCTCGAGGAGCGTGACGCAGCTGGCGAGGGCTGAGTGAATCGCGTCCAAGTCGAACTCGCCCCCCAGTAACGCGATCGAGCTGATCGATCAGCCGGGCGACAACTCGCTGATTGTTCGCATTCATCGAAGCCGTCGCCCTTCGCCGCCGCGAATCCCTCGGCGGCCCTGTCCCACCTACGTCGCGATGCGATGATGCCGTCGTGACCGACGCATGGGACGAGCGGGCCGAGGCCTACCGCACGAGCGCGACGCACCGCGAGGGCGACGACCTGGATGAGCTCGTCGAGTGGTGCGAGCCGCGCGCAGGGGTGGAGGCCCTCGACGTCGCCACCGGCGGCGGGCACGTGGGCCGGCGCCTGGCCGAAGCCGGCTGCCGTGTGACCACGTGCGACGCGGCGGCCGGGATGCGTCCCGACGTCGTCTGCCCCGCCGAGGCGCTCGCGTTCGCGGACGCGAGCTTCGACGTGGTCGCCTGCCGCATCGCGGCGCACCATTTCGCAGACGTCGCCGCGGCGGTGCGCGAGATGGCCCGGGTGACCCGGAGGCTCGTCGTCATCGAGGACACCCTCTACGCCGACGAGCGGGTCGAGGAGGCCGAGCGGCTGCGCGACCCCACGCACGTGCGCTCCCACACCGAGGCGGAGTGGCGCGGATACCTCACCGACGCCGGGCTCAGCGTCGAGCGCGTCGCCCTGCACCCCAAGCGGCATCCGATCGAGCCGTGGCTCGGGCGGGTCGGCTGCACGGGCGCGACGGCAGAGCGGGTGCGGACGCTGCTCGCCGACCGCATGGCGCCCGGCGAGCCGGTCTTCGTCGACACGAAGATCCTGCTGCGGGCCGTCAAGCTCCCCCGCTAGGCCGTCCGCTCGAGCAGCGCGCGGATGGCGGCCTTGGCGTCGCCGACGATCGGCGGGCCGTGGTCGAGGCAGAGCACGTCGAAGCGCAGGTCGAGCAGCCTCTCGACGCTGCGGCGGGTCGCAGCCGGGTCGTCGTGGTACTCGAGCGGGATGAAGTCGAGCTCCGCGCCGGGCCGCCGGCCGAGCAGGTCGGAGCACAGGAGCACCCCGCCGTCACGCTCGAGCAGGAAGCAGTAGTGCACCTCCTCGGGGCCGGGGGTGTGAACCGCGACGAGACCGCCGGGGAGGTGGTCGCCGTCGCCGTAGCGGCGATCCGGCTCGCCGTCCATCGGCACCGTGCCCTCCGGCGCCCACACCTCGGCGCCGAACTCGCGCTGATAGCGCCAGGTGGAGCGCTGGTGGCACTTGGCGGTCAGGCACACCGCGGTCGGTCGCGGCAGCGTCGCCATCGCATCGGCCGCCAGGTGCACGGGATCGACGAGCACGACGTCGCCGCCCGTCGCGACGGCCTGCGAGCTCGACGTCGCGCCGCCGATCGACGCGTTTGCGATCCGCCAGTGCCAGACGCCGTCGACCACCGGCTCGCAGGCGTCGGCGATCTCTCGAGGCTCGGTCATCGGCACCCCCTCTCGGCTCGTGAAGAATGTGACCCAGGCCACAATCCGATTCGAAGCCAGGATGGTATCCCCACCCGTCCACCGGCGCCCTCGGCGCCGGCCGAACCCTAGGAGGGGGGTATCGTGATGCACCGCTCGAGATGGCAAATGCGCCATCGGCTCGCGGCTGCCGCGGCGCTTGCGCTCGTGGCCGCCCTCGCCGTCCCCGCGGCGGCCCTGGCGCACAACGGATACCGGCAGACCAACCTGGTATCCGATCAGCCAGGGATGGCCCAGATCACCGATCCGAACCTGGTCAACCCATGGGGCCTCGCGGCCGGCCCCACCACCCCGCTGTGGGTGGCCGACAACGGCACCGGCGTCGCCAGCATCTACCCGGGAGCCGCCGGCGGGATGCCGATCTCGATCGCGCCGCTCGTCGTCACGATCCCGGGCGGCGACCCCACCGGTCAGGTGTTCAACCCGACGATGGGGTTCACGCAGGACGTGATGGGCACGGCGACGCCGTCGCTCTTCATCTTCGACTCCGAGGTGGGCACCATCACCGCCTGGGCGCCGGGGACGACGACCGCGGCGACTGAGTGGACCACGCCCGGCGCCATCTTCAAGGGGCTCGCCCTGGCGCGGGTGCACGGTCACGGCCCGATGCTGTTTGCGGCGGACTTCGGCAACAACGCCGTGGACGTGTTCAACAACACGTTCCACCCGGTGAACACCCACGGCGGCTTCACCGACCCGCACCTGCCGAGCGGCTTTGCGCCGTTCGGGATCCAGGCGATCGGCGGCAAGCTCTACGTCACCTACGCGAAGCAGGGGACGCCGCCGGACGAGGTCGACGCGCCGCACCTGGGCTACGTCGACGTCTACTCGGCCAACGGTCACCTGATCCGGCGGCTCGTCAGCCGGGGCGCCCTGAACGCGCCGTGGGGCCTCGCGCAGGCACCGCGTCACTTCGGGCAGTTCAGCGGCGCGCTCCTCGTCGGCAACTTCGGCGACGGACGCATCCACGCCTACGACATCCACACCGGCCACATGCTGGGGACGCTGCGGCGGCCGCATGGCGGGCCGATCGCGATCGACGGCCTGTGGGGCCTGCGCTTCGGCAACGGCATCACCGGCGCCCGCAACGCGCTGCTCTTCAGCGCGGGCTCCGACGACGAGGCCCACGGCCTCCTCGGCGAGCTGCGGCACGCCCGCTAGACGCGGATGGGGCGGGTCGCCTGCGCCTCGGCGCCGGCGGCCCGCCCCGCGAGCATCCGGCGGCGGAGGTTAGTGACGGGTCGGCTCGAGGAGCGGCCCGGCGGCACGGCGAAAGGCGTTCAGCGCGGCGGGGACGTCCCCGGGGGCGCCGGTGAGGTGGTAGACGGCGACGTCGATCACGAGCGCGGCGTCGTCGGAGTGCGCTCCGATCTCGGTGGCGGCGTCGTATCCGAACACGCGCGCGCCCACGTCGAGCGCCGCGATGGACTCCCCATAGGCCTCGGCGGGCAGCGCGCCGGCCGGATCGGCGAGATCGACCGCGGCGCACAGCGAGCCGGGGCACGGGACGTGCCGGCGGGCGGTGCGCAGGGCGGCGACCACCGTCGCGGTGTGGGGCGTCGGGCTCACCGACAGCTGAAGATCTGCGCTCACGACTCAACGGTACGGGCAAACGCCGCCGGTCTCAACCACCCGCATGCCGTAAATCTGGAAGATGCTGTCAGCCTGGGGCCTGGCTGCGAAGCCCGGCCGAGAAGGCGGTCACCATCCATCGGTAGCTGGCGGCCACGTCGAGGTCGATCCCGAAGCCGCCGGCGCGCTCGAGCTCGACGAACCCGTGCATCGCGCTTCGCAGCGCGCGGGCCGCGTGGATCGCCGCGGTGTCGCGCAGGCCGTAGCCGGCGAGCACCGCGAAGACGGGAGCGAGCAGGCGCTCGCCGGCGGCGGCGAGCTCGGCGTCGCCGGGCTCCGGCGCCCGCTGGAGCGCAGGGTAGACCCCCGGCCGGCGGCCGGCGTAGTCGCGGTAGGCCTCGGCCAGCGCGGCGAGGGCGTCGTCGCCGGCACGGCCGACCGCGGCGTCGCGGATGGCGACGCCGAGCTCGGCGAGTCCCTGGAGGGCGAGCGAACGGCGCAGTCCCGGCAGCCCGTCGACGTGGTTGTAGAGCGACGGCGGCCGCACGCCGAGCTCGGCCGCCACCGCGCCGAGCGTCAGCGCGTCGTACCCGTCGCGGTCGGCCAGGCGGCCGGCGGTCTCGGTGACGACGGCGCGCGACAAGCCGCGCCGCGCCATCAGGCGGCGCTCCGGACGGCGCCGACCCGGGCCAGCGCCCGGGCGATCGCCTCGGCCG
>DASXZF010000072.1:0-8686 GCA_036502065.1 Gaiellales bacterium
GTTGCCGTCCTCGAGCGCGGCGACCACGGCTGCCACATCACCTTCCGTAAACGGGCGCAGTACCAGACTTCCTGCGGTAAGCGGCGGATCGGGAAGCGGGATCTCAGCCACGGGCGCCGGCCGCTCCCTACGGCAGCAGGATCAGCTTGCCGGTGGTCGCGCGCGACTCGAGATCCTCGTGCGCGCGGCGCGCCTCGGCGAGCGGGTAGCGGGCGCCGATCAGCACCCGCAGGCGGCCCGAGCGCACCCACTCGAACACCTGCTCGGCGCGCGCCAGCAGGTCGTCGCGGGTGGCCGTGTAGGCGGGCAGCGTCGGCCGGGTGACGAACAGCGAGCGGCCGTGGCCGATGCGGTCGATCGCGAGCGGGTCGGGCTGGCCGCTCGCGTAGCCGTAGATCGCCATCGTGCCGCGCGGTCGCAGGGCGCGCAGGCCCTCGTCGAACGTTGCGTGGCCGACGCCGTCGTAGACGGCATGCACGCCGGCCCCGCCGGTGAGCTCGAGAGCGGCGTCGGCGAATCCCTCGTAGCCGATCGCCTCGTCCGCCCCGTGGTCGAGCGCCAAGCGCCGCTTCTCCTCGTTCGACGCCGTCGCGATCACCCGGGCGCCGCGCAGCTTCGCGATCTGCGTGAGGAGCAGGCCGACCCCGCCGGCGGCGGCGTGCACCACCACGTCGTCGCCGCGGCGGATGGGATAGGTGGACGTGGCCAGGTAGTGCGCCGTCATCCCCTGCAGGAGCACGGCCGCCGCCACCTCGGATTCGACGTCGTCGGGCACGGGCACCGCCCGCTCGGCCGTCACGGGCACGCGCTCGGCGTAGCTGCCCGTCGCGCTCGTCCACGCCACCCGCTCGCCCGGCTCGAACCCTTCGACACCCGGCCCGAGCGCGACGACCGCGCCCGCGCCTTCGGCGCCGCCGACGAGCGGCGCGGGCGTGCCGTAGCCGCCGCCGCGGCGCTCGTAGACGTCGCGGAAGTTCACGCCGGCGGCCTGCACCGCGACGAGCAGCTGACCCTCGCCGGGCTCCGGCTCGGGCCACTCGCGCGGCTCGAGCACGTCCGGCCCACCGTTTCGGCTGATCACGACCGCGCGCATCGGAGCTCCGTCCCGGCTCAGACCGCGTACGGCGTGCCGTTGTCCCAGCCGCGCAGGTCGAATCCCTGGTCGCGCAGCCCACGTTCCAGGCCGTCGGCAGCGGCCGCCGCGCACACGACGATCACGCCGCCCTCGGCGCCGTCGGCACGGCGAAGCGCCGCGGCCACCCGATCGGGTGGCTGAACGTGGTGGCCGTTCACGCCGAGCTCGCGGTAGGTGTCGCGGACGACGACGAGCGCGCCCCCCGGGCCGCGGACGAGCGCCGCGAGCTCGACGAAGTGGCCCACGTCCCAGTCGGGTGCCGGCCCCTCGACGTCCACGCCGGTCAGGTGCCCGAGCACGACCGCCGGGTCGGGCCGCGAGCCCCAGAAGCCGCCGGTGCACACGTTGGCGATCAGCATCGCGCTCGCGCCCGCGGTGTCGTGGAGCGCGCACACGCTCTCGCCCGTCCACCGCCCGGCGACCTCGATCGCATGGAGTGCGCCGCCCGAGAGGCTGCGAATCGCCGCGGCCAACGGCGGCGCCGCCGTGCCCGCCGACTTCGGCACCGCCGCCAGGGGCAGCTCGACGCGGTAGTCGCACTTCGGCGTCGCGCCGGGCGCGACGTGGGTGATCGGATCGCCGCCGGGCAGGATCGACCCCGCGGCCAGGGCGACGGCCTCGTCGTCGGCGTCGATGCCCGCCGCCCGCAGCGCCAGGCTGCCCCAGAAGCAGCCGCACAGGTTGTCCATCTGCTGGCCGTCGGCGGCGTAGAGCGCCGCGAGCAGGCGCCGGTCGGGAAGCGTGGTGACGGCGGGGGCGGCCACGGGCGGGAGCATACGCCGCCGACTGTCTACCGGCGACCGGCGACGGCCTCGAACTCGGCCCAGCCGCGAGCCCGCGTCTCGCACGCCGGGCACGCGCCGCAGCCGTGGCCCCAGTCGTGCAGCTCGCCGCGGACGCCCTCGTAGCAGGTGTGCGTCTGGGTGCGGACGAGCTCGAGCACGCCCAGCTCGTCGGCGAGCGCCCACGTCTGAGCCTTGGTGCGGTGAAGCAGCGGCGCGTCGATCGCGAATCCGGGGCAGTCCATCCCGATCCGGATCGTGCCCTCGAGCGACTCGACGAAGTCGGCGCGGCAGTCGGGGTAGCCGGCGTCGTCGGTCGCGCACACGCCCGCGACGAGCGTCTCGTACCCGCGCGGCACCCCGAACGCGGCCGCGAGGCCGAGGAAGACGATGTTGCGCCCGGGGACGAACGACGACGGCAGGCCGCGCAGCTCGGCGTAGGCGTTGCCGGTGCCCGTCGCGTCGAGCCGGCTTTCGATGTCCGGGTTGGTGAGGCTGCCGTCGCCGAGCCGCGTGAACACGTCGAGCGGCAGGACGACCTGCGGGACGCGGGCGGCCGCCGCGATCGCTGCGGCGCACTCGAGCTCGACCCGGTGACGCTGGCCGTAGTCGAACGTGACCGCGTGGACGCGCCCGTAGCGGCCAAGCGCGTGGTGCAGGCAGGTGGTCGAGTCCTGCCCGCCGGAGAGGCACACGACCGCCGCGTCGGTGCTCATGCCGGGTGGGAGCTCGAGGCGGTGACGGCGATGCCGCCGCGGGGGTGGAAGCGCACGGTCACGGTGAGCGCGACCGGGTCGAGCGCCGCCACGAGGTCGTCGCGCATCTTCGTCGCCAGGTGCTCGTGGAAGATGCCCTCCTCGCGGAAGGTCTCGAGGTAGAGCTTGAGGCTCTTCGTCTCGACGGCGAGCGCGCCGGGGCGGTACTCGATCGAGATCGTCGCCCAGTCGGGCTGCCCGGTGAGCGGGCAGCGGCAGGTGAACTCGGCGCAGTCGAGCGTGATCACCTGGGTTGAGTCGGCGATCGGGAACGCCTCGATGGCGCGGTCGGCCTTGGCGTCAGGGTTTCCGAGCTTGGTCAGTTCCACGGTCGTGCCTCGCGTTTCAATGGCCTCTCAGGTGTCCCCAGGCGAGGACGTGCAGCTGAGGCAGGATACGCGCACCGTCCATGGCGGGATCGGCGGAGGCGCGCTCGCACAGCCATCGGTAACGGTGGGCGACGCCGAGCAGCGCCTCTGCGTGCGGCTGTCCCGCCGCCGGCGGGTCGGTGCCGCACGAGAGATGAAAGGGCAGGTCGGCGTGCCGCACGCGAAGCGCGCTCGCCCAGGTGTAGTCGGCCTCATCGAAGACGACGATCTTCAGCACCGCGCGAACGTCGGCAGCGAGCGCGGTCGCCAGGAACCGCTCCGCGGCGGCCTCGTTCTCGGGCGAGGCCATCCCGCTCGACGGCGGCTTGGGGCTGACGGTGAGCAGGTCGACGGCCGCGAGCCAGTCGCGCCACACGCTGCCCTGCGTCTCGACGGTGACGCGGCGGCCGGCCGCATGCAGGAGCGCGACGAGCTCGCCCAGCTCGAGCAGCGCCGGGTTCCCACCCGAGAGCGTGACCCACTCCGGGGCGGCGGGGAGCGCATCCAGCTGCACGACGATCGCGGCCGCCTCGAGCCGCGGCGCGCGCCGCACCTCGTCGGGCAGCACGGCGTGGAGCGAGTCGCACCACGAGCAGCGGAAGTCGCAGCCGCCGAAGCGGACGAACACGGTGGGCTCGCCGGCCAGCTCGCCCTCGCCCTGGATGGTCGGGCCGAACACCTCGACGACCGGGAGCGCCGTCACCGGCCGACGGTCGCAGACGCCGACGGCGTCTCCCAGACCGTCACCTCGGTCACCGGCAGAGCGGCGGCGATGAGCAGCGAGAGCACCCAGGCGGCGATGTTCTCGGCGGTGGTGGGCAGGAACGCCTCGGGCATCGTCTCGTTCAGGAAGCGGTGATCGACGAGCGGCTCGACCTGGCCGTGCCACCACGCCGAGACGTCCAGGAAGTCGAGCACCATGCCATCGTCCGACTCGCCCCGCGCCGGCTTGATCTCACCCTCGAAGCACAGCTCGACCCGGTAGGAGTGGCCGTGCAGGCCGCGGCACTTGCCGGCGTGATGGGGCAGCGAGTGGGCCGCCTCGAAGCGGAAGGTCTTTCGGATCTGTGCACGCATGGCGAGGACGAAGCCTAGATGTACGCTTGAGGCGTGGACCTCGTGTACGGCTATCCGGCGATCCTCATCGGGCTCGTGGCCGGGTTCGTGGCGCAGCGCCGGGGCTGGAGGATCGCCCCGCTGCTCACGTCCGGGGCGATCGTCTTCGCCGTCCTCGTCCTGCACGAAGCGACGGTGCCGGGGCACCGGACAAGCCCCGAGGGCAACGGCGCGTACACCCAGTCGGTCTGGGCGATCTTCGGCCTCGTGAACGCGGGCTGCTGGGCGTTCGGCGTGGCGATGGGCGTCGCGGTCGCCGAGACGACGCGGCGCGCCGACCGCATCTAGGACGGCTCGGCGGGCACCTCGATGTCGACCTCAGCGCCGGCCTCGACCCCGCTGCGCCGCATCTGCCCCAGCCGCCCGAAGGCGACGCCTCCGACGATCACGACGCCGCCGGCGATCTGGATGGCGGCGATCGACTCGCCCAGGAGCACGGCGGCGAAGAGCGCGCCCAGGAACGGCTGCAGATACATGAAGAGCGTCGCCCGGGCGGCGCCGACGCGGCGCAGCGCCCCGAAGTAGAGCACGTTGGTGACGACAAGCGGGAAGACGGTCGAGTAGCCGAGCGACCCCCACCGAAGCCACCCGATGGTGGCGAAGTTCTGGTGGGCAAGCTGCGTCACCGAGAACGGGATCATCAGCACAGCGCCGACCAGGATCATCAGCGTCGAGAGCCGCATCGCGCTGTACTTGCCGAAGAGCGGGCGCAGCATCACCGAGTAGGCCGCCCAGGTGAGGCCGGCGCAGATCGCGAGCAGGTCGCCCTTGAGGCTGAACCCGTGCAGGCCCGACCCGCCCTGGACGACGAGCGCGACGCCCGAGAGCGACACGCCGAGCGCGATCCAGTGCACCGGGCGCACCCGCTCGTGCCCGAGCGCGACGACGAACGCCGCGGTGAACGCCGGCGCCGCGCCCAGGATCAGCGCGACGTTCGCCGCGGCGGTGTAGTCGAGCGCGTAGTTGAAGGTGAGCTGGTTCAGGAAGATGCCGGTCGCGCCGGCGAGGACGACCCGGGGCACGTCGGCGCGGGCGACGCCGAGGCCGCCCTCGCGGTAGCCGACGATCGCCGCCATGCCGAGCCCCGCCATCGCGAAGCGCAGCCCCGAGAAGGCCAGCGGGTTCCAGCGGTCGAACGCGTACTTCGTGGTGGCGTAGTTCAGGCTCCAGAGCACGTTGGCGGTCACCAGCATGCCGTCGGCCCGGTCGGGTCGTCGCACGGTGCCAGCCTACGAGATCACACTCCCGCGACCGCCCGGCAACCGTCGTCAGGCGGTGATGCGCGCGCCGGCCGGCGTGATCAGGATGTCGCCGAGCGACCGCAGCGGCACGGCCAGCGGACGGCCCTTGTGCTCGATGCTGAGGTTCCACGGCGCCCCGACCCGCACCCACAGGCGGGGGTGGGCAAAGCGCAGGTGGCGGCCGTGCGCGAGCGTGTTCTGGTAGAGCAGCCGGCCGGTCGCCGAGCCCTGCCGCACCTGAAGCCAGACGCTGCCGCCCTTCGCGAACAGGTCGAATGCGGCGGGCCGCGGCGGGACCACCGGGGTCGTCGTGCCCGTCGCGGGCCCCGTCCCTGTCCCGGCGGGCGGCGTCGTCGAACGCGGCTGCGTGCGCCCGATCTGGCCCGCGCCGGCCGACGATCCGCCGCGCGAGTGCAGATAGACCGCGGCGATCGCGACGACGGCGGCGGCGATCACCGCAGCCGCGATCCAGGCCGCGATCCGCACGCGTGGGTCGAGCATCGGCACCGTGTCCACCCGCCGCGGCGGCACGACCACGATCTCCGGGTTGAGGTCAGGACGGGCGTTCAGCTCGGCCAGGAGACCCTGCGGGTCGATCCCGAGCTGCTCGGCATAGTCACGCACGAACGCGCGCACGTACGCGGGGCCGGGCAGCGCGTCGAAGCGCTCCTCCTCGATCGCGAGCAGGAACTTGGCGCGGATCCGCGTCTCGGCCTCGATCTGGTCGATGCCGATCCCGCGCCGCTCGCGCTCGTCGCGCAGCCTGGCACCCAGCTCCCCCATTTCCGCCTCGGATTCTGCCTGCACAGCCGCGGGGCGGCAACCGCCGGGTTACCCGTTTCGCAGCGTCGAGGTGTCGACCACCTCGAGGTCGGCTCCCGTGATCCGGTCGAGCTCGTGCAGCGCGTCGTTGTTGAAGAGCGGGTTCGAGAAGCCCTGGATGTACCAGGGCGACCCGTTGTCGGCCAGGATCATGCCGTAGCGCTTGAGCGCGGTCGCGATGACGCGCGCCGGGCGCGGCAGCGAACTCACGTTGAACGACGCCTTCAGGCGCAGGCGCAGGCCCATCGGCGGCAGCACGGTGCAGCTGCCGGAGCCGGCGTCGTGGCGGGCCGGGTAGATGTGGCCCGCGCACGTGTCGGGGGCGGTGAACCGGAGCGCGTGGTTGATCACGCCCGCCTTCACCTCGTAGTGGCGCACGAGGCCGGGCAGGATCGGCAGGCCGGCGGCGTCGGCGCTCGTCCAGCCGCTCGGGCGCAGCGCGTTCGACTCGAGCGACCAGATCGCGCCCGAGCCGGCGTGCCAGCCGTTCGTCGTCTTGCGCGCCTCCCACAGCTCGTAGAGCTTGCAGTTGCCGCGGTCGACGATCAGCATGTGCCGGTCGGAACCGGCCTCGATGCGCGGCTTGGTCGGGATCGGGTACGGGCCTCTGTCGGACTGGCTCGCGTAGAGGAACTTGAGCCGGCGCTTCGGCTGGTTCTTGCCGACGACGTTGATCGGGATGCCGTAGGCCGGGTTCGAGCCGAAGTCGGGGTGCAGGCCGACGTTCAGGCCGATCGCCTGGATCATCGTGGCCGAGTCGGCCGCCACCGGCAGGCTGTCGACGCGCTTGTTCCACACGTTCGTGGCCGGGAAGATCGGGCAGTTGGGAGCGTTCGGGAGCGGCATCGCGGCGGCTCGCGCCGTGCCGAAGGCAAGCGCGGCGAGCGCGGTGACGGCGGCCACGGCCGCGACGCGAACGAACGGGAGACCCCTCATGGGCGCATGATCGGCCAGCGCTCCGGCGCTGGCAACCCGCGGACGGGTGACCTTACCGAACGCTTACGCGGGAACGCGTCCTATCCTTACAGCAATGGCGGAGATGGGGGCAGGGGGCGCGGCGGTCGAGGTGGAGGGCCTCGTCAAGCGCTACCCGAAGTCGCCGGTGATCGCCGTCGACGGCGTGTCGTTCGCGGTCAGGCGGGGCGAGGTTTTCGGCCTGCTCGGGCCAAAACGGCGCGGGCAAAACGACGACGATCGGTGTGCTCACGACGCGCGTGAAGCTCACGGCCGGCACCGCCCGCGTCGGCGGGGTGGACGTCGCCCGAGACCCGGTTGGCGCCCGGCGGATGCTGGCCGTCGTCCCGCAGCGCATGAACCTCGACCGCTCGCTCTCGATCCGCCAGAACCTGCTCTTCCACGCCGCCTATCACCGCGTGCCGTCCGCCGAGCGCAGCCGCCGCGCCGACGAGCTGCTCGAGCTCTTCGGCCTCTCCGACCGCGCCGACTCCAAGCCCGACTTCATCTCGGGGGGCCAGTCGCAGCGGATCATGATCGCCCGCTCGATGATGCACTTGCCGCTCGTGCTCTTCCTGGACGAGCCGAGCACGGGGCTCGATCCGGCCGCCCGGCTCTTCGTCTGGGATCGCATCCGCGACCTGCGCGACCGCGGCACGACCATCGTCATCACGACGCACGACATGGACGAGGCGGCCACGCTCACCGACCGGGTCGGGATCATGGATCACGGCAAGCTGCTCGCGCTCGACCGGCCAGAGACGCTGACCCGCGCCCTGCCGGGCAAGACGACCCTCGAGATCGCGATGTCCGGCGTCGACGGGAACCTCGGCTCCGCCGTCGAGGCGCTCGAGCGCCTGGACGGCGTCGAGCGGCTGGAGCAGCTCGAGCAGCGCGACGGCCACATGCGCCTCTACGTCGCCGGCGACGCGCCGCTCATGGTGGCGCCGGTTGCGACGGCGCTCGCCCGCTTCGGGATCACGCTCTCCGACGTGAAGATCGGCGAGCCGAGCCTCGAGGATGTGTTCATCACCCTCACCGGCCGGGGGCTGCGATGAGCGCGCCGAGCATCGGATCTTCGCGGAGCGTCGCGCCCGGGGTGTTCCTCGCGATCCTCTGGCGCGACGTCTTCGTCACCGGCCGCGAGCTGCCGGTGTTCCTGGCGCAGGTGATCCTGCAGCCGCTCTTCATGCTGTTCGTGTTCGGGAAGGTGCTGTCGAGCCTCGGGTACACCCGGCCCGGGTACACCCATCTCCTGTTCCCCGGCATCGTCGCGCTGACGGCGGTTCTGACCGCGCTGCAGTCGACGGCGCTCCCGCTCGTGCTCGAGTTCTCGTTCACCAAGGAGATCGAGGACCGCCTGCTGGCGCCGATCCCGGTCGCGCTGATCGCGGTCGAGAAGATCGTGTTCGCGGCGATGCGAGCGCTGATCGCGGCCGTGTGCATGTTCCCGATCGGGATCCTCATCCTCGGCTCGGTGCCGTGGCGGGGCGGCGGCGCGCCCCAGTTCGTG
>DASXZF010000073.1:0-5453 GCA_036502065.1 Gaiellales bacterium
AAAAGGGGTCAGACCCCTTTTGGTGCATCGGCTACTGCACCTGACGCTCGAGCCAGCGGGCGGCGGTCGCGCCCGTCTCGATCACGTGCGCGTGCAGGAGCCTGCGGGCGCGGCGAGCGTCGGGCTTCACGAGCGCCTCGATGATGCGATCGTGGTCGGCCGCGCTGCGCGGGATGATGTCGGGGTCGTCGGCGAACGTGCGCCACGCAATCGAGCGCGGGACGCTGTTCTGCAGCGACTGCACCGTGTCGCGCAGCGGCGGGCAGGCCGCCGCCGCCAGGATGACGTTGTGGAACAGCTCGTTGGCCTGTGACCACTGCTCGCAGAGGATCGCCAGACCGTCCTCGTCGTCCGGCGCGAGCTGCCGGTGGCGCTCGTATCCCGTGCGCAGCAGCGCCTGGGCCACATCGAGGTCGGCCTTGTCGTAGCCGGTGAGCCGGCCGGCCGAGCGCTCGGCGGCGAGCCCTTCGAGCTCGGCCCGGACGAGATAGACGTTGCGGCACTCCTCGGGGTTGAAGCGGCGCACCACCGCGCCGCGGTGCCCGAGCTGATCGACGAGCCCGATCGCCTGTAGCTGGCGCAGCGCCTCGCGCACCGGCGTGCGGCTGACGCCGAAGCGGGCGGCCAGGTCTTCCTGGCGCAGCCGCGCGCCCAGCGGAATGCGGCCGGTGACGATCTCGACCTGCAGCCGGTGGGCGAGGTCGTCGGCGCGGGAGAGGAGGGGAGTGTTCGGCGTCACCGTCCCGATGTTAACACCCTGGTAACCAGGAACACGCCTTGTGTATCCCATAGCTTGCGGTTTGGATCCAAACTCGATAGTGTGCGCGCGACCAACCCAAGGAGTGCCCGCTATGCCTGCAGACGTCGCCGCGAAGCTGCCCGAGATCGAGCGCATCAAGGCGCGCAAGAACGGGCTCGACGTCCTGGCCGACATCTACCGCTACGCCGAGCTCGGCTTCGACGCGATCGAGCCGGACGACCTCGCGCTGTTCCGGTGGTACGGCATCTACACCCAGCGGGCGGCCGAGTCCGCGGCGTCGGGCGAGCCGGGCCCGTCGGAGGAGACCGACGGCCTGTTCATGCTGCGCATCAAGTTCCCGAACGGCATCGTCACCTCCGACCAGCTGCGCACGATCGGGCGGCTGTCGGTGCGCTACGGGCGCGGGATGGGCGACATCACGACGCGCCAGAACATCCAGCTGCACTGGCTCCGGATCGAGGACATGCCCGTCGTCCTCGACGAGCTGAACGCCGTCGGGCTCTCGTTCACGCAGGCCTGTGGCGACGTGTGGCGAAACGTGGTCGGCTGCCCGCTGGCCGGCGTCGACGGCCACGAGCTGCTCGACTCGCGGCCGCTGATCGCAGAGCTCGAGCGCACGTTCGTCGGCGACCGCCGGTTCTCGAACCTGCCGCGCAAGTTCAAGGTTTCGGTGTCGGGCTGTCTGCACCGCTGCGCCCAGCACGAGATCAACGACATCGGCCTCGTCGCCGTCGAGCGTGACGGCGTCATCGGCTACGACGTGTGGGTCGGCGGCGGCCTCGGGGCATCGGCCCGGATGGGCCGGCGCCTCGACGCGTTCGTCCTGCCCGACGAGGCCACCGAGGTGTGCGCCGTGATCACCGAGATCTTCCGCGACGAGGGCAAGCGCACCAAGCGCACGCGGGCGCGGATCAAGTTCCTCGTGGACGAGTGGGGCGTCGAGCGGCTCCGGGCCGAGGTCGAGCGCAAGCTCGGTCGCAGCCTGCCGACGTCGGTCGTCCCGGCCGATCCGATCGACCCCCACCGCGATCACCTGGGCGTCCATCCCCAGGTCGAGCCGGGCCTCTACTACCTCGGTGCCACGACCCTGCGCGGCCGATTCAGCGGCGAGCAGATGATCGCTGCGGCCGACATCGCCGACCGGTTCGGATCGGGTGAGCTGCGCTGCACGAACCGCCAGAATGTGATCGTGCTCGGTGTGCCCGACCGCGACGTCGAGGAGGCCGATGCGTCACTCACCGATGTCGGCCTGCCGACACGGGCCTCGACGTTTCGCCGCGGCATCATCTCGTGCACCGGGATGGAATTCTGCAAGCTCGCGATCGTCGAGACGAAGGATCGTGCCCGCGAGCTGATCGAGCACCTCGAGCGCCGCGTCGGCGATCTGGCGGGGTCGCTGCGCATCAACCTGAACGGGTGCCCGAACGCGTGCGCGCAGTACCAGGTGGCTGACATCGGCCTGCAAGGCGGGATCGCCCGCCTGGCGGACGGCAACAGGGTGCAGGGCTTCATCATCCACATCGGCGGCCGGCTCGGCGCCGACCCGGGTTTCGCGCGGCGTGTGTCGTCCAAGGCGATCCCGGCCGACGACGCCAAGTATGCGGTCGAGCGGATCGTGCGGGCCTACGCCTCCGAGCGCCCGGCCGACGGCACCTTCGCCGAGTGGGCCGGCGAGCAGTCAGACCGGCGGCTGGCCGCGCTCGCAGGCGTCGCGGTGGCGCGGGAGCGGGAGCCGGCGGAGGCCGCCGCGTAGGAAAGGGCCGGACGAGGCGACCGCCTGAGAGGGGTTGGTCAGGCGGCCGCCAAGCCGGTTGCCGGCGTGGGTCAGACCATCGCCGGCCGGCCGCGCCGAAGCGCGGCCAGGCGCGTGCGGCGCCCGTGCTCACGGCCTGCCCGCAGCTCTGGCTGCAGCCGGCCGGCTCGCGCGCGCCGGATCAGATCGTCGTGCCGGGCCTGGGCCAGCAGCTCCGCCTCGCGGAGCCGGGCCAGATCCCGGTGGAGATTCGCGTTGGCAAACATGCCCCACCAGACGCAGCGGCTGTCCGGAATCTTCCATCGGTTCCCGTTTGCCGCCCGCCGCGCGTCGTTCTACGATGGGACGAGCAGTGTGCGCACCCGCCGGGGCGATCCCCGGCGTCGCATCCAGAGAGGCGGAGGGACCGGCCCTGTGAAGCCTCGGCAACCATCCCGAACGTGACGCCCGGGAAAGGTGCCAAATCCGGCGGGATCCCAGGATCCCGGACGATGTGAACCGGCCGTCCGAAACGGCCCGAACGTAGGGGATCGACCATGAAGGCAACCCATCTCGCCTGCAAGGGCTGCGGAGCCACCTACCCGCTCGACGCCCTGTTTGCGTGTGACCGCTGTTTCGGCCCGCTCGAGGTGGGCTTCGACGACTCGCAGCCCGTGTCCCGGGGCGCCGTCGAGGCCGGCCCGCGCACGCTCTGGCGGTTCGCCGACTTCCTGCCCGTCGCGCCCCCCGCCGCGGGACTGCCGGTCGGCTGCTCGCCGCTGATCCGGGCCGACCGGCTCGCGGCCGAGCTCGGGCTCGACTGCGAGCTCTACATCAAGACCGAGACCTCGAACCCGACCCACTCGTTCAAGGACCGGGTCGTCGCCGTCGCAGCCGCGAAGGCGGTCGAGCTCGGCTACGAGGCGCTCGCGTGCGCATCGACCGGCAACCTGGCCGGCGCGACGGCCGCCGCCGGCGCGGCGCTCGGCCTGCCGACCTACATCTTCGTGCCCGCCAACCTCGAGCGCGAGAAGATCATCGCCGCGGCCGCCTACGGCGCCACCGTGTTCGCGGTCGACGGCTCCTACGACGACGTGAACCGGCTCTGCTCCGAGCTGACATATGACCGCCCCTGGGCGTTCGTGAACGTGAACATGCGGGCCTATTACGCGGAGGGGTCAAAGACGATCGCGCTCGAGACGGCCGAGCAGCTCGGCTGGCGGGCGCCCGATCGGGTCATCGCGCCGATCGCCTCGGGCTCGCTCTACACCAAGATCCTGCAGGGCTTCGAGCAGGGCCGGGCGGCCGGCCTGATCGATCCCGGAGCCGCACCCGTGATGCACGGCGCCCAGGGCGAGGGCTGCTCGCCGGTCGCGGCCGCCTACGCGGCCGGCGGCGACGATGTCGTGCCCGTCCGCCCGACCGGCATCGCCAAGTCGCTTGCGATCGGAAACCCCGCCGACGGCGTGTATGCGCTCGGCGTCGCCCGGCGCACGGGCGGCAGCATCGAGGCTGCAAGCGACGCCGAGATCATCGAGGGCATCCGGCTGCTCGCGCGCACGACCGGGATCTTCACCGAGACGGCCGGCGGCGTCACGACGGCGGTCCTGCGCAAGCTGGCCGCGCGCGGCGAGATCGGCGCCGGTGAGACGGTGGTCGCCTACATCACGGGCGACGGCCTGAAGACCATCGAGGCCGTGGCCGGAGCGGTCGAGACGATCGCGATCCCGGCCGATCCCGACGCGGTCGACGCGGTCCTCGGCGAGCCCGCCCTGCGGTGAGCCCCATGAATAACGGTGCCAGGCACCCTTGTTCATTGCGGGTGCGATCGCCGCTGCCCGCAGACGCAGCGGTCGCGGCGGCGCTCGCCAACGCGTACGGCCGATCGGCCGGCGGTGACACGGCCCGCAGCGAGGCCGACATCCGCGACGACTGGCGCGGTCTCGGAGACGCCGAGCGCGACGCGTGGATCGTCGAGCGCGACGGGGTGCCGGCGGGATACGGCTACCTGCACGAGGACGGTCACGAGCGGCTGTTCGCGCTCGGCTGGGTGGAGCCCGATCACGCCGGGCACGGCGTCGGCGCAGCGCTCGTCGAGGCGATCGAGCGGCGCGCCCGCGAGCTCGCAGCCGTGGCAGGGGCCGCCGCGATCACCGTCCGAACCGACGTCCTGCTCGCCGACCTCGCCGCCGGGGCGCTGCTCGCGGCCCGCGGGTACGCGCGCGCCGACCAGCATGTGCGCATGGTCGCCGTCCTCGACGGGCCTCCGCCGGTGCCGGACTGGCCGGCGGACGTCGTCGCGGGCGGATTCGACCCCGGCCGGGACGGCGCCGAGGTCGACGCGTGCGTCGTCGAGGCCTTCGACAACGGCTGGAGCAGCCAGGCCCGGTGGCGCGAGCGTAAGGTCACCGATCCGCGCTTCGACCCGGCGCTCTGGACGGTCGCCCGGGCGGGGCGCGAGGTGTGCGGTGTCGCTCTCTGCACGCCCGAGACGTTCGGCATGGGATTCATCGAGAGCCTGGCCGTGCGCACGCCGTGGCGGCGGCGGGGACTCGGCGCCGCGCTGCTTTCCGAGAGCCTGAGCCGATTCTGGGAGCGCGGAGAGCGCCGTGTCGGCCTCGGCGTGGATGGCGACAACAGCGGAGCGCGGCGCCTCTACGAGCGAGGCGGCATGCGCGTCGCCTGGCTGGCCGACAACTACGAGAAGGTCGTGCGCGCCTGATGAAGCAAGGGGGAGAAACGCGGGCCGGCACCGGCGGCTGGTGATCGGCCCGCGTAGCTACATGATCGGCCCGGCGGCGGGCCCTCCCACCACCGTGGCGATGATTCGCCCTCCACGTTTCGGAGGGGTCGGCCTAGGTGGTTTCCCCTACGCGGCGGCGGTGACGTGGTCGTCGAGGCGCAGCGCCGAGGCCAGCTGGGCCTTGGGGCGGGCGCCGACGGCGCGCTCCACGACCTGGC
>DASXZF010000074.1:0-12059 GCA_036502065.1 Gaiellales bacterium
CGTGCCGATGAAGGTGGCGACGGCCCCGGCGGCGGGGTCGGCGACCGCGGCGACGACGGCGGCCAGGTCGAGCGGCGCTGCGCCGATCGTGAACGCGCCGCCGGACACGGGCGGGATCACGGCCACCTCGTCGCCGGGCGCGACGGCGGCGTCGCGATCGGCGTACTCGCGGTTGCGCGCGTAAGCGATCCCCGGCGGCTCGGCGCCAAGCTCGAGCGCGGGCCAGACGTCCGAGACGACGGCGCCGTCGGGCAGGTCGAGCTCCCGCTGCGACCATCCGGCCCGTTCCCGCAGAGCTGCGAACAGCCTCACCGTGATCCTCATGACCCCAGACTATCGGCCGGCGCGCGCGCATCGCCGGGAGGGGGTTGAACCGGGGGCTGCGGCGTTCTATGGTGGTCGGGGGGCCCCGGAGGCCTGAGTCGCTCGAGGCGCGGCGCTGACTGGCAGCCGCGTCGAGGAAGGCGTTCTCGGCAGCCGGGGCTCCTCTTCCGTCGTTGGCCGGAACGCCTATCCTGCCCACCGTGTCCGCCGATCGCGAGCGCTCGACCGAGTCGGGCATCCCCATACAGCCCGTCTACCGCGCGGCCGATGCGCCCGAGCCGCGAGCCGACCCGGGCGTGTTCCCGTATACGCGCGGCGTGCGCCCCGACGGCTACCGCGAGCGGGCGTGGACGATGCGCCAGTACGCGGGCTTCTCGTCGGCCGAGGAGACCAACCGGCGCTTCCGGCTCCTGCTCGATCGCGGACAGACCGGGCTCTCGGTGGCGTTCGACCTGCCGACCCAGCTCGGCCTCGACTCCGACCACGCCCTCGCGCGCGGCGAGGTCGGCCGCACCGGTGTCGCCATCGACTCGATCGCCGACATGCGGACGCTGCTCGCCGGGATCCCGCTCGACACCGTCTCGACCTCGATGACGATCAACGCTCCGGCCGCGCTGCTCCTGCTCCTGTACGAGCTCGTTGCCGAGGAGCAGGGCGTCGCACCGGACGTGCTCGCCGGCACGATCCAGAACGACGTGCTCAAGGAGTACATCGCCCGGGGCAACTACATCTTCCCGGCGCGGCCGAGCATGCGCCTGACCGTGGACACGTTCCGGTACTGCACCGAGCGGCTGCCGCGCTTCAACACGATCTCGATCTCGGGATATCACATCCGGGAGGCCGGCTCGACCGCGGCGCAGGAGATCGCATTCACGCTCGCAAACGGCATCGCCTACGTTCAGGCGGCCGTCGACGCCGGGCTTGCGGTCGACGCCTTCGCGCGCCGGCTCTCGTTCTTCTTCAACGCGCACAACGGCTTCTTCGAGGAGGTGGCGAAGTTCCGGGCCGCGCGGACGGTGTGGGCCGAGGTGATGCGCGAGCGCTTCGGCGCGCGCGACGAGCGCAGCCTGATGCTGCGGTTCCACGCCCAGACCGGTGGATCGACGCTGACCGCCCAGCAGGCCGAGAACAACATCGTGCGGGTGGCGGTGCAGGCCTTCTCGGCCGTGTGCGGGTCGGCGCAGAGCCTGCACACCAACGCGTTCGACGAGGCGCTCGCGCTGCCGACCGAGCACAGCGCGACGATCGCGCTACGCACGCAGCAGATCCTCGCCGCCGAGGCGGGAGCGCTCGACACGGCCGATCCGCTCGCCGGGAGCTACTACGTCGAGGCGCTGACCGACGCCATGGCCGGCCAGGCCCGCTCGCTGATCGCCGCCGTCGACGAGATGGGCGGCGCGGTCGCGGCGATCGAGGCGGGCTGGGTGCAGGATCAGATCGAGCAGGCGGCGTTCGCCCACCACCAGCGGGTGCAGTCGGGCGAGCAGGTGATCGTCGGCGTGAACCGGTATGCGGCCGAGCGGGAGACTCCGATCGAGCTGCACCGGATCGACCCCGAAGCCGAGCGGCGCCAGTGCGAGCGCACCGCGGCCGCGCGCGCCGGTCGCGACGCGGCAGCCGTCGACGCCGCGCTCACCGAGGTGCGGGCGGCGGCGGGGAGCGGCGAGAACCTGCTCGTGCCGATGCGCGCAGCCCTGCGCGCCGAGGCGACCATCGGCGAGGTGTGTCAGGTGCTCCGCGACGAGTGGGGCACGCACGACGCGCTGCGCGCCCGGCCCTAGCCCCGGCCCGGGGACAGTCGCCTCGTAGAGCCTGGGGACTCTCCCCAGGCGGTTCGTGCTCCCGCGCTACGAAGCGCCGCGCGTCTTGCCCATCAGGGCGGGCACGGTGCGCAGGATCAGCTTGATGTCGCCCCAGAGGCTCCAGTTGGTGACGTACAGGTAGTCCAGGACGAGCATCTGCGAGAACGTCACCTCGCTGCGTCCGCACACCTGCCACAGGCCGGTCAGGCCCGGCGTCAGATCGAGGCGGCGCAGGCCCCAGTCGTTCACGAACTGGTGCTCGTGCGGGATCAGCGGCCGTGGCCCGACCAGGCTCATCTGGCCGCACAGGACGTTCCAGAGCTGCGGGAACTCGTCGATCGAGTACTTGCGCAGGAACCGGCCGACGGTGGTCTGACGGGGATCGTCGGGGATCTTGAACATGCGCGCGTCGCCGAGCCCGAAGTGCGCATTCAGATGTGCCACCTCGGCCTTGCGCTCCTCGGCGTCGGGCACCATCGTGCGGAACTTGATGATCGTGAACGGCTTCTGGCCGCGGCCGATGCGGATCTGGCGGAAGAAGATCGGCCCCTCGCTGTTCATCCGGACCGCGATCGCGCACGCGAGGAAGAGCGGGGAGAGCACGATCAGCCCGAAGATCGCCCCGGAGATGTCCATCGCGCGCTTGGCCAGGCGGTGCGACGCGCCCAGCACCGGCGGCGTCAGCCCGAGCAGCGGGGTGCCCTCGAGCGAGTAGACGGCGGCGCGGCTGCCGACGACCTCGAAGAGGCGCGGGACGATGTCGACCTGCACGCCCATCTCGTTGCACACGCGCACGACGTCGAGGCCGGCCTGGTGGTCGGCGGTGAACGCGAGCACGACGTGGTCGATGTCGTTCGTCACGAGCAGCTCGGCCAGGTCGTCGGTCGATCCGAGCACGGGCAGGTGCTGGAGCTCGTCGTGCAGCTGCAGCGGGTTGGGATCGACGAAGCCGACCAGGTCGAGGCCGTAGCTCGGCTGGCGCAGCACCTTGCGGGCGATCTCCTGGCCGACGAGGCCCGCGCCGACGACGACGGCGCGCTGCTTCAGCGCGAGCTGCCGGCGCAGCAGGGTGCGGGCGATGCTGCGGTAGGCCGGGATCGCGAGCGAGGCGAGGGCCCAGAAGGCGACCACGCGGCCGCCGTGCAGGTGCGAGGGAGCGAACGCCTGGACGACGGCGAACACCGCGAACGACGCCACGGTGACGCAGTTGAAGATCGGCCAGACCTCGTCGAGCGTCGCGTTGTCGGCGCCGACGCGGTCGCGCTTGTAGAGGCCGTAGAACCCGGCGAGCATGCCCCAGGCGGGCAGCGCGAGCAGGAGCGGATCGAAGCCGATGCCGCCGTGCGTGAGCAGGTAGGCGACCGCGGCGGCCGTGGTCAGGCCGAGCAGATCTGCGAGGACGAGCGCCCAGCGGACCGTCGACCGGCGGGTGCGGCCGGCCGGTCGCGGACGCCGGATCGCGCCCCGGTGTGCCCACACCGGCGCGGTGACGACCGTGCCTATTCCACGACTTTTTCGCTCTGCGCGTAGCGCAGAGGTCGAACGATCAGCTCTCGCTTGCTCGCCCACTAGGGTGCCCACCCTCCTCGGAGTTGTGCCTCGCATGGTCGAACGTACCTGCCGCAAACGGCTGCGTCAAGGTGAATCTTCACCAAAACTTTTCATTTGTCGCGTGAACCGTGATTGGCCCCGATGATAGTTCGGCGATCGGGCATTCCATGTTCGGATTTTGCGTGGATTTGCCCGCCGGGCGGCTCCGGTAGGCTCTCGCCGATGCCGGAGCACACCACGAGGGAGCGTCTGGAAGCGGTCGAGCGGCTGCGAGCCGAGGCCGCGAACGCCGGGGCCCCCGCGGCGGTCGAGCGCCAGCGCGCACGCGGCAAGCTGCTCGCCCGCGAGCGGATCGAACTCCTGCTCGACCCGGGCAGCTTCACCGAGCTCGACGCGTTCGTCCAGCACCGCAACCCGAACTTCAACATGCTCGAGAACCGGCCCTACGGCGACGGCGTCGTCACCGGGCACGGCACGATCGAGGGCCGGCGCGTGTTCGTCTTCTCGCAGGACTTCACCGTGTTCGGCGGATCGCTGGGCGAGGCGTTCGCCCAGAAGATCGTGAAGGTGATGGACATGGCGCTGCGCTACCGCTGCCCGATCATCGGCATCAACGACTCCGGCGGCGCCCGCATCCAGGAGGGCGTCGTGTCGCTCGCGGGCTACGCCGACATCTTCGTGCGCAACGTGCAGGCCTCCGGCGTCATCCCCCAGATCTCGCTGATCGTCGGCCCCTGCGCCGGCGGCGCCGTGTACTCGCCCGCGATCACCGACTTCGTGATGATGGTCGAGGAGACGTCGCACATGTTCATCACCGGGCCCGAGGTGGTGCGGACGGTGACCGGCGAGGAGGTGAGCTTCGAGGAGCTCGGCGGCGCGACCACGCATGCGACCCGCTCGGGGGTCGCGCATCTCACGGCCCCCGACGAGCGCGCCCTGATCGGCGACGCGCGCTACCTGCTCTCGTTCCTGCCCCAGTGCAGCGGCGAGCCGCCCCCCTGGGAGCCGCCGTCCGACCCCGCCGACCGCCGTGACCCCGAGCTCGACCGGCTCATCCCCGACGAGGCCACCAAGCCGTACGACATGCACGAGGTGATCCGCCGCGTCGTCGACGACGGCGAGTTCATGGAGGTGCAGGAGCGGTTCGCCGAGAACATCGTGTGCGGCTTTGCCCGCCTCGGCGGCCATCCGGTCGGCATCGTCGCCAACCAGCCGCGGGCGCTCGCGGGCGTCCTCGACATCAAGAGCTCGGTGAAGGCGGCCCGGTTCGTGCGCACATGCGACGCGTTCGGCCTCGCCGTCGTCACGTTCGTGGACGTGCCCGGCTTCCTGCCCGGCACCGACCAGGAGTGGGGCGGGATCATCCGCCACGGCGCGAAGCTGCTCTACGCCTACTGCGAGGCATCGGTGCCCAAGCTCGCCGTGATCACGCGCAAGGCCTACGGCGGCGCCTACGACGTGATGAGCTCCAAGCATGTCGGCGCCGACTTCAACTTCGCCTGGCCGACGGCCGAGGTGGCCGTGATGGGCCCCGACGGCGCGGTGAACATCGTCTTCCGCAAGGAGCTCGAGGCCGCAGACGACCCCGACGCCCGCCGCGCCGAGCTCGTCGAGGAGTACCGCGAGCGGTTCGCCAACCCGTTCACCGCCGCCGAGCGCGGATACGTCGACGACGTGATCGCGCCGTCGAGCACGCGGCCGGCGCTCATCACCGCGCTCGAGGCGTGCCGGCACAAGCGCACCGACCCGCCCCACCGCAAGCACGGGAACATTCCGCTGTGAGCGGCGAGCGGATCCGTCTGCAGCCCGACGCGTCGCCGGAGGAGGCCGAGGCGGTGCACCAGGCGCTCGCGGCGCTCGGCCTCATCGAGGGCGCGCCGGGCGAGGGTGAGCCCGCGCCCGAGCAGACCGATCGCGAACCGTAGAATCGGCGCCGTGTTCGAAAAGGTGCTCGTGGCCAACCGCGGTGAGATCGCCATCCGCGTGTTCCGCACGCTGCGCGAGATGGGGATCGCGTCGGTCGCCGTCTACTCCGAGGCCGACCGCGACACGCCGTTCGTCGCCCTTGCCGACGAGGCCTACCTGATCGGCCCCGGGCCGTCGCCACAGAGCTACCTCCAGGGCGAGCGGATCATCGAGGTCGCCCGCCGTGCGGGCGCCGACGCCGTGCATCCCGGGTTCGGCTTCCTGGCCGAGAACCCGGAGTTCGCCCGGGGCTGCGCCGCGGCGGGGGTCGTGTTCATCGGCCCGCCGCCCGAGGCGATGGAGGCGATGGGCTCGAAGACGAGCGCGCGCGAGGTGATGGCCGCGGCGGGGGTGCCGATCGTCCCGGGCGGCACCGACCCGATCGTGACGCTCGCCGATGCCCGCCGCACCGCGGAGGAGATCGGCTATCCGGTGGCGATCAAGGCCGCGGCCGGCGGCGGCGGCAAGGGCATCCGGGTGGTGCGCGCGGCGGACGAGCTCGAGAGCGCCTTCGCCGCGTCGCGGCGCGAGGGCAAGACCTACTTCGCCGACGACACGGTCTATCTCGAGCGCTACCTGGACGACCCGCGCCACATCGAGGTGCAGGTGCTGGCCGACAACCACGGCCACGTCATCCACCTGGGCGAGCGCGACTGCACGATCCAGCGCCGCCACCAGAAGCTCATCGAGGAGACACCCTCGCCCGCCGTCTCGGCGGACCTGCGCGAGCGCATCGGCGCGATCGCCGTGAACGCCGCGCGGGCCGTCGGCTACACCGGCGCGGGCACGATCGAGGGACTCCTGGCCGCCGATGGGTCGTGGTACTTCCTCGAGATGAACACGCGCCTGCAGGTCGAGCACACGGTGACCGAGATGGTGACGGGGCTCGACCTCGTCCGCGAGCAGGTCTGGATCGCATCGGGGCGCCCGCTCGGCTGGGCGCAGTCCGACGTGCGGCTCTACGGCCACGCGATCCAGTGCCGCATAAATGCCGAGGACGCCGCAGCCGGGTTCGTCCCCACGCCGGGCCGCATCACGACCTACCGCGAGCCGGCCGGCCCCGGCGTGCGGGTCGACTCCGGGGTCGAGGCGGGCACCGATGTGTCGGGCCTCTACGACCCGATGTTCGCCAAGCTCGTCGTCTGGGACGAGGACCGCGACCTCGCCCGGCGGCGGATGGCGCGCGCCCTTGACGAGTACGAGATCGGCGGCATCACGACGCTCATCCCGCTGCACCGCGCGATCATGCGCCACCCCGAGTTCGCGGCCGCCGGCACCATGCGCGACTTCGTCGAGGGCGGCGGCTTCGCGCGTGAATATGAAGCGCCTGACGCCGAACATTCAGCGGGGGGCGGAGTGGTCGGCGAGGTGCGGCGGCATGTCGCCGAGGTCGACGGCAAGCGCTTCGAGGTGACGGTCGAGGTGCCGGAGCATCCCGGCCGCACGCGGCTGCGGGCCCGGCGCGAGGCGCTGGCCGAGCGGGAGGCAGCCGCGCATGGCGCGCACGACGTCGTGCGCAGCCCCATGCAGGGCACGGTGCTGAGCGTCGGCGTCGCTGCCGGCGATCAGGTCGCGGCGGGGCAGGTGCTGGTCGTCGTCGAGGCGATGAAGATGGAGAACGAGATCGTCGCCCACCACGCGGGCGAGGTGGAGGCGGTGGAGGTGGCCCAGGGCGACGCCGTCACGAACGGGCAGACGCTCGTGCGCCTCGCCTGACGCGCTACTCGACCAGCTCGGCCATGCGCACCGCCCAGGCCTCGAGGGCGAGCTCGACCCGCGTCTGCGAGCGGTCGGCGTCGATGCCGTGGCGCTCCTTCAGCCGCGCGAGCAGCTCGTAGAGCCGCTGGCGCGACATGCCCAGGCGGCGGGCGGCCGCGGCCTTCGACCAGCCGGTGGCGACGAGGGCGTCGAGCACGCGCCGGGTGGCGTCGTCGAAGCGCCGCTCGGGCCGCTCGCCGGCGAGCACCGATCGCGCCACCGGGCGCAGGGCGCCGAGGTCGGCGCCGGTCCTGACCGGCGGTCCGGCGGCGGCTGCGACCAGGCAGGCGCACTCGGCGGCGGCCAGGGCGTCGCGCAGCTGGCCGGGCTCGCCTCCGCGCGTCTCGAGGCCGACCGCCGTCACCGCCCCGCGGCGCACGAGGTCGCGGGCCACCGCCGCAATGTCCATGTCGCCGCGGACGGCGACGATCGCGCGGTGGCCGTCGACGAGCGCGTCCAGGGCCAGGCGCTCGAGCCGCTCGAGCGACCCGCGTCCGTGCACGGCCCAGAGGGTCGCGCGCGAGAGGTCGACGCCGACGGCGCGCGCCCGGCGCACCACCTCGGCGGCGCTGCCCGCCCGGCCCTCGGCCAGCCGCTGCAGCAGCCGCGCCCGCTCGGCGCTCGGCACCTCGTCCGACGGCGGCTGCGAGGCGACCGCGACCGAGAGCAGGAACGCGGCCTCGTCGACGGCGAGCTCGTCGAGCTCGTCGCCGTGGCGCGAGAGCACGTGCAGCCAGGCGCCCGGGTTGACGGGTCGCGAGCGCAGCGAGGTCGGCAGGCGCTGGCGGTGGCGGTCGAGCGCGTCCAGGAATGCGACGTCGAGGCCGTCCTCGGGCGACGTCGCGATCGGCGTGCGGTCGGTGCGCTCGAACAGCACCTGCGCGCCCAGCACATCGCCGAGCGCCGCCACCAGACCGCTCGGGCCGAGCCCTCCGCGGGCCGTCTCGCGCAGCTGCGTCTGCAGGCTGACCGCGCGCCGCAGCGTCAGGAGCTCGCCCGAGACCAGGCGCTCGTGCACCACGTGGGTGATGTCGACGAAGCGCACGTCGCGGCCGAAGACAACCAGGGGCAGCTCGTGTGTGCGGCACGCCGGCACCAGCACGTCGGCCGGGGCGTGGGTCGGCTCGAACCCGATCCCGGCTGCGCCTGACCGCGCAACGGCTGCCACCAGCGCCTCCACCTGGGCGGGCGACATGCCGGCGAGGCCGATGCCCGTGGTGAGCAGGAACTCGCCGCCGCGCAGCACCTCGCTCACCTCCGGCGTCTCGAACACGTGCACCCACTCGACCCGGTTCCCGAGGCGATGGCCGCCGGCGGCGACCGTGACGTCGCCCGAGCGGAACTCGTCGAGGGTGAGCAGATCGGCCACCGTCAGGACAGACTGTCCAGTTTGAGGCGCGTTCATGGACACAGTGTAAGGTGGCGGCGGAGCGGCCGCTGGGCTTGAATGCCTGGATGGCTACCACCGCTGAGACACGCCTGCTCGGAAACTACGTCGGAGGCCGCTGGGTGGCGGCGACCGCGGCAGAGCAGCTCGATGTCCAAAACCCCGCCACCGGAGAGACGCTCGCGCGCGTTCCGCTGTCGAACGCCGCCGACGTCGATGTCGCCGTCCAGGCCGCCCGGGCCGCGCTGCCCGAGTGGCGCGCACGGCCCGTGATCGAGCGCGCGCGCTGGCTCTTCGGCCTGCGCCAGGTGCTCGAGGCCCACGCCGACGAGCTCGCCCGCTCGGTGACCCGCGAGATGGGCAAGACCCTGCCCGACGCCCGGGCCGAGGTCGGCCGCGCGATCGAGATGGTCGAGGCCGCGAGCGCCGTGCCGCAGACGATGCAGGGCCGCATCCTCGAGGACGTGGCCAGGAACGTCGACTGCGAGACGATCCGCCAGCCGGTCGGCGTCTGCGCGGCGATCGTGCCGTTCAACTTCCCGGCCATGGTGCCGTTCTGGTTCCTGCCCTTTTCGATCGCCTGCGGCAACACCTTCGTGCTCAAGCCCTCCGAGCAGGTGCCGCTGACGCAGGAGCTCGTGTTCAACCTGATCGACGACCTCGGCGGCCTGCCGGCGGGTGTCATCAACCTCGTGAACGGCGGCGCCGACGTCGTGAACGGGCTGCTCGACCATCCCGGCGTCGACGCCGTCTCGTTCGTCGGCTCCGCGAAGGTCGCGCGCTACGTCTACGAGCGGGCGGCCGCGAACGGCAAGCGCGTGCAGGCGCTCGGCGGAGCGAAGAACTTCATGGTCGTCATGCCCGACGCGGTGATGGAGAAGACCGTGTCGAACATCATCGGCTCGGCGTTCGGCGCCGCGGGCCAGCGCTGCATGGCCGGATCGGTCGTCGTCGCCGTCGGCGATGCCAAGAAGCCGCTCCTGGACGAGCTCACCGCCCGCACCCGCGAGCTCTCGCTCGGCGACGGCCTCGAGCGTGGCACCGACGTCGGCCCGGTGGTCTCGACCGCGGCCCGCGACCGCATCATGGAGTGGATCGACCGCGGCATCGCGGACGGCGCGACGGCGCTCGTCGACGGCCGCTCGCCGGCCGCATCCGGCGGCTCCTTCGTCGGCCCCACCATCCTCGACGGCGTGACGCCCGACATGGACATCGCCCAGGAGGAGGTGTTCGGGCCGGTGCTCTCCGTCATCCACGCGAGCTCGCTCGACGAGGCGATCGAGATCGTGAACGGCAGCCGCTACGGCAACGGCACGTCGCTCTTCACCGAGTCCGGCGCGGCCGCGCGGCGCTACCGCCACGACGTCCAGGTCGGCATGATCGGGATCAACATCGGCGTCGCGGCGCCGGTCGCGTTCTTCCCGTTCTCGGGCTGGAAAGGCTCGTTCTTCGGCGACCTGCACGCGCACGGCACCGACGCCGTCGAGTTCTACACGCGCAAGAAGACGGTCACGTCGCGGTTCTTCTCGGGCGGGGAGACCGGCCGCTTCTTCGTCGAGGGCACCTGAGTGGCCGTCGCCGATCGTCCGGTGCACGACGAGGGCCTGCGCGCGATCTTCGATCCGCGCTCGGTCGCGATCTACGGCATCTCCGAGCGGACGTCGCTTCGGATCGCCGAGAACATGACCGTGCCGGGCGTGCCGTTCCACGGCATCAACCCGACGAAGTCCGAGGCCTGCGGCGTGAAGTGCTACCCCACGATCGGCGACTGCCCGGCGGTGCCCGAGATGGTGGTGATGGGCGTCGGCGACGGTCGCATCGAGGCGGCGATCGACGACGTGCTCTCGGTCGAGGGCGTGCGCGCGATCGTCGTCCCGGGGCTCGGCAACGAGACCGGGGCGGAGGATCGGCGCGCCCACAAAGAGTTTCGCCCGACGATCGCCGAGCGGATCTCGGCGCGCGTCCGCGACGCCGGGATCGCGATGGTCGGCCCCAACTGCATGGGCATCGCCACCCCCGGGTTCCCCTCGCCCTGGATCGGCAGCCTGCACCCGACCTTCGTGCGCGGCCCGGTGGCGACGGTCGTCCACTCCGGCTCGATCGGCGAGATCCTGGTCTCGCTCGGCCCCCGGATCGGCTTCCGCACGGTCATCTCGTCAGGGAACGAGACGGTCACCAAGGCCGCCGACTTCGTGTCGTGGTTCGCGGACGACCCGGAGACCCGCGTCGTCGGCCTCTTCCTCGAGACCGTGCGCGAGCCGGCCCGGTTCGAGGATGCGCTGCGCAAGCTGGCCGAGGCGGACAAGGTGGCGATCGTGCTCAAGGTGGGCACGTCGGAGATGGGCGCAAAGGCCGCGCTCGCGCACACCGGTGCGCTCGTCGGCTCCGACCGCAGCTTCTCGGCGATGCTGCGCCACTACGGCGCCATCCGCGTCGGCGACTTCGGCGACTGGCTGGAGCACCTCGAGGTCTTCTCCCGGGCGCGCCCGCCGCGCGGGCGCCGCATCGGCGCGGTCACGAACTCCGGCGGCGAGGGCGAGTACTTCGCCGACAAGGCCGAGCAGGCCGGGATACCTCTCACCGACTACCCGGACGCGCTGCAGGCTCAGATCCACGCGGAGTTCCCGAACTTCGTCAAGATCGGGAACCCGGCCGACTGCTGGGCGATCGACGACGACCGCGTCGTCTTCCCGCGCGTGTTCCAGCTCCTCGCCGAATCCGGCGAGTTCGACGTGCTGGTATCGGCGATCGACCACTCGGTGTGGCTGAAGGGCACCGAGCGCGCGCTGGCGCGCAACATCGCCGACGATCTGCGCGCGGCCGTCGAGGGCACCGACATCTTCCCCGCCGTGATCAGCGTGACCACGGCCGATCCGCCGATCGAGGACCTCGAGTGGGCGCGCGAGCACGACATCCCGCTGCTGAAGGGCACGCTGCCGGGTCTGCGCGCGCTGGCCGCGCGGCTGAACCACGAGCGCTACCTGCCGCCCCCGCGCGCGGTGCCCGCCGACGATCCCATCGCCGGCTCCGGCGCGCTGGCCGAGGTCGACTCGGCGGCCGTGCTGGCCGCGCACGGCGTCCCGTACGTGCGCGCCGAGCGCTGCGCATCGGCCGACGAGGCAGCCTCCGCGGCCGAGCGGATCGGGTACCCCGTCGTCTGCAAGATCGACAACGTCGCCCACAAGGCGCGCGTCGGCGGCGTCGCGCTGCATCTCGCCAACGCCGCCTCGGTGCGGTCGGCGGCCGAGCGGATGGGCGGCCGGGTCGTGATC
>DASXZF010000075.1:0-4779 GCA_036502065.1 Gaiellales bacterium
TGCATCAAGGCCGAGGTCGACCCCGGAAACGTCATCCGCGGCAATCACCCGATCGTCGCGGCGGGGTGAGTCTACCCTTCTGTCGTGCACGAGACGGCGGACGATCTCGACGCGCTGCAGCGCCTGCTCGATACGAGCCACGCGGCGGCCGGACGGCACCTGCGTGAGGTGATCACGCCCGAGCGCCGGCTCGATGCGGCGGCGCTCGCGGCCCGGCTGGCCGGCATGCGCCTGCTCTCGCTCGCGACCGTCACGGCCGCCGGCCGCCCCATCGTGGGACCGGTCGACGGCGTCTTCTACCGCGGCGCGTTCTGGTTCGGCTCGGCGCACGATTCGCTGCGCTTCCGTCACATCCGCGAGCGCCCCGACGTGAGCGCCACGCACCTGGAGGGCGAGCCGCTGGCGGTCACCGTGCACGGCCGCGCCGTCGAGGTCGATCTGCGCGACCCGGCGCTCGCCGGCTACCGGGCGACGCTGATCGACATCTACGCCCCGCGCTACGGCGCCGACTGGATCGACTGGGCCGAGACGAACGCCCACGCCCGCATCGACGCGCGGCGGATGTTCACGTTCAGCCTCGACGCCGCCTGAGCACCTATCCTCCGGGGCGATGCGCGCGCTCGTGAAGAGCCGGGCCGAGCCCGGTCTGTGGCTGGAGGACGTCCCCGAGCCGGAGCACGGCATCAACGACGTCCTGATCCGCGTGCGCCGCACCGGCATCTGCGGCACCGACGTCCACATCGAGCGCTGGGATCCGTGGGCGCAGCGGACGATCCCCGTCCCGCTCGTGATCGGGCACGAGTTCGTGGGCGAGATCGTCGCGGTCGGATCCAACGTGAGCGACTTCCACCCCGGCGACCTGGTGAGCGGCGAGGGCCACGTCGTCTGCGGCCGCTGCCGCAACTGCATGGCCGGCCGCCGCCACCTGTGCGCGCACACCCAGGGCGTCGGCGTCAGCCGGCCGGGCGCGTTCGCCGAGCTGATCGCGCTTCCGATGACGAACATCTGGCACCACTGGGCCGACGTCGACGAGGACGTCGCCGCCATCTTCGACCCGTTCGGAAACGCCGTCCACACGGCGCTCGCGTTTCCGGTGCTCGGCGAGGATGTGCTGATCACCGGTGCGGGGCCGATCGGCTGCATGGCGGCGGCGGTCGTGCGCCACGCCGGCGCCCGGCACGTGGTCGTGAGCGACCCCAACCCCTACAGGCGCGCGCTGGCCGAGCAGCTCGGCGCGAGCCTCACGGTCGACCCGGGCGCGCGCACGCTCGCCGACGTCCAGACCGAGCTCGGAATGACCGAGGGCTTCGACGTCGGCCTCGAGATGTCGGGCAACCCGGATGCGCTGCACCTGATGCTCGCGAACATGTCGCACGGCGGCCGCATCGCGCTGCTCGGGATCCCGACGCAGGACATCGCCATCGACTGGACGCAGGTCGTGTTCAACATGCTGACCCTGCGCGGCATCTACGGGCGCGAGATGTACGAGACGTGGTACCAGATGACGGTCATGCTGCAATCCGGCCTCGACATCGCGCCGGTGATCACGCACCGCCTGCCCTACACCGACTTCACCGAAGGGTTCGCGATCGCCGCCTCCGGTCAGTCGGGCAAGGTCGTGCTCGACTGGACGGAGGTCTGACGATGGACGCGAAGCTGCGCGAGGACGTGAGCGGACGGCTGGACGAGCTGCGCGCCGCCGGCCTCTACAAGGCCGAGCACGTGATCCAGACTCCCCAGTCGGCCCACGTCGAGGTGGCCGGCCGCGGCGAGGTGCTGAACCTCTGCGCCAACAACTATCTGGGCCTCGCCGACCACCCCGAGATCGTCGCCGCGGCCCGCGAGGCGCTCGACCGGTGGGGCTACGGGATGGCGTCGGTGCGGTTCATCTGCGGCACCCAGCAGGTGCACCGCGACCTCGAGGAGCGGCTGGCCGGGTTCCTCGGCAGCGAGGCGGCGATCCTGTACGGATCGTGCTTCGACGCCAACGGCGGCCTGTTCGAGGCGCTGCTCGGCCCCGAGGACGCGGTCATCTCCGACGCCCTGAACCACGCCTCCATCATCGACGGCATCCGCCTGTGCAAGGCGCGGCGGCTGCGCTTCGCAAACGGCGACATGGACGAGCTCGAGCGGTGCCTCACCGATGCCGCCGATGCCCGCCACCGCCTGATCGCAACCGACGGCGTGTTCTCGATGGACGGCTACCTGGCCAAGCTGCCCGAGATCTGCGATCTGGCCGAGCGCCACGACGCGATCGTCATGGTCGACGACTCGCACGCCGTGGGCTTCATGGGCGAGCACGGCCGCGGCACGCACGAGCTGCACGACGTGATCGGCCGCGTCGACATCGTCACGGGCACGCTCGGCAAGGCGATGGGCGGTGCGAGCGGCGGCTACGTCGCCGCGCGCTCCGAGGTGGTCGAGCTGCTGCGCCAGCGCTCCCGCCCCTACCTGTTCTCGAACAGCCTCGCCCCGCCGATCACCGCCGCCAGCCTGCGGGCGCTCGATCTGATCGAGCGCTCCGGCGAGCTGCGCGAGCGGCTGCGGGCAAACACTGCCCACTTCCGGGCGCGGATGGAGGAGCTCGGCTTCGACCTGCTACCCGGGTCGCACCCGATCGTGCCGGTGATGGTCGGCGACGCGGCCCGCGCCGCCCGCCTCGCCGACGGCCTGATCCGCCGCGGCGTCTACGCGGTCAGCTTCTCCTACCCCGTCGTGCCGCAGGGGACGGCCCGGATCAGAACGCAGATGTCGGCCGCACATACGCCGGCCGACATCGATTTCGCGGTCGATCAGTTCGCCGCCGCACGTTCCGAGCTCGAGTAGCGGGGACTGTCCCCGGTCGCCCGGGGACAGTCCCCAATCCCGAGCTACTCGTGGAACAGGGTGAAGTGCTGCTGGGTCACAGCGCCGGCCTTGGTGAACTCGCCGCCGATGGCGAGGCTGGTGCCGCCCCCCGCGACCGCCTCGATGCCGAGCGTCGTGTTGACCGCCGGGTTCCACGGCGAGAGCGTGAGGCCGGTGGCCTCGTCGACCGCCGCCAGCTTGTCGCGGCTCGCGATCGGGGTGGTGAAGTTGCTCCCCGGGACCGGGCCGTCGTAGCCGGTGAAGTGGCCGCCCATGTAGAGGACGCCATCCGCCACGCCGACACCGACGACGTTGCCGTTGAAGCCCTCGATGTAGTTGAGGGTGCCGGTCTCCATGTTCCAGGACATCGCCGAGCCGCCGTTGCCGCTGCCGGCGCCGAACAGCGTCGTGCCGTCCTGGGCGAACGCGAGCAGCTGGAACGGCCGGAACGTCTGCAGGTCGGCCGTGTGCCACGCCCACGGGAGCGACGCTCCGGTGTTCGGATCAACCGCGCCGACGCCCAGGTTCGTGGTGTTCGGATCGCCGGGCGCGCCGCTGTTCAGCTGGTTGAAGAACCCGCCCAGGATGAGCCGCGTGCCGCTCGGGTCGGCGGCGATCGCGCGCACCTCGGGGCTCGTGCCCAGGCTGTTGGTGATCACGGGCGCGAACGCGGTGTTGCGCACGCCGGTGGTGGAGTCGACCTTCGCGGCGTAGTGCTGCGGCGTGGTGAACGCGCCGCCGACGAACAGGCTCGTGCCCGAGACCGCCAGCGCCCGGACGGCCTTGTTGGGCTTGAGCGAGTTCGCGAACGTGGTGATGACCGCGCCCGTCGTGCCGTTGACCTCGACCAGGTTCTTGTGCGTCGCACCGCCGGCCGTCGTGAACGTGCCGCCGATGTAGATGTTGCCGGTGGGGCCTGCGGTCAGGGCGTAGACCGTGCCGTTGACGTTCGGGTTCCAGGGCAAAAGCGCGCCGGTGGCCGTGCTGACCGCGGCGACATTGTTGCGCGCGACGGCCGTGCCGCCGGCGTTCGGCACCATCGAGGTGAACTGGCCGCCGAGATAGGTCGTGGCGCCGACCACGATGATCGAGCGAACCGTGCCGTTGGCCCCGTAGACCGAGGAGGGCTTCTTCTGCACGACCGCCGCGGATGCCGCGGACGCCATCACACCAAATACTCCGAGAACGATCATCGCCGTGCCAAATGTGCGGACGACCCTGTGCCTGCCTGGGAGCAGGGTCGCTGCTCCACTTCCCGTACGCCTCATGTCCAGCCTCTCGTCGAAGGAACGCGCCGCTTACACATTATCGAATGTACCGCCTGCTACGCGGCTGTCAATCTCCCCCAGCCCGCGCAGGCGCCCCGCCGGGCTCGACCAGACCGCACCGATAGGCGAGTACGACCGCCTGCACACGGTCTCTGAGGACGAGCTTCGCGAGCACTCGCTTGACGTGCGTTTTCACGGTCGCCTCGCCCAGATAGAGCTCTGCGGCGATCTCGCGATTGGAGAGGCCGCTACCGATCAGCACGAGCACCTCGCGCTCCCGGGCGGTCAGCTGGGCCAGCGCCGGCTCGTCCGCCGGCAGCGGCCGGCGCACGAACTCGGCGATCAGGCGGCGGGTGATCGAGGGCGCGAGCAGAGCATCGCCCGCGGCGACGATCCGGATCGCGTCGATGAGCTGCGCCGCCGGCGCGTCCTTCAGCAGGAACCCGCTCGCGCCCGCGCGCAGGGCGTCGTAGACGTACTCGTCCAGGTCGAACGTCGTCAGCATCAGCACCCGCGGCGGGCGCGAACCGACCTTGCCGAGCCTGCGGGTGGCCTCGATCCCATCGACGCCCGGCATGCGCACGTCCATGAGCACGACGTCGGGCGACAGCCGGGCGGCGGCCTCGACAGCGGCGGCGCCGTCGCCGGCCTCGCCGACCACCTC
>DASXZF010000076.1:0-8125 GCA_036502065.1 Gaiellales bacterium
GGTGACGGTCGTGAGCCAGCCGGTGGCCGAGCTCGGGCGCACCGCGGGCGAGCGCCTGCTCCGCCGCCTGGCCGGCGAGCGCGGCGCGGCGCGGCGGATCCGGCTCGAAGCGCGCCTGATCGTGCGGGGATCGTGCGGGGCACGGGCGTGACGCCGGTCGATCTGCTCGCAGAGATGGTCGCCGCCGACTCGACCAATCCCGGCCTCGCCCCCGACGGCCCCGGCGAGGCGGCCGTCGCCGCGATCATCGCCGCCCGCATGCGCGCCGCCGGCCTGGAGGTCGACGTGTGGGACGCGGCTCCGGGACGGCCGAACGTGGTCGGCACGCTGCGCGGCACGGGCGGCGGCCGCTCGTTGATGCTGTGCGGGCACACCGACGTCGTCGCGGCCGCTCCCGAGGCGTTTGTCCCGTGCGTCCGCGACGGGCGCATGCACGGCCGCGGCACCTGCGACATGAAGGCCGGGATCGCGGCCTCGCTCTATGCCGTCGAGCGGCTCGCGTCCGACCCGCCGCGGGGCGACGTGCTCGTGGCGTGCGTGATCGACGAGGAGTGGCAGAGCGTCGGCGCCGAGGCGCTGGTCGGCCGCTATCGCGCCGATGCGGCCGTCCTGCCGGAGCAGAGCGACCTCGATGTGATCTTCGCACACGGCGGCTTTGCCTGGTACGACGTCTCGAGCCAGGGGATCGAGGCGGCGGGCGGCCGCCCCGAGCGCGGCCGCGACGCGATCGCGCTGGCAGGCCCGCTGCTCTCCGGCATCGCCGAGCTCGACCGCGCCCTGGCCCTGCGCGAGACGCCCGAGTGGGGCCGCCCGAGCGTGCACGCCTCGACCATCCGCGGCGGGCAGAGCTATCCGAGCTACCCGGCCGAGTGCGTGATCGGCGTCGAGCGCTGCCTGATGCCGGGCGAGTCGGTGGCCGACTCGCTGGCCGAGATGGAGGCGCTGCTCGACGCTGCGCGCGCCGCCGATGCCGGCTTCGAGGGCGAGTGCCGCACCGTCGTCGCCCGCGAGCCGGTGCGGCTCGGCCGCGACGAGCCCGTCGTGCTCGCGGCGATCGCCGCCGCCGCCGAGGTGCTCGGGCACGCGCCGGTCGTCCGCAGCGACTACGGCTGGATGGACTCGGGCATCCTCGTCGAGGCGGGCATTCCCTGCGTCGTGCTCGGCCCGGTCGGCGACGGCCTGCACACGGCCGACGAATGGGTCGACCTGCGCTCGGTCGAGCAGTGCGCCGAGGCGTACGTCCGGATCGCCCGCGCCGTCTGCGGCTGAACAGGGGACGGGCCCAGGGCCGGATAGTGTCTCGGGCCCTATGCGGCGGCCCTTCGTGCTCTTCTACGCGCTCGTCTTCCTCGACGAGATCGCGCTGCTCTCGGTGGCGCCGCTGCTTCCGGCCTACCGGCGCGCCTACCACCTGTCCGACGTGCGCACGGGTGCGCTGCTCGCGGCCGCGAGCTTTGCGATCGTGCTCGCCTCGATCCCCGCCGGGCGCCTGGCCGACCGCTTCGGCGCCCGCCGCGTCACCATCGCCGCCGCCGCGATCGCGGGCGTCTCGATGCTCGGGTTCGCGGCGGCGCCGAACTTCGCCGTCCTGCTGGGGGCGCGAGCCGCGTTCGGGGTCGGATCGGGCACGATCTGGTCGGCCGGGATCTCGTGGCTCGGCGACTCGTCGCCGCCCCACCTGCGCGAGCGGGCCCTCGCGGCGGTGATCACGGTGGCGGGGATCGGCTCGATGGCCGGGCCGGTGTTCGCCGGGGTGATGGCCGACCACGTCGGCCGCGGCGCCGCCTTCGCGGTCGTCGGCGCCGGTATGGCGGCCGTGGCCGTCGGCATCGCGCTCGTCGATCCCGGCGGCCGCGTGCGCCACGGGCACCAGCCGCTGCTCGAGATCGCGGCCGGGATGCGGGCCGAGCCGCTGCTCGCCGGCGCCCTTGCGATCATGCTCCTGGGCGGCGTCAGCGACGGCGTGATCAGCCTCGTCGCCCCGCTCCAGCTCGGCCGCCACGGGCTCTCGTCGGCCGCCATCGGCGTCTGGTTCTCGCTCTCGTCGGCGATCTTCATCGCGTCGAGCGCCGTCGTCGCCCGGCTGGGCCGGCGGGCGGTCTCGCTGCGCGGCGCCGGGGCGATGGCGGCGCTCCAGGCGGCGGCGCTCCTGCCGGTGCTGCTCGCCGGCGGGACGTCGGCGGTCGTCGCGATGGTGCTCGCGCGGGCCGTGTTCGTCGCACCGCCCTACACGATGGCGTTCCCGCTCGGCGCGCAGGGTGCGGCCCGGCTCGGCTTTGCCACCGGCACCGTGAACGGCCTCATGGGAGTGGTCTGGGGCGCGGCCAACTTCGCCGGCCCGCTGATCGCCGGCGCCGTTATCGCGGGACCGGGCGACCGCGCCGCCTACGCGCTCCTGGCGGCGTTCTCGCTGGTGCTCGGGGTCGCCCTGGTGCGGGCCGGGCGGCGCGAGTCGGCGGGGCGCATCGCCGCGCCGTGAGCCGCGATCGGCAATAGTCCCCGGCCATGGATTTCGCTCTCACACCCGCCCAGCGCAACCTGCGCGATCGTGCCGCCGCCTACGTCGACACCGTCCTCATCCCGCTCGAGGAGCAGGCCGAGCGCGCCGGCGGCCGCCTCCCCGCCGACGTCGTCGCGACCGTCAAGCGGGCCGCGCGCGACGCCAGGCTCGACGGCGGCAACCATGCCGTCGAGCACGGCGGGCAGGGGTGGACGGCGCTCGAGCAGGTGCTCGTGCAGGAGGAGCTCGGCCGCAACACCAACGGGGTGTGGTGGAACATGGGCGGCGGCTACAACGTGCTCGCACGCGGCACGGCGGAGCAGATCGAGCGCTACCTCCTGCCGACGCTGCGCGGCGAGCGGGCCGACGCATACGCCGTGACCGAGGCGGGCGCCGGCTCCGATCCGGCGGGGATCGCGACGACCGCCGAGCGCACCGCGGCGGGGTGGCACATCCGCGGCGAGAAGTGGTTCGTCACCTCGGGCGACGTGGCCGACTTCGACATCCTGATGGTGAACGTGATCGACGGCGACGCCCGGCGGCCGACGCTCTTCCTGGTCGACCGCGACCGGCCCGGGATCGAGATCGTCGACGACCCGCCGTTCACCCACTCGTTCCCGCACGGGCATCCGGTGGTGCGCTACGACTGCGAGGTCGCCGCCGACGCGGTGCTCGGCGGTGACGCGATGATCGGCCGCGGGGGCGAGCTCCAGAACGAGTGGTTCATCGAGGAGCGCATCCACATCGCCGCCCGCTGTGTGGGTGCGATGCGGCGGCTGCTCGACGATGCGGTGGCGTGGGCGATGGGCCGCGAGCAGTTCGGCCAGCGCATCTACGACTTCCAGGGCATCAGCTTTCCGCTCGCCGACTCGGCGGCCGACTGCGCCGCCGCCCGCCTGCTGACCTACCAGGTCGCCCAGCTGGTCGACGACGGGGCCGATCCCAAGCTCGTGCACGGCCGGGCGGCGATGGCCAAGCTGTTCGCGTCCGAGGCGGCCTGGCGCTGCGCCGACCGCTGTGTGCAGGTGCTCGGCGGCCGCGGCTACATGCGCACGTTCGCCGCCGAGCGATTCCTGCGCGAGCTGCGCGTCGACCGCATCTGGGAAGGAACGAGCGAGATCCAGCGCCTGATCATCGCCCGCGGCCTCGAGAAGCGCGGCGTCGCGCGCCTGCTCGACGTCGAGGGGTAGAGGCGAGAACCGGGGCCTGGCCCCGCGATGCGGGGCCAGGCCCCTGCTGTCGAGTCAGACGGCGTCGACGGGCAGTTCGAAGCTGACCACGGTGCCGGCGCCGGGTGTCGAGCTCACCTCGACGCTTCCGCCGGCCAGGCGCAGCCGCTCGCGCATCGTGTCGAGCCCCATCCGCCGCTGGCGGCGGCTGCGCTCGAGCGCCGCGGTGACGTCGAATCCGCGGCCGTCGTCGATCACGCGTCCGAGCAGGCGGCCGTCTTCGAGGCTGATGACGATCTCGAGCGCCGATGCGCGGGCATGCTTGCGCACGTTCACGATCGCCTCGCGCACGGTGCGGTAGGCGATCTCCTCGACGACGTAGGGGTGGCGCTGCGCGGGCACCGAGATCGCCGTCGCGAGGCCCGCCTCCTCGCCCGCCTGCTCGGCGAGGTCGCGCAGGGCACCCGCGAGGCCCTCGTGCTGGAGGCTCGTCGGGCGCAGCTCGAACATCAGCCGGCGGGTGCGGTCGGTGGCCGCGGCGAGCGTGCGCCGTGCCGCGGCGACGACCATTGCGATCCGGTCGCGATCCCCGGTCTCCACCGCCTGCGAGAGCCGGTCGAGCGAGACGAGGCAGGCGGTCAGCACCTGCACCGTGTCGTCGTGGAGCTCGGCCGCGAGCCGCCGCCGTTCCTGCTCCTCGGCGCGCAGCAGCCGCTCGATCGCATGCCGGCGTTCGCGCTCGCTCCGGCGCATCCCCTGCTCGAGCCGCCGGCAGCGCTCGCGCAGGCGCGCGATCTCGCGCTCGGCGTCGGTCGCGGCGGCACGCGGGTCGGCGCCCGCAGTTTCGTCAATGCGCGATGCCACTCGCTACGAGGCCTCGGCCACGCCGCGGTCGACGGCTCCCAGGCCGTTCCAGAGCGCGTCGAGCGCCGCCGACAGGTTCCCCGAGCGCTGCTCGACGAGCGCGAGCACCTGGTTCGCCTCGGCGACGTAGTGCGGCGCGGCGGTGTGCTCGAGAAGCTCGATCGCGCTGCGGCACAGGAACCGGGCCTCGTCGAGATCGCCGTCGTGAAGCGCCGCCCGGGCGAGCACGAGCGTTGCGCTGCCCGCGACGCCGGGCTCGGTGGCGGCCGTCTCGGCCAGCGCCTGGCGGGCCGCCGCCCGCGCGCCCTCGACATCGCCCGCGAGCAGCGCGGCGCGGCCGCGATCGGCGCTCAGCGTGGCCAGCTCCGGCATCGCCCCCGCGTCGCGCATCAGCTCGCCGGCGCGCTCCAGGTGCGCGTCGGCCTCGGTGGGCCGGCGCTGGTCGACCATGATCCCGCCCAGGACCGCGTGCGCGCGGCCGAGCAGCAGCGAGTGCTCGGCGGCCTCGAGCCACGTCACGACCTCGCCCATGTAGCGCTCGGCGAGCCGCAGCCGCCCCTGCTCGGCATAGGTGCGGGCCATCGCCCACAGGAGCCGGGTCCGGGCGACCGGATCGGTGATCGAGTCCTCGACGCCCAGGACGTCTGCCAGCACCGCCTCTGCGTCCGCGAACCGGCCCTGGTCGGTGTATGCGCTCGCCAGGTACACGCCGAAGCGGACGACGCCGCGCACGTCGACGGGTGGGCGGCGCGTCTCCTCGAGCGCCGAGCGCAGGACGGCGATGGCGCGTGACAGATCTCCTATGCCGGCGTAGGCGCGGCCGAGCGACTCGTGCAAACCTGGTCGCAGCCGCGCCGTCGAGTTGGGCTCGAGCTGCCGCGCCTGCTCGAGCAGGGCGACGGCCCGCTCGTCGTCGCGCTCATCGATCGCGAGCTGGCCGAGGCCCTCGACGGCCCGGCTCTCGGCGTGCAGGTCGCCGCAGGCCCGGGCCTCGTCGGCGAGCGCGTGCAGCATCTCGTCGGCGTCGTCGGCCCGCATGCGCACGGCCATCTCGGCGAGGCCGATCCGCGTGGGGGCGATCGCCCCGGGCGCGGCTCGGCCCGCCAGCTCGGCGGTTGTCGCGCCAAGCCGGCGGGCCAGCTCCGCCAGGACGCGCGGCGATGGCACTCGCTCCCCGGCCTCGATGCGGCAGATGTATGCCGCCGAGCATCCCGGGAACGCCAGCTGCTTCATCGACAGCCCGCGCTCGGCTCGCACCGCACGCAGTCGCCGGCCCAGAGATGCCGGGTCGTCGACGTGCGTCGGTGCAGGGCGGCCCACGTTCCAAGCATATCGCCGCAGAGCCATTCTGTCGATGCTAATTGACGAAACGGTCAGCGCTCCGGTACGGTGTATCGCTCCCGCCCGGGTCCTACGCGAATTCGAAGGAGCGCCGAGATGTACGCCGGCAGGCTCTGGCCCTAAATCTTGACGAGACGTCCGGCGCCCGCGGTCACAAGGATCAGCGGGGCGCGACGAGACCGTGAGCCGCGGCGGGCAGGCCGCGGCTCAGGGCTCGACGGCGACGAGGTTTCGCAGCGTCCCCACGCCGTCCACCTGGATCTCGACGACGTCTCCGTCGCGCAGATAGCGCGGTGGTGTGCGGGCATCCCCGACGCCGCTCGGCGTGCCCGTCGCGATCACGTCGCCGGGCTCGAGGGTCATGCCGGCCGAGCAGTAGACGATCAGCTCGACGATCGAGAAGATCAGGCTCTTCGTGCTCGAGTCCTGCATCACCTCGCCCGACACGGTCGTGCGGATGCCGATCGCCTCCAGGTCGACGCCTTCGGCCGACGCCACGCACGGCCCCATCGGGGCGAACGTGTCGAAGCTCTTGCCCAGCGTGAACTGGCGCAGGGGCGTCTCGAGCTGGGCGCGGCGCCCGGAGACGTCGTTCATCGCCGAGATCCCGCCCACCGCGGCGCGGGCGCCGGCGGCGTCGGCCCGGTAGGTGCGCCGGCCGATCACGACGGCCACCTCGCCCTCGTAGTCGGGCCGTGTCTCCTCGTGCGGGATGACGATCGGCGTGCCGGGGCCGCTCATCGCCGACGTGAACTTGGCGAAGATCACCGGGACCTCCGGGATCGCGAGCTCGGACTCGGCCGCGTGGTCGCGATAGTTCAGGCCGATCCCGATCAGCTTGCGCGGCACGGTCGGGTGAAGGAGCGTCACGTCGGCCAGGGCGACGGCCGGTCCGGACGCGGCCGCGATCTGCTGCCAGGCCGCCGGCGAGGCGTCGAATCCCTGCGCGCCGGCCGGGCCGGCGTCGACGACGTGGTCGTCCTCGTAGCGGCCGATGCGGGGCTCGGCCCCGGCCGTCGTGTAGCGGGCCGCCCTCATCGGCCCTGCTCCGTGCGCAGCACCTTGAGCGCGTTGATCGCGCGGGGAATGCCGGTGTAGGGCGCTGTCTGCAGGATCGTCTCCTCGATGTCGGGCTCGGACACTCCGAGCGTGCGCAGTGCGTCGATGTGGGCCGCCACCTGGGGGTCGGAGCTGCCGAGGCCGGTGAGGAGGGCGAGGATGATCAGCTCGCGCTCGCGCGCCGAGAGGCCGCCGCGGCTGTGCACGTCGCCGAACACCCAGTCGACGAGCCAGCCGGCCATCGGCTCGCCCATCCGCTCGAGGAACGCGCTGCCGCCGGGGTGGTCGCCCAGCTCGGCGAGCCGCGCCAGCCCGCGGGCGTGGCGGTCTCCCTGCTCGTTCATCGCGCGACCTCCTTGACCCGATTCGGGTCAGCGGATACTGTATCCAATCGTGGCCGACCCCCGTGTGCGCGTTGACGTTACCGGATCTCCGCGCTCCGGCACCCTCAGTGGGGAGCGCGTCCGGCTCGACGACGGCACCGAGCTGGCGGCCGCCGATGTGACCTTCCTCGCGCCGGTGGACGCGGGCAAGATCATCGCCACCCATCTCACCTATCGCAGCCGCGTCGACGAGTACGGGGCCCGGGTGCCGGCGGAGCCGTCGTACTTCATGAAGCCGCCCTCGACGCTGAACGGGCACGGCGGCATCCTGCGCCGTCCGCGGGGCGCGCGGTTCCTGAACTATGAGGGCGAGGTGGCTGCGATCATCGGCCGGCGCATGCACGGCGTGCCCGAGTCCGAGGCGCTCGCCCACGTCGCCGGCTACGCGCCGGCGAACGACGTCGGCCTGCACGACTTCCGCCATGCCGACCGCGGCTCGATGCTGCGGGTGAAGGGCCAGGACGGCTTCTGCCCGATCGGGCCGGGTCTCACGGCGGCCGCCGACTTCGACCCGACCGACTTCCGCATCCGCACCTTCCTGAACGGCGAGGTCGCCCAGGACGGCACCGCCGCCGATCTGATCTGGCCGATCGCCTACCTGCTGGCCGACCTCTGCAGGCTGATCACGCTCGAGCCGGGCGACGTCGTTCTCACCGGCACGCCTGCCCACTCGCGGCCGATGGAGCCGGGCGACCGCGTCGCCGTCGAGGTGTCGGGGCTCGGCCGGCTCGAGAACACGGTCGTCGACTGGGACGTCGACCTGCATGGGCCCGGCGAGCAGATGCAGGTGTCTGCGAACACGCTCCACG
>DASXZF010000077.1:0-2850 GCA_036502065.1 Gaiellales bacterium
CTCGACCCCGACCTGGCGCGGTCGCTGCGCCGCCGTCACGACCGCCGCTTGACGGTCGTCGAGGCCGACGCCCTGGCAACGCCGATGCCGGCCGAGCCGCATCGCCTGGTCGGCAACATCCCGTTCGCGATCACCACGCCGCTTCTGCGCCGCGTGCTCGACGACCCCCGCTCGCAGCTCCAGCGCGCCGACCTGATCGTGCAGGAGGGGTTCGCGCGCAAGCGCACGTCCAACCGCCCGACCACGATGCTCGCGCTCGGCTGGCTGCCGTGGTGGCGCCTGGGATCCGAGCGCCACCTGCCCGCCGCCTGCTTCGATCCGCCGCCGGGCGTGGATGCCGCGCTCCTCACGATCCGCCCCCGCCGGCCGGCGCTCCTGCCCTCTGGCTCCGCGTCCGCCTACCGTGCGCTCCTCGCCGGCGGGTTCACACGCGACGCCCGCCCGGTGCGCCGCGCGATCGCCGTCGCACCGCTCGCATGGAAGCGCTTCGCGCGCGATCGCGGCCTGCGCCTCGACGCCCGCCCCCACGAGCTCGACGTGTGGGACTGGGTCGCGCTCTTCACCCTCGTCCGTCGGTGAGAGAATCCACGCGCATGCGCGCGCTCCTGAACCCCTCGCTCGACCTCGCGGCGGTGCCGGCGCCGAGTAGTGAGGCCGTCGCATTTCACCGCGGCCTCGCCGGCTACCGGCCGACGCCGCTCGATGCCCTGCCGGCCGTCGCCTCCGAGCTCGGCCTGGCCTCCGTCTCGCTCAAGGACGAGTCCGATCGGCTCGGGCTGCCCGCGTTCAAGGTGCTCGGCGCCGCCTGGGCTGTCGAGCGCGCCCTGCGCGAGCAGCCGGACGTGCGGGCCCTCGTCGCCGCGAGCGCGGGCAATCACGGCCGCGCCGTCGCCCACGTCGCCGCCCTGCGCGGCCTCGAGTGCCGGATCTACCTGCCGGCCCGCGCGACCCCCGCCCGCCGCGACGCGATCGCGTCGGAGGGCGCCGACGTCGTGGTCACCGAAGGCACGTACGAGGAGGCGGTCGCGCGCGCCACCGCCGACGGCATGCAGCCCGGCGTGCTGACGCTGGCCGACGTCGGTGAGTCGGGACCCGCGCACTGGGTCATCGACGGCTACCACACGCTGTTTGCCGAGGTGCAGGCGCAGGGCGCATTCGACGCGCTGCTCGTGCCGGTGGGCGCCGGGCCGTTCGCAGCCGCCGCCGCCCGGTTCGGAGCCGACGCGGGCATCGTCGTGATCGGCGTCGAGCCGAAGACCGCCGCGTGCCTGACCGCATCGCTCGCCGCCGGGCACCCGACCGTGATCGAGAATCCGGGCACGAGCATGGCCGGACTGGACTGCGCCGAGATCTCCCACACGGCCTGGCCGTCGCTGCGCGACGGCATCCACGCCACCGTGACCGTCAGCGATCCCGAGGTGCACGCCGCGATGCGCGAGCTGGCCGGCCTCGGCCTTCGCATCGGCGACTGCGGCGCCGCGCCGCTCGCCGCGCTGCGCGCGCTCACCGCCGAGCCCGAATGTGCCGATGTGCGCGCGGCGGTCGGGCTCGGCCCCGAGAGCCGCGTGCTCCTGATCGCGTCGGAGGGCGTCACCGACCCGGCCGGCTACGCAACAACGCTTGCCGGCGGCTGAGGATCGGGATCAGACCCGAACGGGTGCCGTGACGATACTGTCACGGTTTCGTGCGCGGGGCCTGGCCCCGCTTCAGGCGACGGTGCCGCGCACGGCCCACGCCCGCGCGGGCAGGGTGAACGGGCCGTCGCCCAGCGCGTCGTGGCAGGCGGCGCGCAGCGCGTCGCGGCGCGCGTCGTCGAGCCCAACCAGATAGGCGCCCGCCGGCCCGACGCCAAGCGCGAACGGCTGCCACCAGTCGTCGAACGTCGGATGCTCGACGGTCGCCACATGCTCCGACTGGCGGACATCACCGAGGCCCGCGGCGGGGAACATCTCGAGCAGCTGTCCCTCGCGGCCGCCGCGCAGGCCCATCTCGCCCCGCGCCTCCGGATGCAGCGCGACGGCGGCGCGCCAGAACGGGCTGATCGGCGCCCGGCCGCCCGCCAGATCCCATACCGACGCCGCCACAACTCCGCCGGAGCGCGTCACGCGTGCCATCTCACTCAGGCCGGCGACCGGATCGGTCATGAAGTGCACCACGAGCTGTGCGAGGGCCACGTCGAACTCGTCGTCTGCGAACGGCAGGTGCTCGGCGACGCCCTGGCGGACGTCGACGCCGGGGTGGCGCTCGCGCATGGCGTCGACGAACTGCTCGGACGGGTCGATCGCCGCGACCGTCCCGGCGCCGAGCCTGTCGACGAGCTCGGCCGTGAGCATGCCCGATCCACAGCCGACGTCGAGCGCGCGCGCGCCGGCGGCAACGCCCGCGAGATCGGCCAGCTGCGGCGAGAGCGTGGCCGAGTAGCGGCCCATGAAGCGGTCGTAGGCATCTGCGGGGACGTTGAAGCTCATGCGAAGAGGCCCTCGGCCACGTACCCGCCCTGGCGAATCCCACCCGGGATCGCGAAGACGGCGCTCGAGGTGTGCTGAATGTACTCGTCGAGGGCGTCGCCCGCGCCCAGCCGGCGCTGCAGCACGGCGAACTGGGAGTGGGGATCGCGCTGGAAGCAGACGAAGAAGAGGCCCGCGTCGAGCTCGCCCGTCGCCGGATCGATGCCGTCGGTGAACGAGTAGCCGCGGCGCAGGATGCGCACCCCGCCGTTCGTGACGTGTGAGGCCTCGCGGATATGGGCGTCGGCGGGGATCACGAGCTTGCCGTTCGGCGTGCGCGCCTTGAGGTTCACCGGGTCATGCTCGGCGTGCTCGCCGAGCGGCGCCCCCGAGAGCTTGGAGC
>DASXZF010000078.1:0-24234 GCA_036502065.1 Gaiellales bacterium
GTCGCGCCCATGGTTCACCCACTATGAACGCTCCCTGCGTCCTTGCGGTGCTCGGCTCTCGCCGCCCAGGACATCACCTGAATTCGGAGTCAACCATCTGATGGACCCGGCCACCACCGAGACGCTCAAGGGTGCGCTCGAGACGCGCCCGCCGATGCCGGCGCCGCTGCCACCCGCCGATGCTTCGGCACCGCTTCGCGACCGCATCCTGGCGGTGGTCGCGCTCTACCCCGAGCCGCGCTCGGCGCTGATCCCGGCGCTGCGCCTGGCCCAGGAGGAGTACGGCTGGCTGACGACCGAGGCCTACGAGCAGGTCGCCGACGCGACCGGCTTCACGCCCGCGCTGTGCAAGTCGGTGGCCTCGTTCTACGACATGTTCCGGCTCCAGCCGGTCGGGCGGCACGAGATCTGCGTCTGCACGAACATCTCGTGCGCGCTCGTCGGTGCGGGCGAGACGCTCCGCGAGTTCGAGCGCGAGCTCGGGATCCACGCGGGCGAGACGACCGCCGACGGCGCGTTCACACTGCGGATCGTGGAGTGCTACGGCGGCTGCGGTTGGGGACCGGTGGTGTCGGTGGACGAGCGCTACCACGAGCCGTTCGGCCCCGACCGTGTGAAGCCGCTGCTGGACGAGCTGCGAGGAGGGTCGGGATGAGCGAGATGGTCAAGATCCTCCTGAACTTCGAGGGCGACCGCCGCGACGCCCACGCCTACGAGCAGGCGGGGGGGTATGAGTCGCTCAAGAAGGCCCTGCGCATGGAGCCGGGGGACGTTGTCTCGGCCGTCGACTCGTCCGGCCTGCGCGGCCGCGGCGGCGCCGGGTTCCCCACCGGCCGCAAGGCGTCGTTCCTGCCCAAGGGGCGTACGTCGGCCTACCTGTGCGTGAACGCCGACGAGTCCGAGCCGGGCACGTTCAAGGACCGCGAGATCATGCTGCGCAACCCGCATGCGCTGATCGAGGGCGTCCTGATCATGGCCTTCGCGATCCAGGCGACGTCGGCCTTCATCTATATCCGCGGCGAGTACCGCACCGAGTTCGAGGTGCTGCAGCGGGCGCTCGAGGAGGCGCACAGCCGCGGCTATGTGGGCCGTAACGTGCTCGGGTCGGGGTACGACGCGACGGTCGTCTTGCACCGCGGCGCCGGGGCCTACATCTGCGGCGAGGAGACCGCCCTTTTGACGTCGCTCGAGGGCGAGCGCGGCCAGCCGCGCTCCAAGCCGCCGTTCCCGGCGGTCGCCGGCCTCTACGCCGCCCCGACCCTGGTGAACAACGTCGAGACGCTGGCGTCGGTGCCCTACATCCTGCAGATGGGCGGCGAGGCCTACGCAGCGATCGGCACCGAGCGCTCGAAGGGCACGCGCGTGTTCTCGCTGTCGGGCAACGTGCGCCGGCCCGGAAACTACGAGCTGCCGCTGACCGCGACGCTGCGCGACCTGATCGAGGGTCTCGGCGGCGGGGCGACCGAGGGGCGCTCGATCAAGGCGATCATCCCCGGCGGCTCCTCGACGCCGCTGCTCATGCCCGACCAGATCGACACCGGCATCGACTACGAGTCGATCGCCGCCGCCGGCTCGATGGCAGGCTCGGGCGCCGTGGTCGTGATCGACGATCGCGCCTGCATGGTGCAGCTCGCCCTGCGCGTCGCCCAGTTCTACCGGCACGAGAGCTGCGGCAAGTGCACGCCCTGCCGCGAGGGCACGAAGTGGGGTGTCGACATCATCCAGGGCATCGAGGAGGGCACCGCCTCGCAGGGTGACCTCGACCTGCTCCTGAACGTGTGCGACCGCATCCTCGGCAAGTGCCTGTGCCCGCTCGGCGACGCGATGGCGATGCCGGTCGCAAGCTACGTCACCCACTTCCGGGCCGAGTTCCAGCGCCATATCGACGAGGGCGGCTGCCCGTTCGTGGAGCAGAGCCCGATCGCATCGCTCTATCACGACACGAGCGGGGTGCCGGTGTGAACACGTTCCACGACGCGTTCGTGGACGTGCGCCGCCGCATCGCCGAGGGCGAGGACCCGGAGCTGATCGTGCCCGAGCTGATGCGCCTGGCCGAGGCCCAGGACGAGATCGACATGGCCGAGGCGCTCTACGAGGACGAGGGCGACGATGAATAACCGGTGCCAGGCACCAGATATGCACGCGGGGAACCGGTAGTGGCGACCGTCGACACCGGCACCGTCACGCTCACGATCAACGGCCGCGAGGTGACCGTGCCCAAGGGCTTCTCGGTCGTCGAGGCGGCCGCCGAGGCCGGGGTCGAGATCCCCGTCTTCTGCTACGAGCCGCGCCTCGGCGCCGGCGTCGGCGCCTGCCGCATGTGCCTGTGCGAGATCGAGGGCATGCCCAAGCTCCAGACCGCCTGCACGACGCCTGCCGCCGACGGGATGAAGGTCGACTCGCACGCGCCCCGCGCCCGCGAGGGCCAGGACGCCGTGCTCGAGTTCCTGCTCCTGAACCATCCCCTCGACTGCCCCGTCTGCGACAAGGGCGGCGAGTGCCCGCTGCAGGATCTGACCTTCCGCTACGGCCCGGGCGTCACCCGCATGACGCTGCCCAAGCGCACGCAGGAAAAACCCGTCCCGATCTCGCCGCTGATCAAGCTCGACCGCGAGCGCTGCATCCTCTGCTACCGCTGCACCCGCTTCTCGGAGGACGTCTCCGGCGACATGCAGCTCGTGCCCGAGAACCGCGGCGCGAACTCGATCATCACCACCTTCGAGGGCCGGCCATACACGAACGAGTTCTCGGGCAACGTCACCGAGCTCTGCCCGGTCGGCGCGCTGACGTCGACGACCTACCGCTTCCGCGCCCGGCCGTGGGAGATCCAGAACGTGCCCACCACCTGCACCCGCTGCGCGGTCGGGTGCAACACGTACGCCACGATCCGCGAGGGCCAGGTCACCCGCGTGCTCTCGCGCAACCACCCGGGCATCGACGAGGGCTGGCTGTGTGACAAGGGCCGCTACGGCCTCGGCCATCTGCACGCGCCGGAGCGGGTCACCCAGAACCTGATCCGCGGCGGGCGCGGCCTGGAGGCCGTGTCGACCGTCGAGGTGCTCGATCACGTCGCCGACCGCCTGCGGGCGACGGTCGAGCGGTTCGGCCCCGGCTCGGTGGCCGTGCTGGCCTCGGGCGAGCAGACGAACGAGGAGGCGCACGCGTGGACGCGCCTTCTGAACGAGGCGCTCGGCGGCGGCGCCAGCGTGGCCGGTACCGAGGGCGGCCCCTGGTGGGACGACCTCGCACCCTACGCCGCCTCGATCGAGGAGCTCGGCGCCGCGAAGACGATCGTGGTCGCGGGTGACTCCGAGCTCGGCCACCGCGCGCCGGTGCTCGAGCTCTGGATCCGCAAGGCCGTCCGCGGCGGCGCGCGCGTCGTCACCGTCGGCGCCGGCGCGAGCCGGCTCGACACGCTGCGCGGCACGACCCACACCTCGGCCGCCCCCGGCACGTCGCACTCGGCGCTTCTGCAGGCGGCCACGGACGAGGGCGACCTGGCCGCAGCGCTCGCCGACGGCGGCGCCGTCATCGTCTGGGCCGGGCCGATGCGCGCCGAGGTGGCCGCGGTGCTCGCCCACGTCGCCCACACGTCGGGCTGCTCGGTGATGCGCACGCCCCGCGCCGCGAACGAGATCGGCTGCACCGCGGCAGGCCTCGGCACGGTCACTGCCGATCAGGCGCTCGAGCAGGCCGAGGCGGGCCAGGTGCGGGCGATGGTGCTCCTGGGCGCCGACCCCGTCGGCGAGTGGCACTTCGGCGAGCGCTGGCGGGCCGCGCTCGCCCGCTGCTTCTTCGCCCTCCAGGTGACGGCGTTCCAGAACGACTCGTCGGGCTGGGTGACGACGATGGTGCCCGAGGCCGACGCGCTCGAGAAGGACGGCACGGTCACGAACCTCGAAGGCCGCGTGCAGCGCCTGCGCAGTGCGGCCCGCGCGCCGCAGGGCGTGTCGGACGGCTACGCCTGGGCGGCCGAGCTCGGCGCCCGCCTCGGCGTCGACCTGCCCCACGACCCACCGGCCGCCTTCAGCGAGCTCAGCGTCGCGAAGCCGGCGTTCGCGGGCCTTTCGTGGTCGGACATCGGCGAGCGCGCCCCGCTCGGCGAGCGGCCGGCCCCCGGCGACGCCCCCCCGGTGCCCCAGATGGCGCCCGCGGCGGTGCCCCAGACCGTCGTCGTCGGCTACCGCGAGCTGATGTCCGGCACGGCGGTCGACCACACCGAGGCGCTGCACTTCCAGCGCCGCCGCGGCATCGAGATCGCCTACGCCGACGCCGAGCAGCTCGGCATCGCCACCGGCGACCCGATCCAGGTCAGCCAGGATGGCCGCACGCTGACGGGCCCGGCGCTCGTGCAGCGCGCACTTCGGCCCGGCGTCGTCCGGCTCCCGGCCCGCGTCCCGCACCTGGGGCCCGGCACCGTCACGCCCGCCCCCGCGGAGGCGCCGGGTGCCTGACGGCTTCATCGTCACGCTGATCAAGTCCGCCATCCTTGCCAACCTGATCATGGGCGTGTTCGCGATGCTCACGTGGGCCGAGCGGCGTCTGCTCGGCCGCTTCCAGATGCGCCTCGGCCCCAACCGCGTCGGCCCGTTCGGGCTCCTGCAGCCGATCGCCGACCTGGTGAAGCTGATCCGCAAGGAGAGCCTGCTCCCGATCGGCGTGAACCCGGTGCTGTACCTGACCGCGCCCATGGTGTCGCTGTTCGCGTCGCTCGCCGTCTTCGCAGTGATCCCGTTCGGCGGCCAGGCCGAGGTCCCGGGCACGAGCTTCCACTTCTTCCTCTGGATCTCCGATCCCAGCGTCGCCCTGCTCGTCGTCTTCGCGCTCGGGTCGCTCAGCTTCTACGGCTTCCTGGTCGGCGGCTGGTCGTCGAGCTCGAAATACAGCCTGCTCGGGTCGATGCGGGCCGTCTCGCAGCTGATCTCCTACGAGGTCAGCCTGGCGCTTGCGGTGATCGGCGTCGTCATGATGAGCCACTCGCTCTCGCTGACGCGCATCGTCGCCGCCCAGCACCACGAGGGGCTGCCCTACATCATCCCCCAGTTCTTCGGCTTCATCGTCTACGCCGTTGCCTCGACGGCCGAGACGAGCCGGATCCCGTTCGACCTGCCCGAGGCCGAGGGCGAGCTCGTCGCCGGCTACCACACCGAGTACGGCGGCATGCGCTTCGCCATGTTCCAGAACGCCGAGTACGTCGCGCTGATCGCGTTCTCGGCCGTGGCGTCGATCCTCTTCCTCGGCGGCTACGGCTGGCCGTGGCTGCCCGGCCCGATCTGGATGCTGCTCGAGATGTCGCTCTTCATCTTCATCGCGATGTGGCTGCGGGCCACGCTGCCACGCGTCCGCTACGACAAGCTCATGGGGATCGGCTGGAAGGTGCTCCTGCCGCTCGCAACCCTCAACCTGCTGGTCACGTCGGTCATCGTGGCCTGGCGCGCCTAAGGATCCACATGCCGGTCACCGACTCGATCAAGGGCTTCGGCGTCACCTTCCGCCACCTGTTCCGCAAGCCCGTCACGCAGCAGTATCCGGAGTACAAGCGGCCGGTGTACCCGCGCTTCCGCGGCCGTCACCGCCTGCACCGGCACGAGAACGGCCTCGAGAAGTGCGTCGGCTGCTCGCTCTGCGCGGCCGCCTGCCCCGCTGACTGCATCCGCGTCGTCGCGGCGGAGAACACCGAGGAGGAGCGCTACTCGGCGGGCGAGCGCTACGCCCGCATCTACGAGATCAACATGAGCCGCTGCATCTTCTGCGGCTACTGCGAGCTGGCGTGCCCGTTCGACGCGATCACGCTCGGCCATGACTACGAGCTGGCCGAGATGTCGCGCGAGGCGATGGTGTACACGAAGGACATGCTGCTCGAGCCGATGCATCCGAGCCGCACGACGCCGGTGGCGCCCGTCGATCCGTTCGACATCGTCGAGCCGCCGGGCGGAGACGGAGCCGGGGCATGACGTACGACATCGTGTTCGTGGTCGCGTCCGTGGTGGCGATCGCGGCGGCGCTCTCGGTCGTGCTGTCGGGAAACCCGTTCATCTCGGCGCTCTCGCTGATCGCGAACCTGATCGCCCTCGCCACCTTCTACCTGCTGCTGCAGTCCGACTTCCTGGCCGTCGCGCAGGTGATCGTGTACGCCGGGGCGGTGATGATCATGTTCCTGTTCGTGACGGCCTATCTGGGCGGACGGGCCGACGAGCCGACCCGCGAACGGCCTGTGTGGCAGACGCTGCTCGCGCTCCTCGCCGCGGCCGCGATCACCGCCGAGATCGTGTTCGGCGTCGGCCGCCAGCACTTCCTGCACGGCCCGGTCGTCAGCGACGCGTTCGGCGCCCCGCAGGCGATCGCCGCGAGCTTCCTGGGCCGCTATCTGCTCGCCTTCGAGGGCACGTCCGTGCTGCTGCTGATCGCCGCGGTCGGCGGCGTCACCCTCGCGACGCGGCGGCCGGCGCCGCGTGGCGCCGACGAGCCGGGCGCCTTCGAGGTCGACCGGCCCGAGCGCGTGCCCAGCCTGCAGTCGTCGGTCATGGCGATCGAGACGCAGTTCCCCGTCGTGCGCACGGGCGGCGGACACGACGACGAGAAGGCGGACGGCTGATGCATGTCGGCATCGCCTGGTTCATCTCGGTCTCGGCGATCCTGTTCGGGATCGGCCTCTACGGTGTGTTCACGCGCCGCAGCCCGCTCGTCCTGCTGCTCTCGGTCGAGATCATGCTGAACGCCTGCAACCTGGCGCTGATCTCGTTCTCGCGCTATCTGGGCCAGCAGTCGGGTCAGGTGTTCGCGCTCGTGGTGATGGCGGTGGCGGCTTCCGAGGTCGTCGTCGGGCTGGGGCTCGTCGTCGCGGTCGCCCGGCGCAAGGCCGACCTCGACGTCGACCGGATGACGGGGCTGCGCCACTGATGCAGGCGCTCGCCTGGATCTGCCTGTTCGCGCCGCTCGCGGGGGTCGCGGTGCTCACGCTGGCCGGATCGCGCATCTCGCGCGCGACCGCCGCATGGGCCGGGACGGCCTTCGCGTTCGCGGGCTTCGTCGCCGCCGTGGCCGAGTTCGTGCAGCTGCTCGGCGAGGGCACCGCCCACCGCGCCCACACATGGACGCTCTACACGTGGGCCGGCTCGCCCACGTTCAAGGTGCCGTTCGCGGTGCTCGTCGATCCGCTGTCGGCCACCGAGATGCTGATCGTGGCGGGCGTCGGCGCCGTGATCGTCATGTACTCGATCGGCTACATGCACGGCGATGTGAAGGAGCGGCGCTTCTTCGTCTACCTCGACCTGTTCCTGTTCTCGATGCTGCTCCTGGTCATGGCCGCGAACTTCGTGCTGCTCCTTGCCGGGTGGGGCCTCGTCGGGCTCTCGTCGTACCTCCTGATCGGGTTCTGGCACGAGCGCCCCGAGCCGGTGGCGGCGGCCAAGAAGGCGTTCGTGATGAACGCGATCGGCGATGTCGGGATCGCGATCGCCGTGTTCTTCATGGTCCGCGACCTGGGCACGACGAACTTCGCGACGGTCTTCCACACCGCCCCGCAGCACTGGGCGAAGGGCTCGGCCGACGCCAACTGGGTGGCGGCGGCGCTGCTGCTCGGCGCGCTTGCCAAGTCGGCCCAGATCCCGCTCCACACGTGGCTCCCCGACGCGATGGAGGGCCCGACGCCCGTCTCGGCCCTGATCCACGCCGCCACGATGGTCACCGCCGGCGTCTATCTCGTCGCCCGCGCCCATCCGCTGTTCCAGAACGCCCCCGACATCCAGGCGCTCGTGGCGCTGCTCGGCCTGGCGACGCTGCTCATGGCCGGCCTGATCGCCCTCGTCCAGACCGACATCAAGCGCATCATCGCCTACTCGACGATGAGCCAGATCGGCTACATGTTCACCGCCGTCGGAGTGGGCGCATACGCCGCGGGCATGTTCCACCTGCTCACGCACGCCTTCTTCAAGGCGCTGCTCTTCCTGGGCGCCGGCATCGTCATCCACGCACTCGGCGGCGAGCAGGACGTGCGCCGGATGGGCGGCCTCGGCTCGGCGCTTCCCAAGACGAAGTGGCTCATGTGGATCGGCACGGTCGCCCTGATCGGCTTCTGGCCGCTCAGCAAGGACGGCATCCTGGCAGACGCGCTGCAGAAGGGCGGCACGACCGCCATCATCGTGTGGGTCGGCGGCCTCGTCGGCGCGTTCTTCACCGGCGTCTACGCGACCCGGCTGATGCGGCTCACCTTCTACGGAGAGCGCTCGCAGTACGCCTCCGAGCACCTCCACAGCGGCCACGGCGAGGCGCCGTGGGTCATGTTCTGGCCCGTGGCCGTGCTCGCCCTCGGCACGCTCCTGGCCGGCTTCCTCGCGATCGGCTTTGGCATCAACACGACCTTCGCGACCTGGCTCGGGCACGCCGCCCCGGCGATCGAGCCGAGCACGCCGAGGGATCTCCTGACGACCGCGATCGCCTGGGCCGCGGGCGGCGCGGGCGCCGTGCTGACCTGGCGGGCCTACTCCGACCCGGCGCTGCTCGAGCGCATCAAGCGCCCGTTCCACGGGATCGCCGTCGCCGCCGAGCACAAGTTCTACTGGGACGAGGCGTATGACCGAATCGCCTACCTGCCCGCCTCGGCGTTCGCCACCGGCCTCTACCGGTTCTTCGAGCGCTGGGTGATCTGGGGGACGGTCGACCTGGTCGCCTGGGTCGTGCGCGTCTTCGCCCGCGGCACGGCCGACGCCCAGACCGGCGTGGTGCGCCAGTACGCGACGGTGCTCGTGGCGGGGGCCGCAGTGCTCGGCGTCTACTTCCTGTCGAAGGCGACGCTGTGACGACCGCGCTCGTGTTCCTGCCGCTCGCGGGCGCGCTCCTGGTCCTGCTCTTGCCGCTGCCGCGGCGCGTCACCGAGGAGCTGGCGCTTCTGATCGCCCTGGCCGAGGTGGTGCTGGGGGCGGTCGCGCTGGTCGGCTTCAAGGTCGGCGGCGGCATGCAGTACGTCCAGAACACGACCTGGATCTCGCACTTCGGCGCCGGCGCCCCCGTCCGCTACCACGTCGGCATGGACGGGCTCTCGCTCTTCATGATGCTGCTCTCGGCCGTCGGCATCGCCGCCGCCATCGGCGCGGCCATCGTGGCCGGGCGCGAGCGGCCGCGGATGTACCTCGGCCTGCTGCTCCTGCTCGAGTCGGCGCTCGTGCTGCTCTTCACCGCCCAGGATCTGGTGCTGTTCTACGTGGGCTGGGAGGTGATGATGATCCCGCTCTACGTGCTGATGGGCGTGTGGGGCGGTGACGGCCGCCGCAAGGCCACCTTCCAGTTCGTCGTCTACACGCTCGTGGGATCGCTCCTGATGCTGGTCGCGATCGCCGTGCTCGGCGTGTCGGCGCACAGCTTCGAGCTCGGCGCGCTGACGGCCCATCCGCACGAGTCGACCTGGCTCTTCCTCGCGTTCGCCGCCGCGTTCTGCATCAAGGCGCCGCTCTTCCCGCTGCACGGCTGGCTGCCGTCGGCCTACCGCGAGTCGACGCCCGAGGTGACCGCCCTGCTCTCGGGCGTGATCTCCAAGGCGGGCGCCTACGGCCTGCTGCGCTTCGCGCTGCCGCTCTTCCCGAGCGTCGCGCACGACTGGCGCTGGGTGTTCCTGAGCCTGGGCCTGGTCGGCCTGCTCTACGGCGCCGTGGTCGCCTTCCGCCAGCCGGATGCACGCGGCGTGGTCGCCTACTCGAGCCTCAGCCAGATGAACCTGATCGTGATCGGGATCTTCGTCTTCAATCAGAACGGGGTCACCGGCGCCACCCTGCAGATGGTGAACCACGGCGTCGTCTCGCTCGCCGCGTTCCTCTTGATCGGCCTGGTCGAGCTGCGCGCGGGCAGCGACGGCTTCCGCGTCCTCGGTGGGCTCTCCAACCGGCGGCCGGTGATGTCCACGGTGCTCCTGATCGCGGCGCTCTGGGCGCTGGCGGTGCCCGGGTCGAGCATCTTCGTGTCGGAGCTCTACATCCTGATCGGCGCCTTCCAGCAGCAGGCCGTGCTCGGCGGCGTCGCGGCCTGCGGGATCGTGCTGGCCGCGATGTACATGCTGCGCTGGTACTCGGCGATCGCCCACGGGGGCAACGGCTCCAAGGTGAGCGACGACACGCCCGATCTGCGCGTGAGCGAGCTTGCGATCGCGGTGCCCCTGATCGTGCTCCTGCTGGCGATGACGGCCTACCCGTACGGCATCATGCGGCGCCTGTCGGACTCGCAGATCGGCTTCGGCGTCCCGGCCAAGGTGCGGCACCTGTGATCCACACGATTCCCGTCTCGTTCTCGGCGATCGGCCCCGAGATCATCCTGCTCGTGACGGCGGCCGTGCTGCTCGTGACGGCCATCTTCCTGCCCGACGAGCCTGCGCGCGTCCTCTCCGCGGCGGCGACGACGGGCGCGCTCGTGGCAGCCACGATCTACTCGGCGGCGGCGTTCCACGACCACCCCCGCGCGCCGTTCGATCACACGCTGCGCATCGACGCGTTCGGGCAGGGCGGGCGGATGCTCGTGTTCGTGGCGGCGCTCGTGGCCGTGGCGATCTCGTGGGGCATCCGCGACCTGGGCGAGCGCAGCGTCGAGTACCACGTGCTGCTCCTGGCCGCGTCGGCGGGCATGTCGCTCCTGTGCGTCGCAAACAGCTTCGTGACCGGCTTTGTGGCACTCGAGCTCTTCTCGCTCGCGCTGTACATCCTGGTCGCGATCGAGACCGACGACCTGCGCTCGCTCGAGGGTGCGCTCAAGTACCTGATCATCGGATCGATCGGGGCCGCGTTCCTGCTCTACGGGGCGGCGCTCACCTACGGCGCGAGCGGCCAGCTCGAGTTCGACCGCATCCGCGCCGGCCTCGCGCAGGGCGACTCGCACGACGTGCTCGCGCTGATGGGCCTCACCCTGGTGATCGTCGGGCTCGGCTTCAAGGCCAACGCCGCGCCGTTCCACATGTGGACGCCTGACGCCTACGAGGGCGCGCCGACGCCGGTGACGGCCTTCATGTCGGCCGCGACCAAGGTGGTCGCGCTCGTGTTCGCCCTGCGCGTGCTCGTGACGGCGTTCCCGGCCCAGTCCGACGTGTGGCAGATCGGCCTGGCCGGGATCATCATCGCGTCGTTCGCCGTCGGCAACCTGGGCGCGCTGCGCCAGTCGAACGTGAAGCGCATGCTGGCCTACTCGACCGTCGGGCACTCGGGCTTCCTGCTCACCGCCGTCGCCGCGCACAGCGCGCTCGGCACCCGCGCGCTCCTGTATTACCTGACGGTGTACGGGGCCATGAACCTGGGCGCGTTCGGGATCGTCGCGGTGCGCGAGCGCGAGATCGGCCGGCCCGTGCAGATCTCCGACTTCGCCGGCTGGGGCTACCGGCGGCCGCTGCTCGGGGTGGGGATGCTGATCTGCATGCTCTCGCTGGCCGGCTTCCCGCCGACGGGCGGCTTCCTCGGCAAGCTCTATGTCTTCTCGGCCGCCGCCGAGAACGGTCAGGCCTACCTGGCGGTGGCCGGCGTGATCGCGACGATGGTCGGTCTCGTCTACTACCTGCGGGTGCCCTTCGCGCTGTACGACCGCGACGCGGTCGTCCCCAAGGTGGCGGCGCCCGCCCCCGGCTTCGGCCTGACCGCCTCGGCGGCGACGCTGGCGGCGCTGGCCGCGCTCGTGCTCGGCATCGTGCCGACGCCGCTGATCGACCTGGCCCGCACGGCAGGCAGCTCACTCTTCGGCTGACCGAACATACGTTCGCTATGCTTCCGGCATGGATGCCGGACAGCTGCGCCTGTTCCCCGAGCCCGACGGCATGGGCGACGGCCGCTCGCTGCGCGAGGTCGAGTACCTGCACGTGCGGGCCAAGCGGATCGTGAACCGCGTCCCCGAGGCGTCGCGCATGCCCTTCCGCTACACGATCAACGCCTACCGCGGCTGCGCGCACGCCTGCACCTACTGCTTCGCCCGGCCGACCCACGCGTTCCTGGGCATGGACACGGGCGCCGACTTCGAGCGCCGGATCGTCGTCAAGGTGAACGCCGTCGAGCGGCTCGCGGCCGAGCTGCGCGACCCGCGCTGGGGCGGCGAGCACATCGCGATGGGCACGAACACCGACCCTTACCAGCCGGCCGAGGGCCGCTACCGGCTCACGCGCGGCCTCGTGTCCGCACTGATCGCCGCGCGCAACCCGTTCTCGATCCTGACCAAGTCGCCGATGATCCTGCGCGACATCGACCTTCTGGCCGACGCCGCCCGGGCGGGCCTCGTGCGCTGCAACCTCTCGATCGGGACGCTCGACGAGGACGTGTGGCGCGCGAGCGAGCCGGGCACGCCGCCCCCGCTCAGGCGGGTCGAGGCGGTGGCGAAGCTGACGGCGGCCGGGATCCCCTGCGGCGTCCTGATCGCCCCGGTGCTGCCGGGCATGTCGGACTCTCCGGAGCAGCTCGCAGCCGTCGTCGGCGCATGCGTCGAGGCGGGCGCCGTCTCGGTCAGCCCGATCCTGCTGCACCTGCGCCCGGGCGTGCGCGAGGTGTTCATGCCGTGGCTCGAGGGCTACCGGCCCGATCTGGTCGCACGCTACCGCGAGCTCTACGCGTCGTCCTACGCCGGGCCCGGCCCGCGCGCCCGGCTCACGCAGACGGTCGAGGACATCGTCGACCGCCTGGGCGGCACGGCGGTCTCACCCGCCCGCACGCGCGACGCGGCGTGAATAACCGGCGTCACGCACCAAAAGGGGTCAGACCCCTTTTGGTGCGCTCAGACGTGGCGGCGCAGCGTGCCCAGCCGGTCCCAGACCGTGCGCGGGCGATGGCGGCGGCCGGACGGCTCGAGCAGGAAGCGGGCCAGGCGGTCGGCCTCGGGCTCGTCGAGCGAGATCACCGACTCGGCGACGCCGTCCTCATCCCACACGCTGAAGCGCACATGGCGCTCGTCGGGCCGGGCGCCGAGATAGCGCGACACCCGCAGCGCGCGCCCCTGCTCGGGCTCGATGTCGGGGTGCGGGCGGAAGAACTCGACGAGCTTGGACCGCAGCGGAGCCGAGCACCATGGGCAGAACCGATAGCGACCGTCGATGCGGTTTCCGCAGCGCCCGCACGCCTGCACTCGCCACTCCTCTCGACCATTGCGAGCATAGAGCCCGCGGAGCGCGAGTGCTAGTGGCGGGTCAGATGATTGATTCCACGCCGCCGTGATGTCCTGGGCGGGCTGCGAACGCCCTTGACCGCGGTCTGAGGCGTCTGCGATCACGCAGACGACGAGGCGCAGCGCCGCCAACGCACCGAATCAGCTCACCGGCCTCCGCGCGGCCAGGCGCGCGGGGGCGTGGAGTCAACCATCTTAGATCCGGCGGGTGAGGCGGGCGATGCCGGAGTCGCGCAGGCTCCACAGCTCGCGCAGGTGCTCGCGTGCGAGCGACGCGGCAGCAGCCGTGCCGGAGACCGCCAGGGCGAGCCACGCCAGCTTGACGGCCACCGACGGCGTCGTGCCCGCCACGACCGCCGGGAAGCGGATGCTCGTGCCCGCCAGCGTGAGGAGCGCGGCGACGGCGCACGTTCCGAGCTCGAAGACGGCCCACTCACCCGTCTCGTCGACGACGGCCAGGTACGCGGTGAAGGCCGCGCCGAGCATGACGGCCACAGCCACCATCGAGACGTAGAAGCCGATCAGCGCCGACGAGGTGACCGCTGCCACGGCGGCGACGGCTGCGAGCGCGGCGATCCGGGCGGGCGTGATGTGGCGGGGAAGGTGGGGCATGTCACACCGAAGGTTCTCGACCAGCCTGGCGACTCCTCCTCGGCTATCTTCCCCACCGTCCCACGACCTTCAAGGAGCGCCTCCATGCCACTCGGAAACGGCGTCAAGCTCACCTGGCTCGGCCACTCGACCTTCCTGCTCGAGACCCCAGGCGGAAAGCGCGTGCTGATCGATCCCTGGATCACCGGCAACCCCAAGTGCCCGGAGGCTCTGCAGGATCCGGGCCACCTCGACCTGATCGCCCTCAGCCACGGCCACTCCGACCACACGGGCGACGCGGTGCGGCTGGCCAAGGAGAAGGGCGCGCCCGTGATCGGGATGGTCGAGCTCGCCGGCTGGGTCGCGGCGCAGGGCGTCGAGAACGCCGTCGGCTTCAACAAGGGCGGCTCGCATACCGCCGAGGGGATCAGGATCACCCTCACCGATGCCCACCACTCCTCGAGCGTCGAGGGCGCCGACGGCGCCGTCGTCTATACGGGCGAGCCGGCCGGCCTCCTGTTCACGCTCGAGAACGGCTACAAGATCTACTTCGCCGGCGACACGTGCGTGTTCGGGGACATGGCGCTGATCGGCGAGCTCTACGAGCCAGACCTGGCCATGCTGCCGATCGGCGACTTCTTCACGATGGGGCCGTTCGAGGCGGCCAAGGCGGTCGAGCTGCTCGGCGTCAAGCGCGTGCTCGGCATGCACTACGGGACGTTCCCGATCCTGGCTGGCACCCCGCAGGGCCTGCGCGACGAGCTCGCCAAGCGCGGCCTGTCCGACGTCGTCGTGGAGGAGATCGCGCCGGGGGACACGCTCGCGTGACCTTCTCCCTGGTGGCGTGCGACCGCGAGGCGAAGCAGCTCGGCGTCGTCGTCGCGTCCAAGTTCCTGGCCGTCGGCGCGGTCGTGCCGTGGGCACGGGCCGACGTCGGCGCGATCGCCACCCAGGCGTTCGCGAACATCCCCTACGGGCCGGACGGGCTTGCGCTGCTCGCGGGCGGTGCAAGCGCGCAGGAGACGCTCGACCGCCTGACCGCGGCTGACCCCGACCACGAGCAGCGTCAGGTCGGCGTCGTCGACGCCTCGGGCCGCAGCGCGAACTACACCGGGCCGGGCTGTTTCGCCTGGGCCGGGGGACGCACGGGCGACGGCTACGCCGCGCAGGGCAACCTGCTGGCCGGGCCGGAGGTCGTCGCGGCGCTCGCCGACACGTTCGAGGCCACCGAGGGTCCGCTGGTGGAGCGGATGCTGGCGGCGCTTGCCGCCGGAGACGAGGCCGGAGGCGATCGCCGCGGGCGCCAGTCGGCGGCCGTGATCGTGCGCCAGACCGGCGGCGGCTACGGCGGCAACAACGACCTCCTGATCGACCTGCGCGTCGACGATCACCCCGATCCGGTGACCGAGCTGCAGCGGCTCTACGCCATCCAGGATCTCCTCTTCGGGACGACGCCGGAGAGCAGGCTCATTCCGCTCGAGCAGGTGCAGGCAGAGCTCTCGAACCTGCTCTTACGGGTCGGCTACGAGGGCGAGGTCGAGGCCGGCCTGCGGCACTGGGCGGGGATGGAGAACCTCGAGGAGCGGCTCTACGACGGCCGCGTCGATCCAGTCGTGCTGCGGGAGCTCCGGGAGCGGGCCGGGCCTACCTGACGCTGAGCCGGCGGTCGATCCGCTCGGCGCCGGCACGCGGGCGAAGCGCGCCCGGAAGCGCAGCGGCGATCTGGGCGATCGCGCGCGCCGAGGCGGCGTCGGGATCGGAGAGCACGAGCGGCGTGCCCCCGTCCGAGGCGATCCGAAGCGGCTCGTCGAGCGGGATCTCGCCGAGCAACGGCACGCCCAGGCGGTCGGCGAGCTCGCGTCCTCCGCCCTGGCCGAACACGTGCGAGCGCTCGCCGCAGCAGGGGCAGATCACGTAGCTCATGTTCTCGATCACGCCGGCGACGTGCATCCCCGTCTTGGCGGCCACCTCGGCCGAGCGCTCGGCCACCTGCTGGGCGGCGGCCTGCGGCGTCGTCACGATCACGACGTCGGGCGACGGCAGCAGCTGGCCGAGTGAGATCGAGACATCGCCGGTGCCGGGCGGCATGTCGACGACGAGATAGTCGAGCTCGCCCCAGTGGACGTCGGTCAGGAACTGCTCGAGCGCCTTGTGCAGCATCGGGCCGCGCCAGACGACCGCCTGATCGGGCTCGAGGAAGAAGCCGATCGACATGATCCGAAGCGCGTGGTTGACCGGCGGCACGATCATGCTGTCGACGACAACCGGCCGGCGCGTGATCCCGAGCATGCGCGGGATCGAGTAGCCGTAGATGTCGGCATCGATCACGCCGACCTCGGCGCCGCCGGCTGCGAGCGCGGCTGCGATGTTCGCGGTCACGGTCGACTTGCCGACGCCGCCCTTGCCCGACGCGACCGCGATCACGCGCGTTCGCTTCGAGAGCGAGATCTGCTTCTGCTCGCCGGCCGCCGCGGCGCCGCCGTGCAGCCGCTGGCGCAGTGCCGCCTTCTGCTCGGGCGTCATGACGTCGAAGCTCACGCCGACCGTCTCGACGCCGTCGACGGCGCCGACGTGCCTGCGCACCTGCGACTCGAGGTCGGCCTTCATCGGGCAGCCGGCGACCGTCAGCGCGATCGTGACGTCCACGTTCGCATCGCGCACATCGACCGACCGCACCATGTCGAGCTCGACGACGCTGCGGCGCAGCTCGGGGTCGATCACCCCCACCAGGGCCTCGCGGATCGCGGATTCGGAAACCATGGCCATCGCCTCAGTCTAGATCGTTGCCCGTTCAGGCCGGGTCGTCTGCGTACACGAGACCGGCGAGCCGCGTGCTCATCGCCCGGTCACGGGCCGCGACGGCCCGCGTGCGCGCGTGCAGGTCGAGCGGAAGCGCCGGATCGTCGACGAGGAAGATGTCGGCACCGGCCTCGCGCACGATCAGCCAGGCCGCCGCGAGGTCGACCGACCGCGACGGCTTGAGCGTCGCCACGCCGTCGACGCGCCCATCGGCCAGCTGGCACATCGCGAGCGCCAGCGCGCCGAGCATGCGGATGCGGCCGACGCTTCCATCCAGGCGGGCCGACGCCGTCGCGACCAGACCGGCGTTCGTCGCTTCGAAGTCGACGATGCCCAGGCGATCCTTGGGGCGCACGCCGCCGAGCGGGCGGCCGTTCACCGTCGCTCCTTCTCCCGCCTGGGCGACCCACTCCTCGCCGCTGCCGAAGTCCCGCACGTAGCCGAAGCGGACATCGCCGATCGTCGGCCCGTCGGCGAACGCGATCGAGAGGCAGTAGAAGGGCAGCCGCCGCTTCGCGTTCAGCGACCCGTCGATCGGGTCGACCACGACCACCCACGGCCCGCCGCTGCCGAACGCCCGCTCGCCGAGCTCCTCGGAGACGAGCCGGAAATTGACCCCGGTCGCGTGCAGCGCCTCGAGCTGGGCGACGGCGGCCTGCTCGGCCCGCTCGTCCATGACCGTTGTGTCATCGCCGCCGCTGCCGCGGCCGACCACCGGCTCGCGGTCGTCGCGGGTCGGCATCTCGGCGAGGGCCGCCTCGACGTCCGCGGACACGCGGCGACAGAAGCCGAGCCAGGCGTCGCGCATCAGGCGTCCAGCGGGTTGATCAGAAAGCCGCTGTAGAGCTTGGGGAAGAAGTAGGTCGACTTCTGCGGCATCACCGCGCCCGCGGCGGCGACGGCGCGCACCTGCTCGACCGTGGGCGCGCGCAGCAGGAACGCGGCCGATGCATCGCCCTGGTCGACCGGCGCCGTCGCAGCGCCGAGCTCGCGGACGTAGCGGATCGAGTCGGTGGTCGCGAACTGGCCCGGATCGAGCAGGCCGAGCAGCGGCGCGAGCACCACCGCCTCGAGCACCGCCGAGTCGATCGCGCGCACCGGCGCGGGCGCGCCCATCATGGCCATGCTGACCGCGCCGCGGTCGCGCAGCGTGCACAGGAGCGCCGGCCGGCCCGCCCCGCGCCACACGGCGAACGCCACGGTGCCGGCCGGGACGCGGCGCAGCGCCTCCTCGACCTGCGCCGGCGGCGCCTCCACCTCGGAGACGTCGAACGCGTGCAGCACTTCGCCCGAGACCTCGCGGCGGCCCATCACCACGCGGTGCGTCGGGTAGATGGCGAGCCCCTCGCCGGTCAGGTTGACGAGATGCATCAGGATGAAGTCATAGCCCTGGTCGCCGTCGGGGTGGCCGTCGCGCTCGCGCCGCTCGTTGCGATAGGCGAGCGCGGTCTCGTAGCGGTGGTGGCCGTCGGCGATCACGATCGAGCGATCGGCCATGGCCTCCTGGACGGCGGCGATCGCCGCGGCGTCGGTCACCGGCCAGAAGCGGTGGGTGGTGCCGTCGTCGTCGCGCACCTGCATGACCGGAGCACCGGTCGCGAGCGGCCGCAGCGCCTCGCGCGGGCCGGAGTCGGGATCGTCGTAGAGCCCGAACACGGGCGAGAGGTTGGCGACGGCGGCCCGGGTGAGCTCGAGCTGGCCCGCCTTGGCGGCGGCGTGCGTCTGCTCGTGCGGGCGCACGCGGCCCTCGGAGTAGTCCGACAGGCGCACCGCCGACAGGAACCCCGAGCGGCTGCCCTCGGCACCATCGGGCCCGATGTAGTCCTGCACGTGCCACCACAGCGTCGGCTCGCGGTCCTTGACCAGGACGCCCGACTGGCGCCACTCGTACAGCAGGCGGCCGGCGCGGCTGGGCGAGTCGGGCAGCACGAGCCGCACAGCCGAGTGCTCGCTGCGCGCCACATAGCGGTCGCGATCGGCCGGCGTGATGACGTCATACGGCGGCACGACGACATCGTCGAGGCGCACGCGGTCGGGGTCGTAGCGCAGCGCCTGCAGCGGTCGCAGAGCCGCTCCCGGGGCGTCGGTCGATGCCATCCGCGGCAGTCTAGTGGCGGGCTCCGGCGACACTGCACGGCGCGTCCGTGACAGTGGCGGCGCCGCGATAAAGTGTCCGCCGATGGCGGGCGACACCTACGTGGCCGATCTGAGCGAGGGAGCGCTCGTCGACGCCACGTTCGCGGTGCAGCGCAAGCAGCGGCGGCACACGCGCAACGGCGACCCGTTTCTCTCGATGGAGCTCGCCGACCGCACCGGCCGCGTGCCCGGCGTCGTCTGGAACGACGTGAACGTGCTCGGCGCCCGCTTCGACCAGGGCGACACGGTGCGCGTGCTCGGCCGGGTCGAGAGCTACGGCGGCCGGCTCCAGATCGCCGTGCGCGACGTGGAGAAGATCGACGCGGGCGACCCGCTCGACCTCGTCCCCGGCGCCCGCCGCGACGCCGAGACGCTCGACGGCTTCGTCGAGTTCCTCGCGGCAGAGATCGTCCACCCCGGGCTGCGGGCCCTGCTCGACCGCTTCCTCGCCGACGCGCGCTTCCGCGAGCGGCTGCGCTCGGCGCCCGCCGCCGAGACGCACCACGACTACGCCGGCGGGCTGCTCGAGCACACGGTGGCGGTGGCGACGCTCTGCCGCGAGGCGGCCCAGCTGCACCCGCGGCTCAATCCCGACCTCCTGATCGCCGCCGCGATCCTGCACGACGCGGGCCGCACCGAGACGTTCCGTCCCGGCGTGACGATCGCCGTCTCCGAGCAGGGGCGCCTGCTCGGGCACGTCCTCGCCGGAGTGCGGATGATCGATGCCGCCGCCCGCGAGGCGGGAGTCGGCGACGATGTGCTCCTGCCGCTCCTGAACGCCGTCGCCGGCCACCACGGCCCGCTCGAGGGCCGGCGCCTGGAGACGCCGGAGGCCGTGGCGCTCTTCCACGCGAACTCGCTCGACGCGCGCATCGGCGAGGCTCTCGCCGGGGCAGCGCCGAAGACCTGAGAAGCGGGGACTGTCCCCGCCCACGGAGACAGTCCCCTAGCATGGAGCCGATGGCAGACCGCGTTCTCCTCATCACCGGCGCATCGAGCGGCATCGGCGCGGCCACCGCTCGGCGGGCGGTCGCGGCCGGCGACCGTGTGGTCGTGGCGGCGCGGCGCAAGGAGGCGCTCGACGCGCTCGTCGCCGAGCTCGGCGAAGACCACGCGCACGCCGTTGCCTGCGATGTGACCGAATGGGAGCAGGTCGAGGCGGCCGCCGCGGCTGCCATCGACCGGTTCGGCCGCATCGACGTGGTGTTCGCAAACGCCGGCTTCGGGGCCAACCGCGGCTTTCTGAACGAGTCGCCCGAGCGCTGGCGCTCGATGGTGCTCACGAACGTCCTCGGCGTCGCGCTCACGATCCGCGCGACCCTGCCGCACCTGCTCGAGCGCGGCACGGGCCACTTCGTGATCACGAGCTCGATCGCCGGCCGCCGGTCGCTGCCCGGCTCGCTCTACTCCGCCACCAAGTGGGCCGTGACGGGCATCGGCCAGAGCCTGCGCGGCGAGCTGCGCGAGATGCACGAGAACACGCGGATCCGGGTGACGCTGATCGAGCCCGGCGCCGTCGAAACGCCCTTCTTCGACAACACCGGCGAGGGCCGCCTCGAGGCGGACGACGTCGCCTCGGCGGTGGTCTGGGCGCTCGACCAGCCCGCCCACGTCGACGTCAGCGAAGTGCTGATCCTGCCGACGGCACAGGCCCGCTAACCCGCCCGATCCGGCGGCGTGATCGGGCTCCGGTGGGTCGGCTGGTAGAGCACGACCTCGCCCGCCCCGGGGACGCACAGCGGCACCAGCCGCCCCCACCGCTCCTCGGTCACCGGGCCGGCGAACTCGGCGCCGCGGCCCGCAAGCTCGGCCATCGTCGCCTCCAGGTCGTCGCACATCAGCGAGAGGCGGTGCTCCCCGGCGGCGCCGGGGTGCAGCGCGAGCTCGCCCGGGGGCAGCGCGAAGATCAGCCAGCCGCCGCCGGCATCGACGCTCCCGAGCCCGAGCACGTCGCGGAAGAACGCTCGGGCGGCGTCGGCGTCGTCGGCGAAGACGATCGTGTGGACGCCGGTGATCACGGCCGGATCATGCCTCAGACGTTGAAGCGGATGTTCATCACGTCGCCGTCTGCGACCACGTAGTCGCGACCCTCGACGCGCATCCAGCCGTGGCGTTTGGCCTCGGCCTCGGAGCCGGCCTCGACGAGCTTCTCCCACTCGATCACCTCGGAGCGGATGAACCCGCGCTCGAGGTCGGAATGGATGCGGCCCGCGGCCTGCTGGGCGTTCTGGCCGCGGCGGATCGTCCAGGCCCGCGTCTCCTTGGGCCCGGTCGTGAAGAACGGGATCAGGTCGAGCAGGCGGTAGGCGGCGAGCGTCACCAGGTCGAGCGCGGGCCGTTCGATGCCGAGCTCCTGCAGGAACGCCGCCGCGTCTTCGTCGGGCAGCTCGCGCAGCTCCGCCTCGATCTTGGCGTTGAGAGCGATGCACTCGGCCTCGCGCTTTGCGGCGAACGCCCGCACCGCGTCGGCCCGGGTGGGATCGGCGTCGTCCGACACGTTGGCCACGTACAGGGCCGGCTTGGCGGTGAGCAGGTCGACCGTCGCCGGGATCTCGACCGTGCACGTGCGCGCGGGCCGGCCGTCTTCGAGCCACGCGCGCAGCGCCTCGAGCGCCACGTGCTCGGCCACCGCGTCACGCTCGCCGCCCTTGGCCGCCTTGGCGACCCGCTCGGCCCGGCGCTCGATGGCCGCCAGATCGGCGAACACGAGCTCGAGCTCAATCGTCTCGGCGTCGTCGAGCGGGTCGATCCGCCCGGCGGGGTGCGCGACCGAGTCGTCCTCGAAGCAGCGCACGACGTGCACGACGGCGTCCGTGTTGCGCAGGCTGCCGAGAAACTGGTTTCCCAGCCCCTCGCCGTGGGACGCGCCGCGGACGAGCCCGGCGATGTCGACCACCTCGAGCGTGGCGGGCACGAGCTTCCCCGACCGCGAACTGGAGACGCCGTCCAGCGCCTCGAGCCGGGGATCACGCACGTCGGCGACGCCATGGACCGTCTCGGTTGTCGAGAACATGTGCGGCGCGACCGTCGCGCCGCCGCCGGTGAGGGCGTTGAAGAGGGTTGACTTGCCGCTGTTCGGCAGGCCGACGAGGGCGACCTCGACGCCGGCCATCAGACGACCGCGGCCACCGTGCCGGTGACCGCCCCGAGCGCGACGCCTGCGGCGACGTCGCTGCCATGGTGCACGCCGGCGTACACCCGGCTCCATGCCATCGCCGCCGCCATCGCCACGAAGACGGGCGCGAGCCGCGGCCGCGCGGCGCTGAGCACGATCGCGGCCGCCGCGGACATGGCGGCGTGGCTCGACGGGAACGACGACGACGCGGGCGCCGGCACGAGCGTCGCCGCACCCGCGTCGAGCGGGCGATCGCGGCGCACGGCGCGCTTGACGGCGTAGTTCACGGCCAGCGTGCCCCACACCGTCGCCGCGACCCGCACGGGCCTCCGCGCGCACACGCCGATCCCGACCCAGACGAGGCCGTAGTTACCCGCCTGCGTGTACGGGCGCACGACCCGGTCGAGCCGGGGATGCCGCCGCAACCGCGCCGGGTCGCTCAGAACCCGACCCGCCCCACGTGCGTCTCGTGCTTCACGTAGCTGATCTTCGAGACGTCGACGTGGTAGGTGGCGTCGTCGTCGCCGGCGAACTGGACGACGCCGCTGCCGGACTGCAGTGCGCTCTCGAGCGCCGTCCACTCCTTGGCGGCGATCTTCGTGATCACGATCAGCCCGCCGTCGAACCCGATCTCCACCCGCTTCACGTCACCAGGCATCCCGTCTCCTTCAGTATTGGACGTACTCGACCAGCACCCCGGCCACGCTGCCGGGATGGATGAATGCCACCTCGAGGCCGAAGAGGCCGGCCCGCGGCTCGGCGTCGATCAGCTCGGCGCCCTCGGCCGCCGCCGCGCGCAGCGATGCGCGGATGTCGTCGACGAGGAAGGCGACGTGATGCATCCCCGGTCCGCGGCTCTCGAGGAACCGCCCCACCGGCGTGTCGGCGGCGAGCGGCCACAGGAGCTCGATACGGCCCTGGCCGACCAGCAGCGTCACCGCCTCGACGCCCTGGCCGGGAACGACTTCGCGGTGCTCGACCTCGGCGCCGAACAGGCGGACGTACGCATCGACGGCGCCCGGCAGGTCGGCGACGGCATGGCCGATATGATGGATGGCTCGCGGGTGCACTGGACGGCATCCTACGAGAACACCGCCACAGGGGGTTTGCAATGGGATTTCTGGACAAGCTCAAGCAGGAGGCGAGCGGCGTAGCCTCGTCCGTCGCCGAGAAGACGCAGGAGGTGGCCAAGACCGGTCAGCTCCAGGTACAGCTGCGCAACCTGAACAGCGAGGAGCGCGACGCCGTGTCCGAGTTCGGGCGCGAGGCGTACAGCCTGTACCAGGCAAACGCGCTCGCAGAGCGCTCGGGCGAGCTCGCGGGAGCGGCGGCGAAGATCGCCGACCTGCGCGAGCAGATCGCCGGCAAGGAGGCCGAGATCGCCGCTGTGAAGAGCGACGGCCAGCCCGCCGACGCGGCGTCCGACACGGTCGAGAGCTCCGCGGAGGAGGTGGCCGAGCCGGCCGCCGAGACGACCTCCGACGGTGGCCCCACCGCCTAGACCGATGCGTGATCGCCGCTGGCTGGCGCTGATCCTGCTCTGTGCGATCCAGTTCATGGTCGTGCTGGACGTCTCGATCGTGAACGTCGCGCTGCCCACGATCAAGAAGGCGCTGCACTTCAGCGACGCCAACCTGCAGTGGGTCGTGAGCGCCTACACGCTCACGTTCGGCGGCTTCCTGATGCTGGGCGGGCGCACCGCCGACCTGCTCGGGCGCCGGCGGCTGTTCATGGGCGGGCTCGTGCTCTTCTCGGTCGCGTCGCTCGCCTGCGGCCTGTCGCAGGACACCGCCCAGCTGATCGCGTTCCGGGCGGTGCAGGGGCTGGGAGCGGCGGTCATCTCACCCGCCGCGCTGTCGCTGCTCACCACCACGTTCCGCGAGGGCGCCGAGCGCAACAAGGCGCTCGGCATCTGGGGGGCGATCGCGGGCATGGGCGGCGCGGTCGGCGTGCTGCTCGGCGGCATCCTCGTGGACAGCGTCAGCTGGGAGTGGATCTTCTTCATCAACGTGCCCGTCGGGGCGCTCGTCTTCCTGGCGGCGCCGCGCTTCCTCGACGAGAGCCGGGTCGAGACCGAGTCGCGCAATTTCGACCTGCTGGGCGCCGTGGCCGTGACCGGCGGGCTGACGCTGCTCGTCTATGGCCTGGTCTCGACCGACTCGCACAGCTGGACGTCGGCGCTCGTGCTCGCGGCCCTGATCGCCGCATTCGTGCTGCTCGCGGCCTTCGTCGCGATCGAGCTGCGGGCGAAGGCGCCGCTGCTGCCGTTCAGCATCTTCCGCCTGCGCTCGCTCACGGGGGCGAACGTCGTCGGCCTGCTCCTGGGCGCGTCGATCTTCTCGATGTTCTTCCTGCTCTCGCTCTACATGCAGCAGGTGCTCGGCTATTCGCCGCTCAAAGCCGGCGTCAGCTACCTGCTGATCGCGGGCACGATCATCGTCGCGGCGGGGGCATCGCAGGCGTTCGTGACCCGGGTGGGCGTG
>DASXZF010000079.1:0-6888 GCA_036502065.1 Gaiellales bacterium
GACGATGCTGCGCGCGACCGAGCGGGCGGGGCAGCCGGGCGTCCTGGGCGGCCTCGACTCGTGGTTCGACGCCGCCACCTTCACCCGGTTCGGAGGCACGCCCTCGATCGGGTACGGCCCGCGCAGCATCGCCTGGGCGCACACCGTCGACGAGTACGTGCCCGTCGACGACCTGGTCACCTGCGCGCAGGCGCTCGCGCTCGCCGCCGTCGAGCATTGCGGGGTGCCGGCGTGACGGTGCCGACCCGGATCGCGAATCCCGACGACGCCGCGGTGGTGACGCGGCTCCTCAAGGCCTTCTTCAGCCACGAGGGGCGCGAGGTGAACCATCTGCGCCAGAACGTCGAGGCGATCCTCTACGACCCCGGCCGCGGCTTCTTCACGCTCGCCGGCGACGCGGCGGCGGTGGCGACGACGACGATCCGCATCTCCGCGAGCGGCGGGGCGAGCGCCGAGATCGAGGAGATCTGGGTGCAGCCCTCGGCCCGCGGTCGCGGCCTGGGGGCGAGCCTGCTGCGAAACGCCGTCGACGAGTGCCGCCGGCGCGGCATCGAGTCGATCGAGCTGCGCGTCACCCCCGACGACCGCGAGCTCGGGATCCCCGACTTCTACACGAAGCAGGGCTTCCGCCACCGCGGCCTTCAGATCATGGAGTTCTCCGGGGAGTAGGCTCGCGGATCCACGACGAGGAGGATTCGCATGAGCTTCGCAGCGGAGGGAGGCGGGTGGAAGGTCGCAGACGTCGACGCGATCCCGCCGGTGAAGCCGGACTGGCCGCAGACGTGGAAGTCGGTGCGCCACCACTTCGGGATCACGGCCTACGGCATCAACGCGGTCACGAAGGACGCCGGCAAGGTGCTGATCCCGGAGCATGACGAGGCCGAGTCGGGCCAGCAGGAGCTCTACTTCGTCCACGCCGGCGAGGTCGCGGCGACGCTCGACGGTGAGCGCGTCACCGTGGCCGCAGGCGGCATGATCGCGTGCGAGCCGGCCGTGAGGCGCACGATCGAGTCGACCGCCTCGCCGACAACGCTGATCGTGGTCGGGGCGACGCCGGGCGCCGTCTACGAGGTCGGCGCCTGGGAGCAGTAGCGGCCGGCTACGAGAACGGCAGCGCTGACACCGTGAGGGCGATGCCGCCCGCGTCGCCGGCCGCGCCGTCGGCCACCTCGCGGCGCAGGACGGCAAGGCCGATCGGGCCGAACCGGGGCGACTCGACCACCGAAGTGATCTTGCCCACCTGGGCGCCGTCGACCGTGACGGGCGTCCCCGGCGCGGCCGCGGCAGCCGCGAACCGCACCCCGCGCACGCCGCGGTTGGCGTGGCCGCGGTAGTGCAGCCGCGCGACCGGCTCCTGGCCGGGGTAGCAGCCCTTCGTGAAGCTGATCGCGCGCTCCTCGAGGCCGGCCTCGGCCGGCATCGAGTCGGCGTCGAACTCGTGCCCGAACCGCGGCACACCGGCCTCGATCCGAGCCAGCTCCCAGCCCACGGCGGATGTGGCCCCGTTGGCGGGGGCAGCCTCGAGCAGCCGCTCGACGCCGACGGGCGTCGCCAGCTCGGCCAGGGCGCCGTCGGCGTCGCCCCAGACGAGCGCGTAGTCGGCCGGCTCGAGCACGACCTTCTTGCGGAACCGCGCCCGCAGGAGCGTGCCGAGCACGCCCTCCGCCGTCTCCGGCGGGCAGGCGAGCACGAGGTCGGCGCCGGTGCGGAACACCTCGAGGTCGGCGATGACCCGCGCCTTGGGAGTCAGCAGGAGCGCGTAGACGCCGCCGCCCGGTGCGATCGCCTCGACGTCGTTTGAGACCATGCTCTGCAGGTAGGCGACGGCATCGGGCCCACTCGCCCTCACGAACCCCCGCTCAAGCACCGCCGCCATGGGCGAAGCGTAGCGACGCACCAAAAGGGGTCAGACCCCTATTGGTGCGGACCGGTAGAGTCACGCGCGCCTTGGCCGTCTCGCCCACCGATGTCTTCTGCGCCCGGCTGCAGGCGCTCGTCGACACCGACTCGCCATCGTGTGGCACCGAGCAGGAGGGCGTGGCCGAGCAGGTCGCGGCCTGGCTCACGCCCGCGGGCGCCACGCAGACGTGGGTGGACGAGCCCGACAACCCCGCGCGCAGCCTGATCCTGACGCTTCGCGGCGACGGCGGCCCGGCGGTGGCCCTGCTCGGCCATCCCGACACCGTCTTTCCGGCCGGCACGACCGCCCGGTGGCGCTTCGAACGCGACGGCGACCGCTGCACCGGTCCCGGCGTCGCCGACATGAAGGGCGGGCTGGTGCTCGCCGCGATGGCGATGGAGCGGCTCGCCGCCGCACCGCAGCGGCCCTTCTCGGAGCTGCGCCTGCTCGTGTGCGCCGACGAGGAGGTGCGCCTGCGCGCCCCCGCCGCGGCCGACCATGCGCGCGGCGCCGCCGCGGCGCTCGTGTTCGAGTGCGGACGCCGAAACGGCGATCTGGTCTCGGCGCGCAAGGGCGCGCTCTGGCGCACGCTGCACCTGCACGGCCGCGCTGCGCATGCCGGCGCCGACACCGCCCGCGGCCGAAGCGCCGTCTCGGCGCTGGCGCGCGAGGTGCTGCGGATCGAGGGCCTGACCGACGGCCGCCCCGAGATGACCTCGGTGATCACGACGGTCGCGGGCGGCGACTCCGCGAACACGCTCCCCGGCACGGCCCGGGCGACGATCGACATCCGCTCGAGCGTCGCCGCCGATCTCGAGCTGGCAGCGGCCGAGCTCGAGCGGCAGAGCCCGTACGACGGCGTGTCGATGGAGCTCTCGGACCGCGGCACGTGGCCGCCGATGCCGCTCGCAGCCGACCTGCTCGCGGCCGCGCTCGGCCATGCCCGCGACCTTGGCCTCGACATCGGCTCGGAGCTCTCCGGCGGCGTGTCGGACGGCTGCTGGACGGGCGCATGGGGCATCCCGACGCTCGACGGCCTGGGCCCGGTCGGTGGTGACGACCACACCGAGGCCGAGTGGATCGAGGTGGCCACGCTCGATCGCCGGCTCGAGATGGTCGTCCGCCTGATCCAGACTGCCTGCGCCGACTAGGGCGCCGCCGCCAGCAGCTCGCCGACCCGTACCTGCTCCGAGAGCAGGCGGCGGTAGCGGGCCGGGTCGCCCGCGACGTAGGCGTCGCACAGCTCGCGGCCCGCCGGGTAGCAGATGATGTAGCCCCCCGACCTCGGCCCGCGCAGGAACCGCACCACGTGCGCCGAGAGCTCGGCGTCGAGGACGCCCCAGTGCTCGAGGTAGGCGCGCACCTCGTCCTCGCCGGTTCCGTCCTCGTAGAGCATCAGCGCGGCGTTTACCTCGGCCCACCGGCAGGGCTCGAGCGCCGACTCGACGGCGACCGCGCGCGCGAAGTCGATGTCGATCGCGGCCGCCTCCGCAACGCGTGCGAACGCGTCCGGCGCGCGGTCGAGCAGCACCGACGGCGCGATCGAGGCGATGCCCTCGGCAATCACCGACTGCGGCGTCGGCAGCAGGACGATCGTCTCCTCGAGCAGGCCGCGCTCGCGCACGAGCAGCTCGTCTTTCAGGCAGCGCTCGACGTGGTGGCCGGGGTAGGTCTCGTGGATGACGAGCCGGATCAGGTCGATCACCGAGAGCGGCAGGTCGCCGTTGATCGAGATCCGGCTGCGCAGGCCGCCGACGTAGCGGCAGTACCCGAGCCACGGCACGTCGTGGACGATCTCGAGGTCGACCGCCTCGCCCTCGGGGAGATCGACCAGGTCGCGCGTGCAGGCGCGGGCCGCCGCGATCGCCTCGCCCGCCACCTGCTCGACCCGCTCGGCGGGCACGAAGGCCGATCGCCGCAACGCGTCATAGCGCTCGTGGAGCGTGCCCGCCCCCGGGAGCAGCTCCTCCAGCCGCCCGTGCACGCCGGCAAAGACGGCCTCGTCGGTGCGCGTCGGCCGCAGCTGATAGCAGGCCTCGACCTCGTCTGCGTACGGCCGCGACTCGCCCGCGAGCACGCCGGCGTATGCCGAAAGCCCCACCACCTGGTCGCGCAGCCAGCCGTCTTCCAGCTCGCCCAGGAGCGCCCGCGCCGAAGCGGCCAGCGCGGCGGGCTCCACGGGCGCCGCGGCGTCCACCGCAGCCGCCAGCTCGGGCGGGCCGAAGTAGGTGTCGACGATGTCGTCGGCGTGACGGCCGAGCTGGAGGCCGAGCCGCACGTACCGCTCGGCGTGGGCGTCGGCGTGCATCGGCGCCAGACTACCCGCCTCGCGGCGCGTAGACCGGCACGCCCTCGACTGTTGCCGCCAGCCGGTACCGGCTGGCGAGGATGCGGGCCGTTGCGCCGCTCGCGTCCATCGAGCCCGGCGAGTCGATCTCGACGACGAGCACAGGCGGCCGCGGGCCCGAGAGCATCCGCCGCGCCTGGCCGAGCGCGGCCGGGATGGCCTGGATGTTCCGGAACCACATGTAGCGGAACGACGGCTCGCGGTCGGACAGGTAGTAGATGTCGGCCGCCGCCCACATCACGAAGATGCGCTGGCCCGGACGCGTGTGCGCACGGACGTAGCGGATGACCGCGGCGTCGGTCTGCAGGTGCGGATCGGACGGGAAGACGGTCTTCGCCTGGGCCGTCGGCGAGTCGAACCAGAGCGGCGCCGTGTAGGCGACGGTCACCGCGAGCGCGACCCCGACGAGCGCGAGCGCCGGCCGGCTGCGATCGCGGACGAGCGCCGCGCCGCCGATGCCGGCCAGCAGCGCGAGCGGCGGCACCATCTGCTGGTAGTAGTGGTTGTGGAAGTTGCCGCCGCCGAGCACGCCGAGCATGGCGAACGCGAGCCACAGCACGCCCAGGAGCGGCCAGCGCCGCCAGCCCAGCGCGGCGACCAGCGCGAGCACGCCCAGGCCCTTGGCCGCCGGCCCGAGCGATGCCCGCGCCTGATCGAGGCGCTCGTGCAACGAGCCGGTCAGGATCGAGTCGGCCTGGTCGCGATAGGTGACCATCGCGTACCACCAGTCGTGGAAGCTCGGCGCCGAGAGCGCGGCGACGACGACGGGCACGAACGCCGCGGCCACGAGCGCCGCTGCCGGCACGATGCCCGCCCGTCGGCGCGTCCACACCAGATACACGGCCGCAGCGGCGCCCGCGTCGAACGCGGACTGCTTCACGAGCACCGCGCAGCCCGTCAAGAGGCCCGCGACGAGCAGCCAGCGCAGCGACCCGCGCTCGAGGTAGACGACGAAGGCGAGCAGCGAGACGACCGCCAGCACCGACGCCAGGAGCTCGCCCGACAATGTGAACGATTCAATAAACGGCGACCCGCCGACGGTTGCCATCGTCAGCCCTGCGATGGTTGCGGGTATCCTCCCCGCCAGCCTGGCGGTCACGACCATCGTGGCAGCTACGACAAGCGCCGCCGCGACAGCCGCCAGCGCTCGCAACGCCTCCGCGGAGCCGCCATCGATATGGAGCATCGCCCGAAAGACGAGCAGCAGGCCCTGCGGGCGATCGACCCAGGCACCCTGGTAGAGGCCGGCGCCGCGGCTCCACAGGCGCGCGACCTCGGCGTACCCACCCTCGTCGGCGGTGAGCGGGGTCGAGAGGAAGGGGAGTCTGACGGCCACAGCGAGCGCCATGGCGGCGGCGACGGCGAGCGCTGGGGGCCACCCCGGCGCGGCATCGACCGGCCCACCGCGATCCTGGCCGGCGTCGCGTTCGCGATCGCGCTGCTCGCGCAGGTGCTCACCTTCGGGCTCTCGCTGACTCCCGACCGCTACCTGCTCGTGCTGCTGGCTCCCGCCCTCGTGATCGGGCGGGGCCGCCGGTTTCTGCTCGATTGGGTCCCCTTCGTGGCGCTGATCGTGCTGTACGAGGAGTCTCGCGGAATCGCGCACACCCTAAACCCCAGCCCCTACTACCAGCCGCAGATCGACGCCGAGAAGTTCCTGTTCTTCGGCCACATCCCCACGGTCGTGCTCCAGAACTGGATGTGGACCGGGCACCTGCAGTGGTACGACGAGTTCCTCTCGTCGATGACCAGGATCCACTTCATCGTCCCGCCCACTCTCGCCTTCTTCCTGTGGCTGAAGCGGCGCGCGCTCTACTACCGCTTCGCCGCGACGTTGCTCGCGCTCTCCTACGCCGGCGCGTTCACGTTCTGGCTCTTCCCGGCCGCCCCGCCGTGGGCCGCGGCCGCCAAGGGCCTCATCCCGCCGCTCGCAAGCCCCGCGAGCGTGCAGGCCTCCGACTCGCCGCTTCCGACCGACTCCGGCCCGCTCTACCACCTCGTCTCCGGCAACAACTACGCCGCCATCCCCTCGCTCCACGAGGGGTACGCGATGCTCGTGTTCCTCACCGTCGTGATGCTCGCCTGGAACACGCGCTGGCGGTGGTGGGTGACGGGCTTCGGCGTGCTCTACCCGATCGTGCAGTCGATCGCCGTCGTCTACACGGCCAACCACTACGTGATCGACCTGATCATCGGCGGCATCTACGCGACAGTGGCCGTGTTCGGCATGCGGGCGCTGTGGCGGCGGCTGGGATGGCCGGAGTGAGCGACACGCTCGTCGAGACGAGCGCGGCTCCCGAGCCGCAGCCGCCGCGCCTCGGAGCCCGCGCCCTGCTCGGAACGCTGCGCTATCCGCTCACCGTCTTCGTCGCCAGCCGGGTGGCGGTGTACGGGCTGATCGCCGCAGCGGGGTGGACGGCGCGCGTGCCTCGCCAGTCGGGCGTCTCCTACCACGCGTTCTTCGCGCCGCTCGGCCAGTGGGACGCCGTCTGGTACCGCTGGATCGCCGACCACGGCTACGACCCGGCCATCGGCCACGGCAACGCCGCCGCCTTCTCTCCGCTCTATCCGCTCGCGTGGCGGGTGGTGGGCGTGCTGCCCGGGCCGATGACGCTCTGGGGCAGCCTGCTCTCGTCGGCCT
>DASXZF010000080.1:0-7041 GCA_036502065.1 Gaiellales bacterium
GTATTCGAGATCGAAGCTGACACGCTGTTGAGGCGGCCCTTTATCGAGTGGGCAGGTCACTACCTTCTTGATGTCGAGCGGTTTGCCAGAGTGTCGGAGCGGGTCGGCACAGGGACGAAGGTCGCGCGCAACGAACGCCCCGTCCGTGAGTCGGCCTAGATGCCGCGCCCGGCCTCGACCACGCTGGCCGTCCCGAGTTCCGCAGGGAGGTAGGCGCGAACAAAGGGTCAGGTGTGAACTAAGAAGGCATGGCACGCGGCAAACACGCCGGAAGGCCTTTGCCAGATTCAAATCGGGGGGCGTAGCTCAGGGGATAGAGCAGCAGCCTTCTAAGCTGACGGTCGCAGGTTCGAATCCTGCCGCCCCCGCTCTCACAGAGCCAACCGGCCGTCATCGCCGCGAGACATGGCACCCCCGCTCTGGTCCGTCCACTACTGGTAGGAGACGGCGCGCCTGTCGTTCTCGCGCGCTGCCATCCAGAGGGCGAACAACCAGCCGAGGAACGTCCAGCCCAACACCAGGTTGACGAGGAACACGCCCAGCACCCCCCGGCCTCGAGCGGCGGCGACGATCGTCGGCACGAAGTAGCCGCTGACCAAGAAGGTGAGAACGACGAGTCCGAACGGGAAGGTCGCGTGGATGTTGACCATATGTCGAAGCTACCACCACTCGCCGACCACGGCGAGGCCCGGCGGCAGCTCGGCTCCCGGTCCCGTATCCACGGCGAGCACTCGTTCCGCAGCGCGCCGACTGGCCGGACGGCGAGGAACGGGGGTCAGGTGTGCCTGGGTGGCGAGTGCGGCGGGCCGTGGTGATGTGGCCGCTCGTGGTGGGGCGGCGGCGGGATCGAGCCGACGTCCGGCGTCTCGTCGGGCCAGACCAGAACGACGGTGCACGGCGCGTGGTCGACGACGAAGCGGGTGGCCGGCCCGAGGCTGTGCGGGCCGAGCCGCGAGCGGTCACCGTCGCGGGCACAGACGAGCACGTCGACGCCGTCGGCGAGGGCTTCGACGACGGCCCGCTCGACCCGGCCTCCGACGCGCACGCGCCGAAGCTCGCCGCGACCCAGGCGCTGCTCGGCCGCAGTGAGCAACCCTTCCGCCTCCTCGTCTGAGACCTGCACCAGACCTGGCCCGCCGCGGCCCGGCCGGTGACGGCCGAGCAGGCCGGCGCTCGCCGCCTCGGCCGCCTGCTGCGCGTCGGCCGACCCGGCGTGCAGCAGCACCACCTCGGCGTCGCCGGGGAGGATGCCCAACGCCACGTCGATGCAGCCCTGCCAGGTGCCCTCCACGATCCAGATCACCGCCCGCATGTGCGCCATCATGCCACCACGCGCAGCGAGATCCACAGGGCGAGCGTGGCCGCCGTGAGCGTGATCGGCACGGTGATCGCGCCCAGGCGCAGAAACTCGAGCGTGGAGGGGTCGACGCCGTGGTGCTGGAGGATGCGGCGCCAGAGCAGCGTCGCCAGCGAGCCCACGTAGGCCAGGTTGGGGCCGACGTTCACGCCGATCAGGAGCGCCAGCACCGGCCCCGGCCCCGTGCCCACGACGATCGGCAGTAGCAGGAGCACCGCCGGCAGGTTGTTCACGACGTTGGCGACGATCGCAGCCAGGAAGGCGATGGCGAGCAGCGCGAGCAGGGAGTCGCCGCCGGGCACGATCCGCGCAAGCGCCGACTCGAGGCCGTGCGCCGACACCGACGCGACGATCACGCCCAGGCCGAACACGAACGCGAGGAACGGGACGTCGAGCGCCGCTCCCACCTCGCGAACCGAGATCCGGCTGCGCGCCAGCGCCGGGACGCCGAGCACGAGCGCGCCGCCGAGCGCCGCATAGGCCGGGCTGATCCCGGCCACCGAGGTGACGAAGAACCCGACCAGCGTGAGCGCGATCACGGCCAGCGCGAACCGCGGCGCCTCGATCCGCTCGCGCGGCACGGTGCCCCGGCCGACCAGATCCGACGTGAAGAACCGCCGCATCACCACCCACTCCGCCGCGATGGCGACGATCCACGGCAGCGCCATGATGGCGCCGAAACGGGCGAACGAGAGGCCGCTGGCCTTGAAGGCGAGCAGGTTCGTCAGGTTCGACACGGGCAGGAGCAGCGAGCCCGAGTTGGCCATGTGGGTGCAGGCGTAGACGTGCGGCTTCGATCGCAGCCGCAGCCGCGCCACCGTCCGGAAGACGACCGGCGTGAAGAGGACGACCGTCGCGTCGAGGCTGAGCACGGCCGTGACGAGCCCCGCGATCGCGAACACGAGCGCGAGCAGGCGCACCGGCGAGCCCCGCGACCCGGCCGCGATCCAGCCGCCCAGGGCGTGGAACAGGCCGTGGCGGTCGGCCAGCTCTGCCAGCACGAGCACGGCCGCCAGGAACGCCACGGTCGGCGCAAGGCTGCGCACCTCGGCCCGCGCCTCATGGAACGAGAGCATCCCCAGGGCGAGCACCACCGCAGCGGCGGGCACCGCCACCACCGCCTCCGGCAACCCGCGCGGGCGCAGCACCGCGAAGCCGAGCGTCGCGGCGAGCAGTACGAGCGACACGAACTCCGCGGGAAGACCGGACATCGGCGCCCGAGACTAGCGACGTAGAGTCCCTCACGTGGGCACCGACTTCATGCAGCTGCCGCCGAACCTGCCCGTCCCGGCCGACGACGGCGCCGCCGACCACCTGCCGGGCATGCAGATGCCGGCGCTCGTGCTCGCCTCCTCGCAGGGGCCGGTCGACCTGGCCGAGCTGGCCGCCGGACGGGCGGTGGTCTACGTGTATCCGAAGACCGGCACGCCGGGCGAGCCGCTCGTCGAGGGCTGGGACGCGTTCCCGGGGGCGCGCGGCTGCACCCCCGAGTCGTGCGGTTTCCGTGACCACGCCGCCGAGCTCGCGGCGTTGGGAGCACGCGTCGCCGGGCTCTCCGGCCAGCCGCTCGGCGAGCAGGTCGCCTTCGCCGAGCGAAACGACATGCCGTTCCCGGTGCTCGCCGATCCCGGGCTTCGCCTGCGCGACGCGCTGCGGCTGCCGACGTTCGAGCTGCAGGGCGTCACGTACCTGCGCCGGATCACGCTCGTGGCCGAGCGCGGCCGGATCGTGCACGCGTTCTACCCGATCTTCCCGCCCAACCGGCACGCGGGCGAGGTGCTCGCCTGGCTGACCGCGCGCGGCCCGCTCAGCGGGCGGTGAAGCCGCCGTCGAGCACGAGCGACGAGCCGACCGCGAACGAGCTCTCGTCGGTCGCGAGGAACAGGATCCCGCGCGCCTGCTCGACAGGATCGGCGGTGCGCCCGATCGGCGCCCAGGTCGCGAACTCCTGCCGCGTCGCCTCCGGATCCTCCGCGGTGCGCAGCTCCTCCTCGAGCAGCGGCGTCTGGGTGATGCCGGGGCAGATCGTGTTCACACGGACGTTGTCGCGGATCAGGTCGAGCGCGATCGAGCGGGTGAAGTTGATCACGGCGGCCTTGCTCGCGTTGTAGACGGGCGCGTTCGGCTCGCCGACGAGGCCCATCTCGGAGCCGACCGTGACGACGGCGGCCCCGCCGTCGGCCCGAAGCGCCGGGAGGGCGGCCGAGACGACGGTGTAGATCCCCTTCAGGTTGACGCCGATCACACGGTCGAACTCCTCTTCGGAGAGGTGCGAGATGCGCGAGCGGCTGGTGATGCCGGCCGCGCAGACGAGGATGTCGAGCCTCCCGAGCCGGCGCACCGCCTCGTTGACCATGCCCTTCGCCGAGGCCATGCTCGAGACATCTCCGTGCACCGCCGAGATCGCCGCTCCGTCGCCCGCGGCCGCGAGCGTCTCCGCGATCGTGCCCTCGTTGATGTCGGCGATGACGACGGTGCAGCCCTCGGAGAGGAAGAGCTCCGCCGTCGCCCGCCCGATCCCCGACGCGCCGCCGGTGATGAGCGCCCTCTTTCCGTCGAGCCGTCCCATTGGTGCGCAGCGTAGCCAGAGCGCGCGCACGGCGTCCGGTAGCGTTGCGGCCCTCAACGGTGTAGCCTCGTATCCGACTCCGGCCGTGACCGGCGTTTCACAGGCGGCACCAGGTGGCAGAGCACCACAGCAACAGGGCGATCTCGCGCGGGCATCTCACCGAGGTGGGCGATCGCGACGCGCGCAAGAGCACCCTCGGACGCGTTCAGCCCGGACAGCCCCAGGTGTTCGACTCGCTCACGGTCTCGTGCCACTCGTGCGGCGGCTCGATCGCGCCGGGCGAATGGTTCATGCGCCACCCGATCCCCGACGACCGCCGCGACGACCTGACGGCCCCGTTCTGCCAGACCTGCCGGCCGATCGTCGAGGCCGAGCCGCAGGTCGACGAGGGCGCCTCGCCGCAGGATCTGATCAGCGCGCTTCGACGCGGGCTCGAGCGCCAGGCGCGCTCCGAGAGCGTCGCCGAAGGCTGAGAGCGGTCGCGCGGGTCAGGCGGTCTGCGCGAGCGGCATGCTCGCAGCAACCCCGCCGGCATGCTCGGCGAACAGCGCCGCGGTTCGCAGCTGCGGCGTGCAGAGCCCGGCCTTGCGGCCCATCAGGATGACGCCGACCGGCGTCTTGGCGGCCATCACGGGCACCGCGGCCACGGTGGCAGGCTCGCCCTGGGAGTAGACGCACCCGTCGGCGAGTGCGGCACAGGCCAGGAACGCGTGTGCCCGGTTGGCCGCCGTCTCGGCGGGCGAGAACGCCGCCCAGTCGACACCGGTGAGCTCGGGCAGCGCCTCGGCGGCGAGGATTGCGGCCTGCTGCGGCGACGCGGCGGCCTGCACCCGGCGCAGCGCAGCTTCGGTGCGCTCGAGCATCGGGTCGTCGACCGGCCGGGTCAGGAAGCCCGTGGACTCGTCTGCGCCGCCTTTTCGGCGGCTAAATGAGATAGCCACCGGCCAGCGCCCTGAACTCGCGGGTCTGCGTGTAGTTGCGCGGCCGCGTCAGGCGGTAGGCCGAAAAGGCGATGGGCACCGCAAGCGCCAGGGTGGCCAGCCCGAAAATTCCAGAAGATCGCTTCACGAGGGTGCTCCTTGGGAGGGACGCGGAGTCTTTCGCCTGTATCGGCCGCAACCACCGGATTCTGTAGCCCGAAAGGAGCGAGGTCTCTGACTCAAGCCACACCGAGGGCGTGCCGATGAGAGCCGTCCATGCGTCTGCGAATTGCCCTGCTCCTGGCCACAATGGCCCTCGTCGCCGCGCCTTCCGCGCTGGCCATGCCGCTGAAGACCACGCGCGTCGGGGTGGTTGCAGCGGCGGTCCGTGCCGAGTCCGGCGGTCGTCCTCCCAGGCGGGCAAAGGCGCACACCTTCACGCTATTGGACGAGTCGGCGGGCACGGTCGTGCGGGCCGCGCCGGGAGGCCGCATCGTCGGCCGCCTGCCGGGCGAGACGCCGCTCGGCACGCCCACCTGGCTCTGGGCGCTCACGCAGAGCCGTGACCACCGATGGGCGCGGGTCGTGCTGCCGTGGACGCCCAACGGCCGCACCGGCTGGGTGTGGATGAAGGGCCACCGCGTCGTCCACACGCTGACCTGGGTGCAGGCCGACCTGTCGCGGCGCCGCGTCATGCTGATGCACGGCCGCCGCGTGATTCGGAGCTTCGCCGCCGCCGTCGGCGCCGCCGACTCCCCCACCCCCACCGGCCACTTCAGCGTCACCGACCCGATCTCGACCGGCGACCCCTCGGGGCCGTACGGCTGGTACGCGTTCGGCCTGTCCGGACACCAGCCCCACCTCCCGCCCGGCTGGACCGGCGGCGACCAGCTCGCCATCCACGGCACGAACGACCCCGCCAGCATCGGCACGCCGGCGAGCGCCGGCTGCCTGCGCGTCTCGGCATCGGCGCTCTGGATCCTTAAGCGCGCCCTGCGGCCCGGCACGCCGGTCGTCATCCACCCCTGAGCGGAATCAGCCCGAGAGCAGGTGCCGCAGATAGCGGTCGGGGTGCTGCAGAAACGTCCGCCACGACTGCACGAGCTCGAGCTCGTCCGGGCTCGACGCGCGGCGCAGACCCCACTCGCCGACCTCGAGCAGCGTCGCGCCGGGCAGCGAGACGAGCAGGGGCGAGTGCGTGGCGACGATCACCTGGCTGCCCTCGGCCCGCATCTCGTCGAGCAGGGCGAGCAGCGCGAGGCACGAGCGGAACGAGAACGCCGCCTCGGGCTCGTCCATGAAGAAGACGCCGACGTGCGCGAAGCGGTGGCGCAGGACGGCCAGGAAGGACTCGCCGTGCGACTGGGTCGAGAGCGACTCGCCGCCGAAGGCCCGCGCCTGAGAGGGGTTCTGGTCTATGTCGCTCAGATAGCCGTGCATCGCCTCGGCGCGCAGGAAGAACCCCGCGGGCGATGCCTGGGGGTGCGTGCGGGCGCGGATGTGCCAGCGCAGCGGCGAGTCCTCGGCGCTCGCGCCCGGGCCGAGGTGGTCGAGGTGGTCCGACGCGAACCCGCGCCGGGGATAGGCGGCGGCGAACGCCTCGACGAGCGTGCTCTTCCCGCTGCCGTTCTCGCCCACCACGAATGTGATGCCGGGCGGGATCTCGACGCCGCCGTCCGCGACGAGCTGAGCGACGGCGGGGATCGTGAACGGCCAGCTCTCCAGATCGGGCGGCCGATTCGGGTTCGGGCTCCAATCGATCCGCTCGAGGTGTCGGCGCGGCTCGTGCACGTGCCGCCACCCTACCGCTGCGGGCGCCGCCGAAGATGACCGCCGCCGGGGAGTCGAACCCCGGAGCCCCGGGTCATGCCGGGGTCGTCCGCGAACAGCGGGCGGTGGGTGCTTCAACCTCGGTAATCGGCGCCGGCGTGCCGAGGCACATCCGGGGGCGCACCGATCTTCGAGCACGGGTTTCCCGTGTGATGGTCAGGCGGTTCGGCCGGTTATCTTGCAACCGAACGGCGACACAGCGAGAGGAGCGCACCATCCGCGCGATCGTGCGCTGGACGGGGCCGAGCCTGCTCCGGTCGAGCCGGCCGGCGAACACGCGATGGTCGCGCGCATGAACCGCGGCGGCGAGGTCGTCGACCCGCACCGCCCCGGCGCCCTCCTGCGTCGCCTCGCCGATCGGGCCG
>DASXZF010000081.1:0-13080 GCA_036502065.1 Gaiellales bacterium
TGCGCATCAAGGCGGCGCTCGTGGCGACGACGATCGCCGAGCACTTCCGCGACTCGGGCGCCGACGTGCTCCTGATGATGGACTCGGTCACGCGGCTTGCGATCGCCCAGCGCGAGGTCGGGCTTGCGATCGGCGAGCCCCCCGCCACGCGCGGCTACACGCCGAGCGTGTTCGCAATGCTGCCACAGCTGCTCGAGCGCGCCGGCACGTCGGGGCGCGGGTCGATCACGGGCCTCTACACCGTGCTCGTGGAGGGTGACGACATGAACGAGCCGATCGCCGACACGGTGCGCTCGATCCTCGACGGCCACTGTGTGCTCTCGCGTTCCCTCGCGCACAAGAATCACTACCCGGCCATCGACATTCTGCAGTCCGTCTCGCGGCTTGCGACCGAGGTCACGAGCCCGAGCGTGCAGGCCGCCGCGGCCGCCCTGCGCGAGACGCTCGCCGCCTACCGCGCCAAGGAGGACCTGATCACGATCGGCGCGTACAGCCCGGGGGCCGATGCCGGCGTCGACTATGCCATCACCAAGGTGCCGCAGATCGACGCCTTCCTGCGCCAGCCCGCCGCCGAGGCCACCGCCGCCGTGGATACCGACCAGCGGCTGATCGAGCTGATGGCAGATCGCAGCGGTGGCGTGGTCGCTGTTGTCGATCCTCCAAGTGCGCCGCCTTCATTTGGCAACGGCAGCGCCGACTATACGGATATCAACCGTCTGCTGGAGGCCTGATGTCCACCGAAGAGACCACGCGGCAGCTCGTCATCTTCTCGCTTGGATGCGAGGAGTACGCGCTCCCGATCACCCGTGTGCAGGAGATCATCCGCTACACGGAGCCCCGCAGCGTCGCCTCGCAGACGACCTGGATCCGCGGCGTCATCAACCTGCGCGGCAAGATCGTGCCGGTGTGCGACCTGGCCGAACGGCTCGGGCTCGCGCACGAGCGCCCCGAGGCCGCGAAGATCGTGATCGTCGAAACCGCCGTGGGCACCGCCGGCGTGATCGTCGACGACGTCGCCGAGGTGCTGACGGTCAGCGCCGAGCAGCTCGAGAACGTCCCGACGGCCGAATCCGCCTACGTGGAGGCCGTCGCCAAGGTCGGCGAGCGGCTCGCCATCCTGCTGAACCCTGACGGCCTCTTCGCGGGCGTCCAGATCGCCGCGTAGCACTTGCCAGCACGCGCACGCCCACGGGGCCTGGCCCCGGTTCTTCAGGAACCGGGGCCAGGCCCCGTTTTGCGTGGCGGCCCCGCCGGCCTCCCCACTATCTGGTATCCGCTCCCACAGCGGCCGCAGCCCTGCATTTCGGGCGCCGCGCTGCCGATAACGAGACAGTCCGCCCATGACCGTCCCGACCTCCACATCCGCCAAGTCCATTCGCGTCGTCGTCGCCGACGATTCGGCCTTCATGCGCCGGCTCATCAGCGACGCGCTGACCGAGCGCGGAGCGCAGGTCGTGGGCGTCGGCCGGGACGGCGATGAGGCGCTCGCACTCTGCGCGAAGCACCGCCCCGATGTGCTCTCGCTCGACCTCGCCATGCCGGGCAAGGACGGGATCGGCGTCCTGCGCGAGCTGCGCCGGATCGGGTCGCCCGTTGCCGTCGTGGTCGTCTCCGCCTTCTCGCCGGCGCATGGCGCCCGCGCCGTGGACGCCCTGGCCGAAGGCGCCGTCGAGCTGGTCGCCAAGCCGACCGGAAGCGCGCTTGCACCCGCCTTCTTCCGTGAGCTCTACGACAAGATGTGCCTCGCCGCCCTGTCGCGGCGGCCGCGCTTCGCCCTCCCCAGCGCGACGCCCGCCGCCCGGCCCGCGCCGAGACCTGTCGCGCCGCCGGCATCCGCCCGCTCCCGCGCCGTCGTGATCGCCTGCTCGACCGGCGGCCCCAAGGCTCTAGCCAGCCTGATCCCCGCACTCCCCGCGACGCTCGGGAAGGGCGCCGTGATCGTCCAGCACATGCCTCCCGGGTTCACCGCATCGCTGGCGGCGCGGCTCGACAACGCCTCCGGGCTGACGGTCTGCGAGGCCCAGGGCGGCGAGCGGATCATGCCGTCGACGGCGCTGATCGCCCCCGGCGGATATCACCTGCGCCTGCGCGACGGCGGACTCGTCACCCTCTCCGATGAGCCCGAGATCGGCGGTCTGCGCCCGCGCGCCGACATCACCATCCGCGACGCGGCCGCCGTCTACGGCGAGCGCCTGCTCCTCGTGGTTCTGACCGGCATGGGCAAGGACGGCCTCGACGGAGCCCGCGAGGTGAAGCGCCTCGGCGGCCGGATCCTGGTCGAGGCCGAGTCCACCTGCACCGTGTACGGGATGCCCCGCGCGGTGGCCGAGGCCGGCCTGGCCGACAACCAGCTGCCTCTGAACGAGCTGCACGAGGCGATCGCGGCGGAGGCGGCCTGATGTCCGTCCCGGCATTCACGCGCGACGACTACACCGACTTCTGTGAGGGCGTGCGCCGGCTGACCGGCATCGACCTCGGCCAGTACAAGCGCCCGCAGATGGAGCGCCGGATCCGCTCGTTCGCCGACCGCAAGGGCATCACCCAGCTGCCGGCCTACCTCGCCCACCTCACGTCCGACCGGGCCGCCGTGGACGAATTCCTCGACCGCATGACGATCAACGTCTCGCAGCTCTGGCGCAACCCCGAGCAGTGGATGCGACTCGAGAAGACGATCCTGCCCGAGCTCTGCCGCACCGGCTCGCTGCGCGCCTGGAGCGCCGGGTCGTCCTACGGCGCCGAGGCCTACACGCTCGCAGCGGTGTGCCGCAAGGTCGCGCCGGGCTGCCGTGTCGAGATCCGCGGCACCGACATCGACCCCCGCATCGTCGCCCAGGCACGCGAGGGCCGGTTCACGGCCGACGACGCCCGCTCGGCGCCGAAGGCCGACCTCGAGCGCTGGTTCGACCACGACGGCAGCGGCTGGCGCGCCAAGCCCGAGCTGCGGATGCTGACCAAGTTCGACACCGGCGACCTGCTCCGCGACCGCGCACCTGCGACCGGGTTCGACCTGATCCTGTGCCGCAACGTCGTCATCTACTTCACCGAGCCCGTTCGCGACCGGCTGCACGAGCTGATGGTGGGCGCGCTCCGGCCCGGCGGCTACCTGATGATCGGCTCGAGCGAGCGCGTGTCCTCGCCTCAGGCCCTCGGCCTCGAGAGCTCCCACCCCTTCATCTATCGGAAGGCCTGATGGACACCTCTGAGTACATCGGCATGTTCCTGGCCGAGAGCCGCGAGCACCTGCAGACGCTGAACCTCGCCATCATCCGGATCGAGGAGACGCCGTCCGACAGCGCGACGATCGACGAGATCTTCCGGATCGCCCATTCGCTGAAGGGCATGAGCGGCACGATGGGCTTCGCCAAGATGGCGGCGCTCACGCACACGATGGAGGACGTGTTCGAGACCCTGCGCGGACGCACCGAGGGCCTCGACCGCAGCGTCATCGACGTGCTCCTCGAGTGCCTCGACGCCCTCGAGGTGGCCGTGGAGTCCATCGAGCGCGACGGCGACGAGCAGCTCGACCCGGCCGCGCTGATCGCGCGGCTGAGCAAGCTCGTGGGCCATCCGGCTCCGGCTGTGCACGTCGCGGCTCCCGCCGTCCACACGCTCGCAGCGGTGCCCGAGATGGTCGCCGGCTACGACGGCGATGTCCCGCTGCTGCACGTGCACTGCGCGCTCACGGCCGACGTGATGATGCCGTCGGTGCGCGCCTACATGGTGCTGGCCGCCATCGCCGACCACGGCGAGACGATCTGGAGCTCACCCACCCCCGACGAGATCGACGGCTTCGCCGGCGCCCACATCGAGGCCTGGCTCGCGACCGACCACGAGCCCGCCCGGCTCGAAGAGGCCATCCGGGCAGTGCCCGACCTGCAGTCCGTGACCGTCACCGAGCGCGAGAGCCAGTCGCAGCCGGCACCGCAGCAGACCCCCGCTCCCGCCGCCGACACGCCGCCGGCCGACGCCCCCCTCTCCGCCGGCGCCACGCCGGCACCCGCCGACACGCCGGCACCCGCCGACACACCCGCCGCGCCGGTGCACGCAGCGCCGGCCGCCCGCTCGACCGCCGCCACCGTCCGGGTGGACGCCGTGCGCCTCGATCAGTTGATGCACTACATGGGCGAGCTCGTGGTGCACCGCACCCGGGTCGAGTCGCTCGCCGCCGGCGCAGAGGTCGAAGGCCTCGCCGAGGCCGTGGCCGACCTCACCCGCAGCTCCCAGTCGCTGCAGGCGCTCGTGATGCAGGTGCGGATGATCGAGGTCGACGCCGTGTTCATGCGCTTCCCACGGCTCGTGCGCGACCTGTCGGCGAAGATGGGCAAGCACGTCGACCTGGTGCTGACGGGCCGCGAGACCGAGCTCGACCGCACGGTCGTCGACGCGCTCGGCGACCCGCTCGTCCACCTGGTGCGCAACTCGCTCGATCACGCGCTCGAGACACCTGCCGAGCGCGAGGCGGCGGGCAAGCCGCCGACGGGCGTCCTCGAGCTCTCCGCCCGCCAGGCCGGCGGCAACGTCGTCATCACCGTGCGCGACGACGGCCGCGGGATCGACCCTGACCACATCGCCGCCAAGGCCCGCGAGCGCGGGTTGATCGGTCCCGACGACCCGATCGACATGACCCGCGCGATCGAGCTCCTGTTCGCCGCCGGATTCTCGACTGCCGAGACCACGAGCGACATCTCCGGCCGCGGCGTCGGCATGGACGCCGTCCGAAACGCACTTCGCAGCCTCGGCGGCGCCGTTGTCATGACGTCCGTGAAGGGCGCCGGCACGACGGTGCAGGTGCGCCTGCCGCTGACCCTCGCGATCATGCCCGCGCTGCTCGTCGAGTCGCAGACCGTGCCGTTCGCGATCCCCCTCGAGCGGGTCGAGCGCACGGTCAATCTCGCCGACCAGACGGTGCGCTCGGTCACGGGCAAACGGATGCTGGTGCTCTCCGACGGCGTCCTGCCACTGGTCGACCTGGCCGAGGCGCTCGGATACGCCCCGGCTCCGGATGCATCCTTCGTGGTCATCGCGCGCGGCGCCGAGCGGCGCCTGGCGCTGGTGGTCGAGCGGCTCGTCGGACAGCGGGAGCTTGTGACGCGGCCGCTTCCTGCCGAAGTTGGTTCACAGAGTTGCCTGTCGGGCGGCGCAGTGCTCTCCGACGGGACGATCAGCCTGATCGTGGACTGCGACGCCCTGGCCGAGGCCGGTGGCGCAGGCCGCGGAGCGGTGACGGCGACCGATCTTCCAAACGCGGCATGAGGAGCGTGAGATGGAACTGAACGACATGCAGCTCGACGGGCTGCGCGAGATCTCCAACATCGGCTCGGGAACGGCCGCGACGGCGCTCTCGAGCATGCTCGGGCTCTCCGTCGACCTGAAGGTGCCGCGGGCGCTGGCCCTGGATCTCGCCGACGCGGTCGACGCGGTCGGCGATCCCGAGGACCCCGTCACGGCGGTCGTCCTCGGCGTCTTCGGCGACCTGACCGCCACGGTCGTCATGCTCTTCGATCCCGAGAGCGCGGCCACCGTGTGCTCGCTCCTCGGCGTCGACCCGACCGACTCGGAGATGGCGCTCTCGGCCCTCGGCGAGGTCGGGAACATTCTCGGCAGCTCCTACGTGGGCGCCATGGGCCAGATGGCCGGTCTCGACCTCGAGCCCACGCCGCCCGTCGCCCTGGCCGACATGCTGGGCGCGATCGTCGCGAGCGCGCTCGCCTCGAGTGCCCTCGAGACCGACCTCGCGCTCCTGCTCGACTCCGAGATGCAGGTCGAGGGCGTGGAGTGCAAGTTCGGCGTCCTCTTCGTCCCCAGCGCCGACGGTGTCGGCCTGCTCCTGGCCGGCCTCGGTCTCGGGGAGGCCGCGTAACCGATGGCAGAGCTGATGGCACGCATGGCCGAGATCGCCGTATCCCGGCACGAAGCCGACGTTCTCGTCGCACTGGGCCTCGGCTCGTGCATCGGCGTCGCGCTGCTCGACCGCGCATCCCTCGTCTCGGGTCTGGCGCATGTCGTCCTGCCCGAGTCGCGCGAAGGCAGCGTCGCGGTGCCGGGCAAGTTCGCCGACACCGCCGTGCCCGAGCTGCTCCGGCAGCTGATCGCGCTCGGCGCCTCGAAGTCACGCCTCACCGCCGTCATGGTGGGAGGGGCGCAGATGTTCGCCGCAGGTGCAAGCGGCACGCTCGACATCGGCCGGCGCAACGAGCAGGCCGTGCGCAGCGCGCTCGCCGTCGCGTCGATTCCGATCGAGGTCGCCGTCACCGGCGGCAGCTCGGGCCGCACGATGCGCGTCCACCTCAGCGCCGGCATCGTCACGTGCAAGGTGGCCGGCAGCACCGAGGAGACGATCGCCACCCGCGGCCAGACCGCACTCCGGAGGGCCGCATGAACGACGTCCTGTCCAACGATCAGGTCGCCGCCCTCGTCGAGGCCGCCCGCCAGGGCAACGTGCCCTCCGACGAGCCGGCCGCGCCCAAGCGCCGCGCGCCCCGCGTGCGCGAGGTGGACTTCTCGCGCCCGAGCAAGTTTGCCGCCGACCAGCTCCGCCGGCTCGAGCGCGCTCACGAGGCCAGCTGCCGGACGATCTCCCAGCGGCTCTCGACCGAGCTGCTGACACCCGTCGAGCTCGAGGTCATCGGGGTCGATCAGCTGACGTGGTCGTCGGCGACGAACCAGATCCCGCAGCCGTCGGTCTTCGGTGTGCTCGAGTGCAAGCCCCTCGGAACGCAGGTGCTCATGAGCGCGGAGCTCGGGCTGATGCTGCGCCTGGTCGAGCGACTCCTCGGCAGCACCGCCTCCACGAAGGCGCGCCCGCGCGACCTGACCGAGATCGAGACCGCGCTCGTCTCGCGCGTGTTCACGACCATCGCCGAGCACCTGTCGGCAACCTGGTCGGAGCTCTTCGACGTGACGATTTCCCTGCGCGGCATCGAGTCCCAGATTGCGAACGTCGGTCTCGCGCCGCCCAGCGAGCCCACGCTGATGCTGAGCATCGAGGTGCGGCTCGACAAGACATCGTCGACGATCGCGCTCGTGATCCCGCACAGGTCGGTCGAGTCCGTGCTCCCGCGGCTCTCGGCGAGCCAGTACGGCGACACGATCGTCGAGCCCGGCGCGAGCGAGGCGATGCGGGCCGGCCTGGCAGCCGTCGAGGTCGAGATCCGCGCCGAGGTGGCCGCCACCGACCTGACGCTCGAAGAGGTGCTCTCGCTCGAGCCGGGCCAGGTGCTGCGCTTCGGCGTCCCGGCCTCACAGGGCGTGCGCCTGTTCGCCGGCAAGGTGCCGGCCCACCGGGCGCAGCCCGGTCGGAACGGCAACTACCGCGCAGTTCAGGTCATCGGGCGGCTGGGGGAGGCGGAATGACCACTGAAGAGGCCCTGATCAAGCTGGCCGAATCGACCGGCGAGGCGATCGAGCAGGTGCTCGAGATCGTGAGCTCCGCCGAGATCGAGCGCAGCCACGTCGCGATCGTCCCGAGCGGCGAGTCGCCGCTGCGGTCGATCCCGGTCCCGGCCGTCGCCGCCAACGTCTCGTACATCGACGGCGTCACGGGCGGCAACATCTTCGTCATGACCCGCCTCGGCGTGCGCCGTCTGGCCGCGGCCATGATGGGCATGGACGCCATGGAGGTCAGCGACTCCGAGGAGCTCTCCGAGCTCGACCTGTCGGCCGCCGGCGAGGCGATGAACCAGATGATGGCCGCCGCCGCCGGCGCGATGGCGACGGTGCTCGGCCAGGAGGTCGAGATCTCGCCGCCGGAGACACGCTTCTTCGCGACCCCGTCCGAGGCGGCCGACGCCTACGACCTCACGCCGCACGTCACGACCGTCGGGTTCACGCTCCTGGGCGAGCCGTGCCGGCTCGTGCAGCTCGTGCCGAATGCCTTCGTCGTGCGCATGAAGGGCGCGTTCGACGAGATCGCCGCGCAGGCGGCCGCCACCGACGGCAGCCACCCCGGAACCGGCGAGCGGATCTCATCCGACGCCGTCCGGTCGGTGCCCGTGCGCGTCTGGGCCGAGCTCGGCCGGACGCGGATGCCGATCGGCAGGGCCGTCGGACTCGCGACCGGTGCGGTGGTCGAGCTCGACCGCGCCCCGGACGACCCCGTCGACCTCTTCGTCAACGGACGCCTCTTCGGCACCGGCCGCCTTCTGCTCGTCGAGGACGAGTGGGCGGTACGGATCGAGACCGTGCTCCCGGCGGCTGGAAGCGCACTTTCTGCACCCCATGAATCACCCGAAGGAGGAACCAACTGATGGCACGCGTGCTCATTGTGGACGACGCCGCGTTCATGAGAAAGATGCTCGGCGATGTGCTCGCAAAAGGCGGGCACGAGGTGATCGGTGAGGGCGCCAACGGCGCCGAGGCCATCACCCAGTACCAGTCGCTGCGCCCCGACATCATGACGCTCGATATCACCATGCCCGAGAAGGACGGCCTGGCTGCGCTGCGCGAGATCCTGACGCTCGAGCCGAGCGCCAAGATCGTGATGTGCTCGGCGCTTGGGCAGGAGTCCAAGGTGCTCGAGGCGATCAAGTCCGGCGCCAAGGACTTCGTCGTGAAGCCCTTCCAGCCCGACCGGGTGCTCGACGCGATCGGCAAGGCGCTGGCCTAGTCCGCCGGCGCCTTGGCCAATCCGTCCCGCCACCCTCAATCGCAACGATCGACCGCCGATTACCCATGCGGGGCTCCAGCAGAGCCAGGAGCCCCAACTCGCGCCCGGAGCCTAACCGGGCCTGAAACGACACAGATGCCCAAGACGTTCAACTTCAATCTCGAGTCCGTCCGAGCCCTCCGGGAGCAGGCCGAGCAGCAGGCCCAGGAGCAGCTGGCAAATGAGCTGGCGCTCCAGGCACGCCGCGAACGCGCCCTCAAGGATGCGTCGCTGCGGGCCGCCGCGGCCCGCCGGGCACGCGCGCCCAGGCACGGCGCCAGCGTGACCGGCCACGAGCTCCAGGCCCGCGATGCCTTCGTCGTGCGCACCGAGCGCGAGCACGATGCGGCGCGGCACGAGCTGACGACCTCCGAGCAGCAGGTCGAGACGAGCCGCGGGCGGCTGGTCGAGGCCGGACGCGACCGCGAGGTGCTCGAGCGGCTGAAGCGCCGGCGCGCGTCCGAGCATGCGCACGAGGTCGCCCGCGCCGAGGAGCAGACGCTGGCCGAGGTCGCACTCACAACCCATCTGCGCAACCGCAGGAATGCCGCATGAGCCTCGACGCCGCCATCTCGCAGATCGACCAGGTCTTCACGCTCCAGGCCAGCCTGCAGGCAAGCTTCCCCTCGATCTCGTCCCCGGCCGCCACGAGCGGCACGAGCGGCACGAGCTTCGCCCAGATCCTGAGCTCGCAGACGGCCGGATCGTCGGCGTCGCTGGGCTCGAGCGCGCCCGCGGCAGCGGCGCCCTATGCCGCCGACATCCAGGCGGCGTCGCAGAAGTACAACGTCCCGAGCGGGCTGATCGAGGCCGTGATCCAGCAGGAGTCCGGCTTCAACCCGAGCGCCCAGAGCGGCGCGGGGGCCGGCGGCCTGATGCAGCTCATGCCGTCGACGGCGAGCGGTCTCGGCGTCACCAATGTGAATGACCCCGCCCAGTCGATCGACGGCGGCACGCACTACCTGCGCGACCAGCTCGACCGCTTCGGCGGCAACGTGCAGCTCGCGCTCGCGGCCTACAACGCCGGCCCCGGCGCGGTCGCGCAGTACGGCGGCGTCCCTCCCTATCCCGAGACGCAGAGCTACGTCACTGACGTCCTCGCAAACTACGCCCGCTACTCGGGCGGTTCGGCCCAGACCACCCTGACAGGAAGCAGCACATGAACGACTCCGTGAGCGCCGTCGTGGCCTCGCCCACGCCGGCGCAGACGCCGCCCAAACGCGGCGACGACCCACCGAGCGACAGCTTCGAAGCGGCGCTCGGGTCGGCGGCGGCGACAGAATCGCCACCACCCGGCACTCCCGCCCCCAAGGCCCGGACCGCATCTGCGGAGGGCAAGACGGCCGCAGGCGACTCCTCCGGCCAGACCACCACCGGCTCCCCGGCGAACCAGACCGAGCCCGGTGCAATGGCCGCTCTCAGCCCCCTGGCGGCGCTGGTCGCGGGTGCGTCAGCGCCCATAAGCGCACCGGTTCCCGCCGCTCCGGCGGGTGCGGCCGCCACCGCTGCCCCGGCAGCTCCGGCGCCCCTGCCTGTCCCGGCGCAGCCCGCCTCGTCGGCAGCGGGCACGGTCGGCGCGCCCGCGCCGAACGGCCCGACAGTGCCGGCCACACCGGCTGCCGGCGCCGCCGTCCCGCTCGTCCCCGCACCCGCCGCCGCGCAGGCGGCGACGCCCACCGCTGCAACCACCAGCACCACCCGCACACCGGCCGTCCCGGCGCCCGCAGGAACGCCGGCCGTGCCGGCGCCGGCAGGCACCGCACAGGTGCCCGCGAACGCAGGCACCGCACAGGTGCAGGCACCTGCAGGCAGCGCCGAGATCGCATCGGCGACGCCGGTGCAGACCACGGCTGTGGCCGCCACGGCCCCCGATGCGACCCCTCCCGTCGCACCGGCACCGGCCCCGGCACACCGGCCGACCGTCACATCGGCGCGCGGAGCGAAGAGCGCGCAGGCCTCGGCCGCATCCACGACCACGGCCGGCGGCCCGGCCGGAGCTCCCGCAGCCGCGGCGGCCCCGGGCGGAAACGCACAGACCGGCGCAGACGACGGCCGGCGGCCCGCGCCGCAGATGACGCCCGACCCGGCGGCATCGAACACCTCGCCGCAGCCGGCGGGCTCCGACACCCCGGCGACGCAGGCGGGGATGCCCGCACCCGCGTCCCCGGCGCCGACCGGCGCCGATGCCCTCCAGGCCGGTCTTCCCACGGCCGCGCCGGCACAGGCTCCCGGCTCGCCGGCGCCGGTTCCGGACCCGGCGGCAGCCTCGACGGCCGCCCGTGCCCGGATGGAGGACCTCGCCGACGTCACCGGAGCGACCATGCGGATGGCCGTTCGCGCCGGACAGCCGGTGGCCCGGATCACGCTTCACCCCGAAGACCTCGGCGATGTCCAGGTGACGATGCGCTATCACGCCGACGGCGTCTCGGCGGTCGTCACGACCGACAACCACGAGGCCGCCCAGACCCTCGTCCAGGCCGGCGCGGACCTGCGCCGGTCACTCGAGGCTCAGGGCGTGACCGTCCACAGTCTCGACGTGCACCTCTCCAGCGACGACCGGGGAGACAACGCGCACGGCGAGAAAGCGGCCGACATGGCCAACGCAATGGGACCCGGCGGTACCGGCGATGACGCCGATGCCGACGAGGTCGAAACCACGATCCAGCCGTCGCAGCTGCCCCTTCCGGGATCGCAGATCGACGTATTCGCATAGGAGGAGAACGAATGAGCAGTATCCCATCCGCAACGAGCGCCGTCGGCGCACCGGCCACGACAACGGCCAGCAACCCGGCGTCGATTCTCGGTCAGGACGGGTTCCTTCAGCTCCTGGTCGCCGAGATGCAGAACCAGGACCCGATGAGCGACTCGCAGCAGGACCCGACCCAGTCGGTCACCCAGATGGCCCAGTTCTCGTCCGTCGAGCAGCTGACCAACCTGGTGCAGAACACCCAGCAGGCGCAGAGCGTCGCGCTGATCGGCCACACCGTCGACTACACCGACTCGCAGGGCAACACCGGCTCCGGTGTCGTCAGCGCGGTCTCGTTCCAGAGCGGCTCGCCCGTGCTGGACGTCAACGGCATCGCCGTTTCCCCCACCGAGATCGACGACGTGCAGTAAGCGATGTCGGTCGATCCCATCCGCATCAATCCGGCGACCACCCCTCCGGGTGTGGCCGACCCCACGCAGCCCGCAACGGGCGTGCGCCGGCCTGCCACGGATGGCCCGGCCTTCGATCAGCTGCTGCAGAGGCGACTCGCAGCCACCGACGCGGGTTCGCTCAAGATGAGCGGCCATGCCCTCGAGCGGCTGAGCCAGCGGGGCATCCCCATCGACGCCACCACCATGGCACGCCTGAACGAGGGGGTGCGCAAGGCCGCCGCCAAGGGGTCACGCGACGCCCTCGTCATGGTCGATTCCACCGCGTTCGTGGTCTCGGTCGCAAACCGGACTGTAATTACGGCCGTCGGTGCCGACAACATGCGCGACAAGGTGTTCACGAACATCGACAGCGCCGTCATCACGTAACCAACCACCACCACCCAGCAAGCCGGGCCGAAACGCCGGACCCCATGGACGGGGAAGCGAGCGGCCGGAGAGGATCAGATCACCATGATGCGAGCAATGTTCTCCGCCATCAGCGGCCTCGCCGTCCATCAGGACATGATGGACGTGACCGCAAACAACATCGCCAACGTCAACACGATTGGCTACAAGTCCGAGAGCGTCAGCTTCGAGGACGCCCTGTCCCAGCTCGTGCACGGCGCGACCGCGCCGACCGCGACGCTCGGCGGCACCGATGCCGCCCAGATCGGCCTCGGCGTCCGCCTCGGCGCGATCTCGAACGTCATGACCGCCGGCGCGGTGCAGACGACGGGCAACGCCCTCGACGTCGCCATCCAGGGCGACGGGTTCTTCCGGATCGTGTCGAACGCCTCGCAGCTCGGCGGCTCGACGACGCCGGACTACATGTATACGCGCGCGGGCAACTTCACGACCGACGCCAACGGCGATCTCGTGACCGTGGACGGCAACTACGTTGTGGGCTACACGCTCGACTCGGGCGGCAACCCCCAGGTCGGCGCCGCGGACGAGACCAAGATCACCATTCCGCCCGGCTCCCAGTCGGTGACGGTCGGCCAGGACGGCACCGTGTCGGTGACCGACTCCGGCGGCAACGTCACCAAGCTGGCGGTCATCTCGATGTCCTCCTTCCCGAACTCCGCGGGCATGCAGCGCGTCTCCGGTAACAACTGGATCGCCACGCAGAACTCGGGCGCCGAGGAGGCCGGCGTGGCCAACACGAACGGCCTCGGCTCGCTCACACCGGGCGCAGTCGAGATGTCGAACGTGAACCTGGCGCAGGAGTTCACCAACATGATCACGGCCGAGCGTGGCTTCCAGGCCAACAGCCGCGTGATCTCGACAGCGGACCAGAT
>DASXZF010000082.1:0-4888 GCA_036502065.1 Gaiellales bacterium
GAGGACATCGGACTGGCCTACACCCGCCTGCGCACCGCCGACAACCGCCGCATCCTGATCCCGAACGAAGAGCTTGCGAACTCGCGCGTGACCAACATGACCATCATCGATCCCGTCTCGCTGGCCCACGTGCGGCTGATGCTGCCGCCCGGCACCGACCCCGTGCGGGTGCGCGCGATCCTCGACGAGCAGGCCGAGGCGCTCGACGGCCGCCTGCTCGATCGCCCGGGCCCCGGCTCCGGCGTCGCCGAGGTGCACGCCGAGGGCACGACCTACACGATCGGCGTGTGGATGCCCGACGCCGCCCAGGCCGCCGCTGCCGCGGCGACGCTGCGGAGCCGCTGCGTCGCCCGCCTGTACGAGGAGGGCATCGTCGCCGAGCCCGTCGCGGAGGCGGCGACGTGAATCCGCCGCCGGGCCCCCCGCAGCGAAACGTCTACGACGACGTGCTCGGGCACATCGCGGCGCGGCGGCGCAAGCGGCGCCACAGCGAGCGCAGGCGCGGCCGCCGCTCGCTCGCGGCCACCGCGCTCGTCGTGATCGCCATCGTGATCGTGTCGGTGGTCGTGGCGGGCGGCGTCGGCGCAACCGTCGCCGTCTCCGACATGCTCAAGGGCGTGAACCTGAAGACGATGAAGCCGCACTACCCGGGCGTCACGACCAAGATCTACGACCGCAACGGCAACCTGCTGGCCCAGATCCCGTCGCTCCAGAACCGCACGCCGGTGCCGTTCGGCAAGATCTCGAAGTGGCTCAAGGTCGCCACGATCGACATCGAGGACAAGCGCTTCTACCAGAACGGCGGCGTCGACTACGAGGGCATCGCCCGCGCCTTCCTCGACGACCTCAAGGCGGGCCACGCGGTGCAGGGCGCATCGACGATCGAGCAGCAGCTCGCGCGCAACCTCTACCTGACCGACACAAAGACCCTCGACCGCAAGGTCAAGGAGGCGTGGCTGGCGATCCAGATGGCCGAGCACTGGTCGAAGGACCGGATCCTGAACACGTACCTGAACGTCGTCCCCTACGGCGGCGTCACGTACGGGTGCGAGGCGGCCGCCGAGACCTTCTTCAACGAGCACTGCTCGCAGCTCAACATCCGCCAGGCCGCGCTGATCGCCGGCCTGCCGCAGTCGCCGACCGACTACAACCCGCGGCTGCACCCGGCCGCCGCCCTCGCGCGCCGAAACGAGGTGCTCGCGGCGATGCTCGACCAGGGGCACATCACGCTCGTCCAGTACCAGCATGCCGTCAGCCTCGGGCTGGGCCTGCAGGCGCCGAAGCGCTTCACCCGCGTGCGCCAGCCCTACTTCGTCCAGTACGTGCGCGACCTGCTGGCGAAGAAGTACGGCGCAAACGCGCTCAAGAGCGGCGGCCTGACGGTGAACACGACCATCGACCCGACGCTGCAGGCCGCCGCGCACGAGGCGATGCAGAGCGAGCTCGGCTTCCAGGGTCATCCTGCGGCCGCGCTGGTCGCGATCGACCCGCGCACCGGCGAGATCCTGGCGATGCAGTCGTCGACCGACTACAGCCACAGCAAGTACAACCTGGCGGTGCAGTCGCGGCGCCAGGCCGGCTCGACGTTCAAGTCCTACGGCCTGCTGGCGGCGATGGTCGACGACCACATCGACCCGAACACGACCGACTACTCGACGGCGCCGCTCAACAACTATCCGATCGTGCCGTTCCCGACGCCGGGCAACACGAACGACTACTGGACGGTGCAGAACGCGGAGTCGGCCACGGCAGGGGTGTTGCCGCTGTCGACGGCGCTCGAGGAGTCGGTCAATGCGGTGTACGCGCGGCTCTCGATCGACATCGGCCCGCAGAACGTCGCCAACATGGCCTACAAGCTCGGCATCCCCGAGTCCGATCACCTGCCGACGTCGCCCTCGGTGATCCTGGGCGCCGGCGGCGTCTCGCCGCTCGACATGACCCACGCCTACGCCACGATCGCGGCGATGGGCGTGCGCCGGCCGATGCTGGCCTTCACCAAGGTGACGCCGTACGGCGGCAAGCCCGTCCTGACTCCGGCGGCGAAGAACAAGGGCCACCGCGTGCTGGCCGACGGCGCGCCGTGGCAGCTGACGCAGTATCTGGACACCAATGTCCACTCGTGCTGCACCGGCACGAACGCCAACGTGACGATCTCCGGACTGCCCTACCGTGCCCAGGCCGGCAAGACGGGGACGACCGACAACTACACCGACGCCTGGTTCTGCGGCTACACGCCCAACCTGGCCGCGTGCGTCTGGGTCGGCTACCCGCAGGGCGAGGTGTCGATGAGCGACCTGGGCGGCTCGATCCCGGGCCCGGCGTTCGGTGGCAACTATCCGGCGACCATCTGGCGCCTGTTCGCCGCGGCGGCGTTCCAGGACGAGCCGGGCAAGTTCCCACCGACGCCGTGGGAGGTCGCGCCGCAGAACCCGGTCCAGTTCCGGCCGTGGGTGTCCAAGTTCAAGGCGACACCGCCGTCGACGAAGAAGAAGCACGGCAAGGGCGGCTCGAGCTCGACCGGCGGCGGCTCGTCGGGTGGCGGCAGCAGCACCACCCCGCCGCCGCCTCCGCCGACCAGCACCCAGCCGCCGCCGACCAGCACCCAGCCGCCACCCCCGACGACGTAGCCCCATGTCGATCGGCTCGCGCAGGGACGTGCAGGGCCTGATCGCCGCGGGGCGCGTCGTGACCGAGGCGCTGGCGCGGATGCGGGCGCTGGTGCGGCCCGGCGTGACGACCGCCGAGCTCGACAGGGCCGCGGCCGACGTGTTTCGGCTTCACGGCGCGCGCTCGGCGCCCCAGCTCGCCTACGGCTTCCCCGGCGTGACGTGCATCAGCGTGAACGACGAGGCGGTGCACGGCATCCCCGGCCCGCGCCGCATCGCGCCGGGCGACCTGGTGAAGCTCGACGTGACCGCCGAGCTGCACGGCTACATGGCCGACGCGGCGGTGACGGTGCCCGTGCCGCCGGTGGACGCGGCCGACGCGGCGCTGTGCGACGCGGCGGCATCCGCGCTTGCCGCGGCGCTGCGCGTCGCCCGCGCCGGCACGACCACGCGCGAGGTCGGGGCGGCGGTCGAGCACGAGGTCGAGCGGCACGGCTTCCGCGTGCTGCGCGAGCTGCACGGGCACGGCATCGGCCGCTCGATCCACGAGCCGCCCAGCGTCCCCAACTACCGAAGCGCCGTGGCGGGCGCCGTCCTGACCGAGGGGCTCGTGATCACGATCGAGCCGATCATCGCCGCCGCCACCCGCTCGACCCGCCAGGCCGGCGACGGCTGGACGCTCGCGACATCCGACGGCGGCCGCTCGGCCCACGTCGAGCACACGATCATCGTGCGCCGCGGCGACCCGCTGATCCTGACCGCCTGACCCCGCCGCACCAAAAGGGGTCAGACCCCTTTTGGTGCGGTCGCTAGCATGGGGCGATGGCCCGTGACGTCGCCCCACCGCCCACCGAGGCGCCGCTGCTTCGGCCCGCCGAGGCGCTGCGGCTGATCCTCGAGCACACGCCGGCCCTGGAGAGCGAGCGGCTGCCGATCGCGGCCGCGCTCGACGGGCGCGTGCTCACCGCCGACGTCCGTGCCGCCGTCAGCCTGCCCCCGTTCGCGACGTCGGCCATGGACGGCTACACCGTCCGTGCTGCCGACCTCGAGCGCGGAGCTGTCCCGATCGCCTTCCGGCTCGGTGCGGGTGACCGGCCGCGGCCGCTTCCGCCCGGCGTCGCCGCGGGCATCGCCACCGGCGCGCCGCTGCCCGACGGGGCCGACGCCGTCGTGCCTGTCGAAGACGCCCGTGAGGAGGACGGCGCGCTCGTGGCCGAGGCGCCGCGGGTCGGCGCCCACATCCGCCCGCTGGGCGGCGACGTGCAGGCCGGCGAGATGATCGCGCAGGCGGGCACGCAGCTTCGCCCCGCGCTGCTGGCCGCCATCCAGGCCGCCGGGGTCGCCCATCTCGACGTCAGCCGGCGGCCGCGCCTGGCCGCGCTTGCGACGGGCAGCGAGCTCGTGCCGGTCGGGCGTCCGCTCGAGCCCGGGCAGATCTACGAGTCCAACCTGACCGCCATCGTCGCCCAGGCCGTCGCGGCGGGCGCCGAGGTGATCGCCGCCGACGTCGTCGTCGACGACCGCGACGCGACCGCGGCCGCGTTCGGGCGCGCGCTCGAGGGCGCCGACATTGTCGTCTCGTCGGGCGGCGTGTCGGTCGGCCCGCACGACCACGTGAAGCCGGTGATGGCAGCGCTCGGCGTGCGCGAGGTGTTCTGGCGGCTCGCGCACAAGCCCGGCAAGCCGCTGTGGTTCGGGGTCGCGCGAAACGGCGCGCTCGTGTTCGGCCTGCCGGGCAACCCGGTCTCGAGCCTCGTCTGCTTCCAGCTCTTCCTGCTGCCTGCGCTCGCCGCGATGCAGCACGGACGGGTGCCGGCGCGGCCGGTCGCGCGGCTGGCCGAGCCGGTGAGGCGCCTGCGTGTGCGCGACCACGCAGTCCGCTGTCGCCTCACGCCGTCGCCCGAGGGGATGCTGCTGCGCCCGCTCGGCCCGCAGGACTCGCACATGATCGTGCACGCGGCCGGCGCCGACGCCATCGCGCTGATCGACGCCGGCGACGGCGAGGCGCCCGCCGGCGCGATCGTCGAGTACCTGCCGCTGCGGTGAGCCCGCCGCCTCCGCCGGCCGGCGTCCTGGGCCGATCGGGCTTGCGCGTGACCCGGATCGGGCTCGGGCTCGCCGCCGCCGGCCGGCCGGGCTACATCAACGTCGGGCACCATGACGACCTCGCGCGCGGCACGAGCGTCGAGGCGATGGAGGCGGCTGCCCACGCGCTGCTCGACGCCGCCCACGCAGGCGGGATCCGCTACCTGGACGCGGCCCGGTCGTACGGCCGCGCCGAG
>DASXZF010000083.1:0-3585 GCA_036502065.1 Gaiellales bacterium
CTCGAGCACCACGCGGCGGGCGCGTTCCGGATCCGGTTCGACCGCCCGCGCCCGGCGACCGAGCTGCTCGTGAACCTCCGCTCCCGGGCGCTCGGGATCGTCTACGGCGACCAGGCGATCTTCGCGCGCCGCAGCGCGTTCGAGCACGTGGGCGGCTTCCGGCCGATCCCGATCATGGAGGACCGCGACCTGGCCGCCCGCCTGCGCCGCGCCGGCGGCTTCGCGATCGTGCCGCTCGCGGTGACGACATCGGCCCGCCGGCACCGCGGCGGCGGCCACCTGCGCACGCTGGTGCGCGGCTGGACGATCCAGATCCTCTACGCGCTGCGGGTGTCGCCGGAGCGGCTCGCCCGGCTCTACCCGCCGGTCCGCTAGGCCGCGGGCGAGGCGTCGAAGAGCGGCATCCCGGTCAGGGCGCGGCCGAGCAGGTCGCGCAGCACGTCGGTCGTCGGCGCCATCACGGTCGCCGCCCGCGCATCGCGGAAGAGCCGCTCGAGCGGGAGGTGGCGCGAGAAGGCAGCGCCGCCGCACACCCGCATCGTCTCGTCTGTGACCGCGATCGCCATCTCGGCGGCAGCCGCCTTGAGCGCGAGCACGCCGACCTGCGCGTCGGGATGGCCCGTCTCGATCTGGCCGGACACCTGGAGCAGCAGGGCGCGCGCCTGGAGGTGGCGGATCTTCGCCTCGGCCAGCCGGGCACGGTTGACGGCGATGCCCGCAAGCGGCGTGCCCAGGTGCTCGATGCGCGCACCGGCGAGGTGGGCCGCCGCCATCTCGATCGCCGCGCCGGCGAGGCCGACGCAGCACGCGGCGCAGCCGAGCACGAACCAGGGCAGGGTGGCCTCCATCATCAGGGCCATGCCCGACGCCGGCGCTCCCAGCCGGCGGGCGGGGTCGACCGCAATCGCGGCGAAGTCGATCGCGCTCGAGCCGTTGCCGCACAGACCGAGGCCGTCGAACGGGCCGCCCACCGCGATCCCCGGCGCGTCGGCCGAGATCAGGTAGAGCTCGGTCACGAGCGGATCGTCCGACCCGGGCGCGCCGGTGGCGACGACGTAGGAGTCGGCGCGGCCGGCCGAGGTCACCCACGACTTGCGCGCGTCGACCATCACCTGTCCGTCCTGCAGCCGCGCGCGCGAGGCCTGCGCCCAGAAGTGGCTGCGGGTGGCGGCTTCGGAGAAGGCGAGCGTCGTCAGGTGTCGCCCGGCTGCGATCTCGCGCAGCACGTCGGTGTTCGCACCGTCGGCGGCGCCCGCGAGCAGCGTCTGGGCGGCGATCGCGTGCATCACGTACACCATCGCCGTCGACGAGCATGCGCTCGCGATCCGCTCGACGGCGGCCACGATCTCGGCCGGGCCGCCGCCCGGGCCACCCAGCTCCTCGGGGACGCCCAGGCCGAGCAGCCCGTGCTCGGCGAGGCCCGCGACGGCCTCCTCGGGAAACCGCGACTCGCGATCGACCGACTCCGAGTGCGCTGCGATCGTGCTCCAAAGCTCATCGTCCACGACCGGACGCTCGATCACGCTCATGTCACCCTCCTCGAACTTCGATGCAGACCTCGGGGTCACCCTATCCCCTCGCCCGCCGCGGCCGTGTGGGTCACGGCACCCTCGCCGAGCACGGCACGGGTCGCCGGCGCGTGGTCGAGGTCGATCCGCGCCAGGTCGGCCACGGTGTCGACGTCTGCGACCGGCTCGAGCAGGTCGACGGTGAGGCCGACCGCCCGGCACGCACCGGTGAGCTCGGCGAGCACCGACCCCGTCGACCACGTCATCCCGGCGAACACGGCCGGCGTGTAGCGCGGCATGCGGATCAGGCCGAAGCCGCCGTCGCCCGACGGCGCGATCACCACGTCCGCGCTCGCCGAGAGCGCCATCGCGATCGCCTCGGGCCGGATCCCGGGCGCGTCTCCCGCGACGACGGCGGCGCCGTCGCGCACCCCGTGGGCGAGGGCGGCCGAGAGCCCGTCGCCTGGCTGCACGACCACGGCGACGCCGGGGAACAGCCGGCGCAGGTCGGCCGCGTCGGCTGCCGGGCACAGCAGGCCCGCCGACGCGTCGGCGGCGAGCGCCGCGCGCAGGACGTCGGCCAGGAACGCGTGGGCGAGCCGCGCGGCCAGCGCGGGCGCAAGCGGCGGCGAGAGCCGGGTCTTCGCGCGGCCCGGCAGCGGCGCCTTGGCGGCGACCAGCACCCTCGGCGGCCCGTCGCCCTCCGACCGGAGGGCCGTGCCTACGCTCACCTGATGCTCCGCTGCGCATCGGCGCCCGGCCGGTCGGCGATCGCCGCCAGGAAGGCCTCGACGGCCGCGATCATCGGCCTGGTCTCGCGCCGCACCAGCCGGTCGAGGTCGGTGACTCCGCGGCGCACCGTCGGCCCGAACGGGTCGGTGAACGCACCCTCGGCCGTCAGCGTGAGCTCCGGGAGGATGTCGCCGGCGGCGGGAACGACCCCGATTCCGCGCGTCGCCGCCCGGCCACGGCGCACGACCGGGCGCACGATGTGATCCTCGTCGGGGATGCCGAAGCTGCGGTGCAGGTCGCACAGCCGGGCGAGCTCGTCGGGCGACTGATCGTCGACGGTCGTCGCGATGCGCACGCGGATGCCGCGCTCACGCAGCCGCGGCAGCGCGGCGCACACGCGGGCGAAGTTGCGCGGCCCGCGCATCGCGTCGTTTTGCACCGGGTCGGCCGAGTCCAGCGACACCTGCAGGGCAAAGCGCTCGTCGCCCGCCAGGGGAGCGAGATCGTGAAGGACGCGGTCGCCGAGCAGCGTTCCGTTCGTGAGCACGGTCGTGGGCAGCTCCGCCGCCAGCCGCCGCAGGACACCGGCGATCCCCGGGAGCATGAACACCTCGCCGCCCGTGACGCCGACGCGGGTGAAGCCGAGCGGCGCGGCGGCGCGGGCCGCCGTGACCATCGCCTCGCCGTCGAGCTCGCGCCGGTCGGCGATCCGCGGGCCGCTCTCGGTCAGGCAGTACGAGCAGCGCAGGTTGCAGTGGTAGGTCGCATACAGCCACAGCCGGTCGCCCATCCGGCCGTCGCCGACCGCGGCCTTCACGGCGGCTCTGACCTCGCCCGCGGGCATCACGGGCGAAGCGTACCCGCCTCTCGCGCGCCGCCGGGTGATCGCGGCCGCAGGCTCAGGCTGCCGCGGGCCGGCCGACGCCGAGCCGGTCGAGCAGCGACTCGACCGCGCCGAACTGCGGCACGAAGAGGAACGCGAAGCTCGCGTCCGACGCCTCGACGGTCATCACCGAGCGCATGAGGACGGTGGGATCGGCCGCGTTGCTCGACGCCAGGCTGCGGGCCACGAGCGAGCCGAGCAGGTCGACCTCGATGGTCGGCGGCTGCGGATCGAGCGCGAGCCCGGTCATCTCGACGACCGCGTTCAGGTAGGAGCTCGCGAGGATGTTTCCGACCTCGCGCAGCGCGGAGCGGCCCATCTCGTCGTCCAGGCGCGTGCCGAAGAGCTCGCACAGCTGCTCGCCGGCGCCGTCGGGGAAGAGCAGCAGCACCTTGCCGCCGTCGTCGGCCACCGGCGTGTCGACGACCGCCGAAGGCGCGGCGGCGGCGCCGATCTTGTCCG
>DASXZF010000084.1:0-9443 GCA_036502065.1 Gaiellales bacterium
CGAGCGCCAGCCCCGGTGAGAGGCGGTGGGACCTACGAGCACATCCGCGCCCTGATCTCCTGGGGCTGGCGCTACCTGTCTGGTAGGAGCCATCAGCCCAGGGTGGGCGATTAGAGCGGGGAGCTCCATCCCGCTTCTGCACCCAGTATATCCGCGAGCGTGATCGGCTAGGCTGCCGCCGAACGCGATGAGGCTCGCGTCCAACCGCCCGCCGGGCTGATGGCCTCTACCACCTTGGTGGAGCATGCCCGGAAGGAGGAGCGGTGAGCGAACTTGCGTTGGCAGCAGTGCTTGCGGTCACGATACTGATCGCGAGCACGGTGTCGGTCGAGATCGGTCTCTCGGTCGCGCTGATCGAGCTGGCGGCGGGGGTGGTGGTCGGAAACGTCTTCACGATCACGATCCCCGACTGGCTGGCCTTCATCGGATCGTTCGCAGGGGTCGTTCTGACCTTCCTCGCGGGCGCCGAGGTCGACGTGCCGCAGTTCCGGCGCGAGTGGAGGGCAAGTCTCGCTATCGGGGCGGTGTCGTTCGTCGCCCCGTTCGTGGTGGCGATGTCGGTGATCTACTGGGGCGTCGGCTGGACCCGCGAGCAGGCCGAGATCGGCGGGCTCGCGCTCTCGACGACGAGCCTCGCCGTCGTCTACGCGGTGCTGGTCGAGACGGGGCTCAACCGCTCGCTGATCGGCAAGCGGATCATGTCTGCGACGTTCGTCACGGACATCCTCACGGTGATCGGGCTCTCGGTCCTGTTCATCACGCCCAACCTGTGGATCATCCCGTTCGTCGGCGTCTCGGTGCTGGTGATCTGGGGGTTCCCGAAGATCTCGCCGTGGTTCTTCGGCCGCTACGGCGACCGGGTGATCGAGCCCGAGATCAAGCTCGTCTTCGCGGCCCTGTTCGGGCTGATGTACCTGGGTGGCAAGGCCTCGAGCCAGGCCGTGCTGCCCGCGTTCGTGCTCGGACTCGCGATGAGCAACCACTACGTCGAGCACCGTGTCGAGCAGGAGCGCATGCGCGTCGTGGCGTTCGCGTTCCTGACGCCGTTCTTCTTCCTCAAGGGCGGCCTCAACGTGTCGCTCTCAGCCGTGTGGGCGAACCTTGGGATCCTCGCGGCCCTCCTAGCGGCGAAGATGGTGCCGAAGTTCGGCGGCGTCTATCCGCTGGCCCGCCGCTACTGCGCTCCGCACGCGGCCTTCACGACGCTGCTCATGTCCACGGGCCTCACGTTCGGCACGATCACGTCGCTGTACGGCCTGCAGGCGGGGATCATCGACCAGACCCAGTTCTCGCTGCTTTTGACCGTGGTGGTGCTGTCGGCGATCGTGCCGACCGCGATCGCCCAGCGGTTCTTCCAGCCGCACGTGGACGCCGACGAAGCCCGGCTCGCGGCGACGGAGCGCCAGCTGCGCACCGCGTCCGCCGCCGGCCGACCACTGGAGGGAGAGACCTAGGTGCCATTCGACCGGATTCTTGTTGCCATCGACGGATCACAGGGAGCGCAGCGGGCGCTCACGAAGGCAATCGAGCTCGCCCAGCTCACCGGTGCGACCCTGACCGCCCTCGCCGTCGAGGGCCCGCTCCCGGCGTACGCCGCCACGATCGGCGAGGTGGACGAGCTGAAGCAGCAGAAGGACACGTTCTTCACCAAGGTCGCCGAGTCCGCCCAGGAGCAGGCCGCGGCCGCCGGGGTGACGATCAGCGTCGACCTGCGGCCCGGGCACGCCGCCGAGCTGATCACGAGCTACGCGCGCGATCACGGCGCCGATCTGGTCGTCGTCGGACACAAGGGGCACTTTCTGGGCGACTACCTGCTCGGCTCGACCGCCGATCGCGTCGCCCATCACGCCCCGTGCCCGGTGATGATCGTGAAGTGAACGGCTGGGCAGATGAGCAGCGCCGGCTGGCCGTACTCTCCCGGGCAGTGCCCGCAGTGCCGCTACCTGCAGCCGTTTCATCCGCCGCTGCCAGGCGACGACGGCTACGCGGTGGTCGGGTTCTGCCGGCATCCGCGCATCGCGATGGATCTGCACGAGCTGAAGCGGCGCACGCCCGCGCCGTGCCCCTGCTTCTTCCCCCGATCCGGAGCCGGTGATGTTCCGAAGCATCCTGGCTGACGCGGACACCGATGCCGATCCGGTTGCGACCGAGCCGGAGCACTTCGCCGACCTGAACCTCGATCAGATCGTCGCCGCGGTCTGCGCCGGCCGCGACGAGTACGACCTGGAGCCGCTCTACCGGGCGCCGCTTCGCACCGCCGAGGCGGTGGAGTATCGCCACGAGGTGGTGCGCGACCTGGGCCGCGACGCCGTGCGCGACGCCGTGGGGGCGTTCGCCAGGCGCATGCACGAGATGCGGCTGCACCTCGCCCAGGTCGAGAAGCTCCACCACCGCCATCAGCAGGAGATGTGGTTCCTGGACGCGGTCGCCCTCTACTGCGACGCCGTCGCGGGGCTCGCCGCCGGCCTCGCCCGCGCCGAGGTGCGTTCGCGCGGCCTGACGGGCCTGGCCGGATACCTGTCGGCGTACGTCGAGGCGCCGTCGTTCGCGGGCCTCGAGCGTGAGACGCGTGCGCTGGTCGCCCACCTGGCCGAGATCACCTACAGCGTCCACATCCGGGGCAGCCGGGTCAGGGTCGCCCCCTATGCCGGCGAGGCGGACTACACCGCCGAGGTGCACGCCACGTTCGCCCGGTTCGAGCGCGACGCCGTGCGCGAGTATCCGCTCCGCGCGGTCGGGATGGTCAACATGGATCACGTCGAGGCGCAGGTGCTCGCAGGCGTCGCCCGCCTGAACCCGGACGTGTTCGGGCGGCTCGAGCGCCATCGCGCCGATCATCGCGGGTACCTCGACCCCACCGTCGGCCGGTTCGACCGCGAGGTGCAGTTCTACCTCGCATACCTCGAGCACACGGCCCGGATCGAGCGGTCGGGGCTCTCGTTCTGCCTACCGCAGGTCTCAGCGGGGGCGACCGACGTTGCCGCGGTCGATGCCTTCGACCTGGCGCTGGCCGACACGCTCGTCCCGCACCTGCCCGTGGTCTGCAACGACTGGCGCCTCGCCGATCCCGAGCGGATCCTCGTGGTCACCGGCCCCAACCAGGGCGGCAAGACGACCTTCGCGCGCACCTTCGGCCAGCTGCACCACCTGGCCGCGCTGGGCCTTCCGGTCCCCGCGCGCGAGGCCCGGCTTGCGCTTCCGGACGCGATCTTCACCCACTTCGAGCGCAACGAGGACGTCGCCACCCTGCGGGGCAAGCTCGAGGACGAGCTCGTCCGCATCCATGCGATCCTCGGCCGGGCGACGGCGCAGAGCATCGTCATCATGAACGAGAGCTTCACGTCGACGACCCTGAACGACGCCCTACTGCTCGGCAGGGAGGTGATGACCCAGCTCGCCGAGCGCCGCTCCGTCGCCGTCTGCGTGACGTTCGTGGACGAGCTCGCGTCACTGAGCGAGGCGACGGTGAGCATGGTCAGCACCGTCGTCCCCGAAGACCCGGCGGTGCGCACGTACCGAATCGTGCGCCGGCCGGCCGACGGGCTCGCCTACGCCTGGGCGATCGCCGAGAAGTACGGCCTCACCTACGAGCGGCTGACGCGGCGGGTGGCGCCGTGAAGGTGCTGCTCATGCACCGCGACCGCGACTTCGACGCCGCGGCCGAGCTGCCGGCGAACGAGGCCGACGTCGCCCAGGATCTCGAGCTCGGCACGCTGATCGCCGCCATGGCCGGCGGCGACCAGTTCCTCTACGGCGTCGCCAGGACCGCGATCCAGCTTGGTCTGCGCGACCCCGCGACGATCCGCTATCGCCAGGACGTGCTCACCGACTGCCTGGCGTGCCCGGACGTCGTGCGCGAGCTCTACGCCCTGGCCGGCGAGGGCCTCGACGCCGAGAAGAAGGTGCGGCTGGGGTGGCTGCGCGACACCCCGGAATCGCTCCTGCGCGGATCGGTGCAGGTGCTCGAGATCCTGGTCGACGTCTTGCGGCGCCTGCGGCGCACGGCCGGGGCGCACGCCGGCGACTTCCGCTCGGAGGGCTGGACGACGCTCGGTGCGATGCTCGCCGCCGAGCTCGACGACGCCTACCTGGCGACGGTCGAGGCGCACCTCGAGGGCCTGAAGTTCCGCGGCGGCACGTTGATGAGCGCCCGGCTCGGCAAGGGCGGCCGCGGCGCCGATCACGTCGTGCGCACCCCGCGCGAGCGGGGCCTCGTCGAGCGGATCACCGCGGCCGGGGGCCGCGGCACCCACACATTCCGGATCGCCGACCGCGACGAGAGCGGCTTCCGTGCGCTCGCCGAGCTGCGCGGCCGGGGGATCCATTCGGTCGCGACCGCGCTCGCCCAGTCGACCGACCACATCCTGGGCTTCTTCACCGCCCTTCGCACCGAGCTCGGCTTCTACGTCGGCTGCCTCAACCTGCACGATCGGCTGTCCTCGAAGGGCGGGCACGTCTGCTTTCCGGACCCGCTGCCGACGGGGTCGCCCGGCCTGTCGGCCCGCGACCTCTACGACCCGTGCCTGACGCTGCACCTCGAAGGCCGGGCGGTCGGAAACGACGTCGACGCCGAGGGCCGGGCGCTCGTGATCGTCACCGGCGCCAACCAGGGCGGCAAGTCGACGTTCCTGCGCAGCGTGGGGGTGGCCCAGCTGATGCTCGAGAGCGGGATGTTCGTGGCGGCCGAGTCGCTGCGGGCGAGCGTCTCGAGCGGCGTCTTCACCCACTACCGGCGCGAGGAGGACGCGGCGATGGAGAGCGGCAAACTCGACGAGGAGCTCGCCCGGATGAGCGCGATCGCCGACGCGATCCGCCCTGGCGGCCTGCTCCTCTGCAACGAGTCGTTTGCGGCCACGAACGAGCGCGAGGGGGCCGAGATCGCCCGCCAGGTGGTACGGGCGCTCGTCGAGCGCGGCATCGCCGTGATCTTCGTGACCCACCTGTACGACCTCGCCCACGGGCTCTCCATCGATCCGCCCGTTCCGGCGCGCTTCCTGCGCGCCCAGCGCGGGAGCGGTGGCGAGCGCCCCTATCGGATCGAGGAGGGCGAGCCGCTGCCGACGAGCTTCGGCGAGGACTCCTACCGGCGCGTGTTCGGCACCGAGCTCGGCGGCGACCCGGCGGCGGCGTCCGAGGGGCGCTGACGGGCGGCGAGTGCGCCGAGCCAGGCCAGCACCGCCACCGCCCCGACCGCGCAGGCGGTGCCGAGGGCGAGCGGCCCGATGCCCGTCCCCGGCCCGGCGATGCCGGCGGCGGCGACCACGACCGACGCCGCGAGTGCGCCGAGCGCCGTCGTCACCGCGATCGCGGCGAGCCGGGCCGAGACGGCGGTGGCGTCGACCACCCTCACGCGGCGCAGGTCGCACGACCAGTAGCCGAGCTCGGCGCAGGCGAACAGGGCGGCGGCGTAGAGAGGCACGGCGGCGTCGACCGAGCCGCCCGTGCCGCGCGCGATGGCGTACTCGCCGACGAGCGCGGCCAGCGCCCAGGGCAACGGCCCGGTGCGCGCGGCCGCAAGTGCGGCCGCGAGCGTGGCGAGCGCGGCCAGGCCGAGCGCGGCCGGCGCCGGCAGGTAGGAGCCCGCGAGCGCGAGGGGATAGGCCGCGAGCGCGACGCCGAGGCCCGCACTGCCGAGCGCGGTCAGGACACGTGGGCGATGGCGCCGAACCGTCGTGATCGCGTCACCTCCTCGAGGATCGGCTGCAGCGGCGCCGACCGGCGCCACTCGGCCACCGGCACGCCGAGGCGCCGGTAGCGCAGGCGCAGGAGTTCCCGCTCGAGCAGCCACAGCCGGCGGGCGACGGCCTGCGCGTCGGTGCGGGGCGGGGCGACGAAGACCGCGGGCGAGATCTCGAGGATGGCCAGGTCGTAGCCGCGCGCCCGCAGGTCGAACAGCACCTGGATGCCGCGCGCGTCGAGCAGCGGCGTCAGCGCGATCACGAGCGAGTTCGGCGGCAGCGTCCGGCGGGGGATGACGCTCGCCTCCTTCCAGGCGTAGCTGAAGACGATGTCGGTCTGGAGCAGGGCCTCGACGATCTGGTACTGCTGGCGCAGTCCGCCGCCGGGCTGGAGCCAGCGCAGGATGCCGCCGAAGCCGACCACGCCCACCCGGTTCTTGTCGCTCAGATATCGGGTCGCGAGCGCGCTCGCCGCCCGCACGGCCAGGTCGAGGCTCGACCCGGCGCGGTCGCGCAGCTCGGCGAAGGTGTCGAGGAACAGGATCACGTCGCTGTTCTGCTCGGGGTGGCGCTCGCTCACGACCAGGCTCCCGCGCCGCGCGCTGGCCCGCCAGTTGATCGCCCGCAGCTGGTCGCCCGTCTGGAACGTGCGGATGTCGGCGAACTCGATCCCCGTCCCCGCGCGGCGCGCGACCAGATTGCCCGCATACGGCTGCGTCTCGGTCGGGGCGACCAACCGGCGCAGCGTCTCGTGGCGGGGGTAGACGCGCAGCGCGGCCCGGCGGGCGATCACCTGGCGGTAGGTGAAGAGGCCGAAGCGGTCGCTGGCCCGGAGGCCGACGTCACCCACGCCGTAGACCCCCCAGCGCTCGCAGCGCACCTCGACGTCGAGCTCGCGCCGCTCGCCGGCCCGAAGCGCCAGCGCGAAGGTGGGCTCGTCGGCCGCGAGCCCCGGCGGCAGCCGCAGCGTGAGCTCGAGCTGATCGACCCGCTCGCGTGCGTCCACCGTCAGGTGCACCCGCAGCCGCTCGCCCTCGATCACGCGCGGCCGGTCGATGGCGACGGCGACGTCGACCGCGGGCGCGCGCTCGTGAACGACGGTGACGAGCAGCAGCGTGAAGGGGAGGGTGATCGCGGCGAGCTCGGGCCGCCGCGCCGCGATCGCCGCGAGCAGGCCGGCGGCGGCAAGCGTCGCGTAGGCGACCAGCTTCGGCGAGACGGCGCGCGTCACCGCGGGGTGGGGAGGATGTCCTCGGCAGCCGGCGTCGGTACCTCCCGCAGGCACTCCTCGACGATCTCGAGCGGGCTCACCTGCTGCACCCACAGCTCGGGCTGCAGCGTTAGGCGATGCGCCAGCACCGGCCCTGCCAGCGCCTTCACGTCGTCGGGCACGACGTAGTCGCGCCGCTGCAGGGCCGCCCGGCAGCGGGTGAGCTTGATCAGCGCAAGCGTGCCGCGGGGGCTCGAGCCGACCTGCAGCCGCGCGGACTCGCGCGTCGCCCGCACGACGTCGACCACGTAGCGGCCGACGGCCTCGCTGACGTGCACCTCCTCGATCGCCCGCTGCATCTCGAGCAGCCCGGGGCCGTCGACGACGGCCTCGAGGGCGACGTCGTCCTCCTTGCGGTCGAGCCGCCTCCGGGCCATGCCCCATTCGTCGTCGCGGCCGGGATAGCCGACCGCGATGCGCAGCATGAACCGGTCGAGCTGCGCCTCCGGCAGCGGATAGGTGCCCTCGTACTCGATCGGGTTCTCGGTGGCGAGCACGACGAAGGGCCGCGCGAGGACGTGCGTCTCGCCGTCGACTGTCACCTGGCGCTCCTGCATCGCCTCGAGGAGTGCCGCCTGCGTCTTGGGCGGCGCCCGGTTGATCTCGTCACCGAGCAGCAGGTTGGTGAAAACCGGCCCCGGCCGGAACTCGAACTCCGCCGTGCGCTGGTTGTAGATCGACGAGCCGGTCACGTCGGCGGGCATCAGGTCGGGCGTGAACTGGACGCGCGCAAAGCCGATATCCATCACCCGGGCGAACGAGCGCGCGATCAGCGTCTTGGCGAGGCCCGGGTAGTCCTCGATCAGGACGTGGCCGTCGGCCAGGATCCCCATCAGCACGAGCTCGAGCACGTCGCGCTTGCCGACGACGGCCTTCTCGACCTCGGCGATGATCCCCTCGGCGCGCTCCCCGACCGCAGCGATGTCGAGCATCAGCTCACACTCCCTCGATCGTCTCGATCACGGCGGCGATGTCGGCCAGCGTGGGCGCTCGCTCCGTCCGCGGCTCGTTCGCAGGCCGCTCGATCAGCATCTGCCAGGCATGCTCGCCGAGCACGGCGCGCGCCGCGTCGGGGCGCCCGTCGATCTCGATGCCGCGGCGCAGGCGCAGCCGTTCCGAGGCGTCGCGGCGCAGGGTGCGGCGGAGGCGGTACTCGTACTCGATCGCCGAGCTCTGCCCGAGCTCGACGGACGTCTGCAGGCTCGTGAGCTGCGCGAGCGGCCGCACCGTCTCTCCTTCTATGAGCGGGCGCGGCCGCGCCGGGGTGCGCAGCGCCCCGCGCAGGGCGGCCAGCAGGATGATCACGGCGTAGGCGCCCGTGACGACGACGGCGGCCCGGCCGGCGGTGGGATGGCCGTCGAGCGCGAGCGCGGCGGCGGCGCCGACCGCCGCCGGGATCGCGGCCAGCGCGGCGCGCAGACGCGGGCTCATCCGCGCTCCAGGTCGTCGCGGATCGCCGTGAGGGCCTGCACCGCCCGCTCGCGATCGTCGCCTGCGACCGTGTGGGGGCTGAAGCGTGCCTCCTGGAAGAGGTGGGTCAGCCCGGCGATCGGCGCGGCGTCGACATGGGCCTGGGTGAGCACGCGCCGAAGGTACTCGAGCGGCGCCTCGAACGCGCGCCGGCCGATGCCGTCATCCGCCAGCATCCGCTCCATGCGCGCATAGGCGGCGATCACCGCCCGGCGCGGGTCCGGCTCGCGGCGCAGGTCGTCGAGCGACCACTCGACCGCCTGGGCGACGGCGGCGCGCGCGCGTGCGGGTGAGAGATCGCGGGGCCGGCGGCGGCGACCGCGGACGAGCAGGATGCCGCCGGCGGAGGCCAGGATCGCGGCGGCGCCGATCGCGGCATCTGTGATCACCGCCGGTCCGCCCCCTCCGGCCGGCGGCGTCGAGGGTGGCGCCGCCGTGCTCGTGGCGCCGCTCACCGGATGTGCCAGTCCGAGCGACAGCGGCGCCGGCGCGGGCACGCCGCCTCCCCGGCCGGCCGAGGCGCCGACGACGCCGATCAGGATCGCCGCGAACACGAGCGCGGGCAGCATGACCATGAAGAGCTTCTCCCACAGGGGGATGTCCGGCGTGTAGGGCTGGTCGCGATCGTCCTCGGGGTCGCGCTTACGGCGCCGCAGCGCCGGCCACACGGCCGTGACGACGAGCCCCGTGACCACCACCCACGCCACGAACCCGAAGGCGAGCAGCGCCGACTCGCCGGTGTGGGCGGCGCCGCTCGATCGCGGGTTGACGCCACCCGCCGACGCCCCGAGGGTGGCCCGGCTCGTCGCGGCGACGATCGCCGTGAGCACGACGACTGCGAGGCCGACGGCGATCGTGACACGCCTCCCACCGTCCTGCGACCGCGCGTTCACCGCCACCGCCGTCCTCCTCCCCGCAGGGCTCATCTGGACACCGACAGAGGCCATCAGCGCCCGGCGGCGCGTTCGACGGCGAGCCTCATCGCCGGCCCCGAGTATAGAACCCGGGCACCCGGGTAGACTGCG
>DASXZF010000085.1:0-23310 GCA_036502065.1 Gaiellales bacterium
GCCCGAGCTCGGCCACCGGCTGGCTCACCACCGTCACCGGCGGCTCGACGAGCGTCGTCCAGTCGAGGTCGTCGAACCCGACGAGCGCGAGATCGGCCGGGATGCGCAGGCCGAGCGCCCTGGCCGAGCGCAGCGCACCGACCGTCATGAAGTTGTTGGCGGTGAAGACCGCAGTCGGCCGGTCGGCGCGATCGAGGAGCCGCAGCGCCGCCGCCTCGCCGTCGGCCTGGGTGGGGCCGCCGATCGAGATCAGGTCGGGCTCGACGCCGACGCCGGCGGCGCGCAGCGCCTGGCGGTAGCCCGCGATCCGCTCGGCCGACGAGGTGATCTCGGGCGAGTCGGACACGACGCCGATGCGGCGGTGCCCGAGGCCGGTCAGGTGGGCGACGGCCGCCCGCGCGCCGGCGGTGTTGCGCACGAGCACGCTGTCGGCCTCGACGCCCGCGACGACGCGGTCGAGCAGGACGAGCGGCACGCCCTCGGCGACGAGCGCCGCCAGGTGATCGGCGGAGGCGCCCGGGGCCGGCACGACCACCATCCCGTCCACCTGCCGGGCGCGAAGCGCGTCGACGGCGCGGCGCTCGCGGTCGGCGTCCTCGTCGGCGTTTGCGAGCAGGACGGTGTAGCCGTGCGCATCCATCACGTCGGAGAGGCCGCGGGCGGCGGCGGCGAAGAACGGGTTCTCGATGTCGCCGACCACCAGGCCGACGGTCGTCGTCGCGCGCGAGACCAGCGCCCGTGCAACCGCGTTCGGCCGGTAGCCGAGGGCGCGGGCGCTCTCGCTCACCTTGCGGCGCGCCGCCGGCGAGGCGTGGCCGTAGCCGCCGAGCGCGCGCGCGGCTGTCGCGGTCGAGACCCCGGCAGCACGCGCAACATCACGAATGGTGACGGACATCGCCGGCCATGATAGCGTTCTCAGTCATGCCGGATCTGGAGGCCATGGTCGATGTCGCGCTGGGCTCCGAGCTCTTCAGCGCGCCGCACCTCGAGGCCGACCTCGGGCGCTTCATGGGCGACGGGGCTGCGCAGATGCGCGAGCTCGCCGCCCGGTGCCGATCGACAGGCACCCGGCAGCTCTACTTCGTCGGCAGCGGCGGCTCGTGGGCGAGCATGTGGTCGGGCAAGCTGCTCGCCGACCACTTCGTGCCGGCCGCGGCCGACGTCTCGCTTTCCTACGACCTGATCTGGCGGGCGCCGCGCCGGCTCGGCCCCGAGGCGGTCGTGTTCGTGGCCTCCTACTCGGGCCAGACCGAGGACACGCTCGAGGCGCTGCGCTTCGCGCGCAGCCGCGGCGCGCACACCGTCGCGCTCGTCGGCAAGCCGGACACGCCCATCGCCGCCGAGGCCGACGAGGCGCTCGTCTACCGATCGCCCGGCCTCTACAGCATGCCGCTTGCGGCGGTGACGACGTTCGTGTGCGAGTGGGGCCGGCTCGACGGCGACCAGGCCGCGGCGGGCGTGCTCGACGCGCTCGCCGGCATCCCCGCGCAGGTGGGCGAGGCCTTCCGCAGCACCCGCGACCGCGGCCGCGAGCTCGCACAGGAGCTGGCCGAGTCCGAGCTGATCTACTGCCTCGCCGCCGGCCCCCTCTACGGCCTCGCCTACAAGTTCGGGCTGACCGTCTTCATGGAGAACATGCGCGTCGCGAGCTCGGTCATCGACAGCACCGAGTTCCGCCACGGTCCGGCCGAGATGCTCGACCGCCAGTCGCCCGACATGATCTTCCTGCTCGGCCGCGACAGCTCGCGGGCGGTCAGCGAGCGGTCCGCGCGCGTCGCCGCCGAGCAGGGCGCCCGCGTGCGCGTGTTCGACGCCGACGACCACCCCGACGTGCATCCGCTGCTGCAGCCGTTCGTGCTCAAGGTGGCGCTGCAGTGGTTCATCGTCTACTCCACCCTGATCCGCGGCATCGCAGACCTCGACGAGCGCGCCCTGATGGGGCACCAGGTGCTCTCGGAGGCCGGCTGGCCGTGAAGCCGGTGGCGACGATGGGCGACAACTGCCTCGACCACTACCTGCCGCCGCTCGATCGGGAATTCGTCGGCGGCAACGCCCTGAACGTCGCCGTCGGCCTGCGCGACCTCGGCCACGACGTCGCCTACGCCGGCGCGATCGGGACGGACGACGCCGGGCGGGTCGTGCTCGCCGCCGCGCAGGCGCGTGGGATCGACACGACCCACGTCCAGACCTGCGACGGCGCGACCGGCGTCACCACGATCCGCCTGACCGACGACGGCGATCGCATCTTCGAGAGCGAGGTGCTCGGCACGAGCGCCGGCTTCCGGGCGACCCCGGCCGCGCTCTCCGACCTCGGCCGCCGCGCCTGGATACACGGCGCCGGCCTCTGGGGCGGCGTCGACGGGTTCACGAGCCTCCGGCGCGCCGGCACCCGCCTGTCCTACGACTTCTCGCACGTGTCGTCGCCCGAGCGGATCGCCGAGCTCGCCCCGCACCTCGACGTCGCGTTCCTGTCGGCGCCCGGCGCAGACGACGACGAGGCAGCCGCGCTCGGCCGCCGGGCCGTCGCCGATGGGGCCGCCACCGCCGTCGTCACCCGCGGGCGCCACGGCAGCCTGGCGGTGTCCGGCGAGATCCACCACCAGCCGCCCGTCCCGGTGACCGTCGTCGATACTCTGGGTGCAGGCGACGCCTACATCGCCGCGTGCATCTCGGCCCTCGTCGAGGGCGCGCCGCTGCGGGTCGCGCTGGAGCACGGCGCCGAGGCCGCAGCGCGCACGTGCACCCACTACGGAGCGTGGCAAGAACCCGAGGCACTGGAGGCAAGCGCATGAGCGAGACGCCGGTGACGCAGTCGATCGCGCGGTCGCGCGAGCTCTACGAGCGGGCGGCGGGCAGCCTCGCCGGAGGCGTCGGCTCGGGCACGCGCGCGCCGCGGTCGGGCTATCTGCCCCTGCCCGTGTTCGTGCGCAGCGGCCAGGGCGCCGTCCTGACCGACGAGGACGGAAACACCTACATCGACTACGTGATGGGCCAGGGGCCGCTCATCCTCGGGCACCGTCCGGCCGCGGTCATCGACGCGGTCACAGAGACGTTGCGCGAGCGCGGCTCGCTCTTCTCGCTCGCCCACGACCTCGAGGGCGAAGCTGCAGCGGCGGTGGCTGCCCGGATCCCGTCGATCGACCTGCTGCGCTTCGGCAACTCGGGCACCGAGTGCGTCCAGTACGCGCTTCGGTTCGCCCGCGCGTTCACCGGCCGCGCGAAGATCCTGCGGTTCGAGGGCCACTACCACGGCTGGTCGGACGCGATCCACTGGTCGGGCCATCCCGGGCCGGACGAGTGGGGCCCGGCCGGCGCCCCGCACACCGTCGCCGGCTCGACCGGGATGCCGCCGGAGGTGGCCGAGACGCTGATCGTCGGCATCTGGAACGACACCGACGCGCTCGAGCGCATCTTCGCCGAGCACGGCTCCGAGATCGCCGCGGTGATCACCGAGCCGATCCTCGGCAACTGCGGCGCGCTGATGCCCGCGCCCGGCTATCTCGAGCGGATGCGCGCGCTCGCCACCGAGCACGGCGCCCTGCTGATCTTCGACGAGGTGCTGACGGGTCTTCGGGTCGGCCCCGGCGGCGCGCAGGAGCTCTTCGGCATCCGCCCCGACCTGACGGTGCTCGCCAAGGCGCTCGGCGCCGGCGTGCCCGTCGCCGCGGTCGGCGGCCGCCGCGACATCATGGAGATGGTGATCGACGGCCGCACGATGCACGGCGGCACGTACAACTCCAACCCGCTCGTCTGCGCCGCAGTGATCGCCGCCGTCGGCGCGACCGGGGCGCCGGGGTTCTACGACGATCTCGAGGCGCGCGGCCGCAGGCTGGCCGACGGCCTGGTCGCAACAGCGACCGACGCCGGGCTCGAGGCGTCTTGGAGCGGCTGCGGGGCGATGTTCCAGCTCTGGTTCGCGCCGGAGCCGCCGTCCGGGTACCGCCCGGCGCATGATTTCGTCGCGGCGAGCCCGTTCCCGACGCTCTACGCCGAGCTGCGCGAACGCGGCGTCCTCATCCAGCCGCCCCAGGAGGGCCTCTTCTTCCTCTCGGGCGGCCACACCGACGCCGACATCGACCGCACGCTCGACGCGGCCGCCGAGGCGATGCCGGCCGTGGCCGCCGCCCTCCAGCGCGGCGACGTCGGCCCGAGAGGAGGGGTGCGATGAGACGCACCGCGACCCTGGTGGCGATGCTGGCCGCGCTCGCCGTGGCCGCGGGCTGCGGCGGAAGCAGCGCCGGCTCGAGCGGCGGCTCGGGCTCGGGCGCGCCGGTCAACGGCGGCACGCTGCGCGCCGGCATCCCCGACAACCCCGACTACCTCGATCCCGGCCTCTCGTACACGAACGAGGGCTGGGAGATCCTCGAAGCGACGAACAACGGCCTCGTCACGTTCAAGAAGGCCGCGGGAGGCGCCGGGGCGCAGATCGTCCCCGACATCGCCTCGGCCATGCCGACCGTCACCGACGGCGGCCGCACCTATACCTTCCACGTGCGCCCGGACGTGATGTTCTCGCCGCCCGTGAGCCGCGACGTGCGCCCCTCCGACTTCAAGTTCTCGATCGAGCGCCTGTTCCGCATCGACTCGGGCGGCCTGGCCTTCTTCACCGGCATCGAGGGCGCAAACGCCTACGCCAAGACGCGCAAGGGCAGCATCTCGGGCATCGTCGCAAACGACGCCAAGGGCACGATCACGTTTCACCTGACCCAGCCCGACGGCACCTTCCTCGACTACATGGCGACGCCGTTTGCGTTCGTGCTGCCGACCGGGACGCCCTCGAAGGACATCTCGACGCTGCCGCAGTGGCGCGTCGCGACCGGCCCCTACCGGGTGTCGAGCTACACGCCCAAGCAGCAGCTCATCATCACCCGCAACCCGAACTTCAAGCAGTGGACGCCGAACTCGCCCAACGGGCACCTGAACGAGATCGACGTCCAGATCGGGATCACGCCCGAGCAGTCGGTGAACGAGACCGCCGACGGCCAGCTCGACTGGTACTTCGAGTCGGTGCCGCCCGACCGCCTGACCGAGCTCAAGGCCCGGTACCCGAGCCAGGTGCACCTGTTCACCCGCAACAACACCACCTACTGGGTGATGAACGAGCGCAAGTACCCGTTCAACAAGCTCGCGGTGCGCCAGGCGGTGAACTACGCGATCGACCGGCCCGCGCTCGTGAAGATCTTCGGCGGGCAGGGCACGCCGACCGAGAACATCGTCCCGCCCGGATTCGGCTCGGCCTACAAGCCGCACGACCTGTACCCGCACAACGTCGCCAAGGCCAAGCAGCTGATCCAGCAGGCGGGCGTCGAGGGCGCGAGCGTGACCGTGTGGGGCCACAACACCGACCCGACGCCGAAGGCGGTGCAGTACATGGCGGGCGTGCTCAACTCGATCGGCCTGCACGCGACGGTGAAGACCGAGGACGAGTCGGTGTACTGGCCGACGATCGCGAGCGAGAAGGGCGATCCCCAGATCGCGTTCAACGACTGGAACGAGGACTACCCCGAGTCCCAGGACTGGTTCGACGTGCTCCTGAACGGCGAGCACATCGTGAACGTCGGCAACAACGACGTCTCGAACTCGAACATCCCGGCGTACAACAGGATGATCGACCAGGCCAAGCGGATGCCGCTCGGCGCCGCGCGAAATGCCATCTGGGCGAAGCTCGACTACCTGTACATGAAGAACGACGCCGGCTGGGCGCCGTTCATGAACCGGCAGTGGCCGAAGTTCGTGTCGCCGAACCTGCACGGGCTCGTCTTCAACGGCACCTACTTCGAGCTCTTCCCGTCGATGTGGCTCTCGAAGTGATGGTCGACCCGCCGACATGACGGTCGAGGCGGCCGCCGCACCCGCCGGGCGAGGAGGCCTCTCGCTGGCGTGGCGGCGGCTGCGCCGCAACCCGGCCGCGATCGCCTCGGCGATCGTGCTCGTCCTGATCGTGCTGGCGTGCTTCCCCGGAGCGCCGCTCTGGGTCGACGTGGCCTGCCACCACGGCCCGAACGACCAGAACCTCGAGGGCTTCATCCACCAGGGCGGCCACCGCATCCCGGTCGTGCGAGCCGACGGCACGCCGATCGGCCCGGGCTGGCGGGCGTGCTACCTGCTCGGGGCCGACTCCAACGGCCGCGACCTGGCCGTGCGCATCCTCTACGGCGGCCGCATCTCGCTCGAGGTGGGCGCGTCCTCGGCGCTCCTGTGCGTCGTGATCGCGCTCGTGATGGGCCTCCTGGCCGGCTATACGGGCGGGATCGTCGACTCGGTCATCTCGCGGCTGCTCGACCTGATCTGGTCGTTCCCGGTCTATCTGCTCGCCGTCGCCCTCGCGACCACGCTTGCCGTGGGCGGGCTCGCGATCGGCCCGTTGCACGTGGCGTCGAGCTCGCTCGCGATCCCGATCGTCGTGATCGCGGTCGTCTTCGTGCCCTACGTCGCCCGGCCGATCCGCGGCCAGGTGCTGGCGCTTCGGCGGATGGAGTTCGTCGAGGCGGCGGTGGCGACCGGCGCCGGACCGGTGCGGATCATGCTCTTCGAGCTCATGCCCAACGTGGCCTCGATCACCCTCGTCATGCTGACGCTGATCGTCGCCAACAACATCCTCACCGAGGCGGCGCTCTCGTTCCTCGGCGTCGGCGTGCCCGTGCTGACGCCGTCGTGGGGGAACATCATCGAGCAGGGCTACTCGTCGATCGTGACCGCGCCCGCGCTCACGGTCGCGCCGGGGATCGCGATCATGCTGACGGTGGTGTCGCTGAACGTGCTCGGCGACGCGCTGCGCGATGCCCTTGACCCCCACGCCCGGATCAGGATCAGGTAACCCTTGGGCGTCTTCATCCTCCGCAGGATGGTCGGACTGGTGGTCGTCCTCTTCGCCATCTCGCTGCTCGTGTTCGTCATCTTCAACGTGATCCCCGGCGGCGACCCGGCGCTGCGCCTGGCCGGCCGCCACCCGACCCAGCAGAACATCCGCCAGATCCGCAAGGACTGGGGCTTCGACAAGCCGCTCTACGTGCAGTACGGCGACATGATGGAGCGGCTCTTCATCAAGCGCGACCTGATCTCCTATCAGGACCAGACGGCCGTGCTGCCGACGATCGAGCGCGGCATCCCGCGCACGCTCTCGCTGGCCACCGGCGCCGCGCTGATCTGGCTCGTCACGGGGGTCGCGATCGGCGTGCTCTCGGCGATCCATCAGGGACGGTGGCTCGATCGCATCCTGACGGTGCTCGCGCTCGCCGGCGTCTCGATCCCGATCTTCTGGCTGGGCGCCGTGTTGCTCTATCTGCTCACGTTCCGCTACCACTCGTGGGCGGTCTTCTCATGGATCCCGCCGGGCGGCTACGTCCCGATCGCGACCAGCCCGCTGCAGTGGGCCGAGCATCTGATCCTGCCCTGGATCGTGCTCGCGGTCGTGTCGATCGGCTTCTACGCCCGCGTGGTGCGGGCATCGCTGCTCGACGTGCGCGCCATGGACTACATCCGCACGGCGCGGGCGAAGGGGCTCTCCGACCGGCGGGTGCTCTTCCGGCACACGCTGCGCACCTGCCTGATCCCTGTGGTGACGCTGTTCGGGCTCGATTTCGGCGCAGCGGTCGGCGGCACCGTGATCCTGATCGAGCCCATCTTCGGCATCGAGGGGGTGGGGCAGTACGCGCAGGAGTCGGTCGCCCACCTCGACCTGCCGCCGCTGATGGCACTGACCCTGTACGGCGCGTTCTTCGTCGTCGTCGCAAACACGGTGATCGACCTGGCCTACGCCTGGCTCGACCCCCGCACCCGAGCGCAGTGAGAGGGAGGGAATGAACATGGTGAAGCGAGCACTGGCACTGGCGGCCCTGGCCGCGATGCTGGCAGGCTGCGGCGGGTCCGGCACGAGCAGCGGTGGCTCGGGCGGGGCGGGCGGCGTGCAGAACGGCGGCGTCCTCAAGGCGGGCATCCCCGACGACCCCGACCACCTCGACACGGGCATCTCCTATGCCGTCGAGGGCTGGGAGCTGCTCGAGGCGACGAACAACGGCCTGCTGACGTTCGAGAAGGCCTCGGGCGCGGCGGGCTCGCAGGTCGTGCCCGACATCGCCACGACCATGCCGGCCGTCACCGACGGCGGCCGCACCTACACGTTCCACGTCCACCCGGGCGTGATGTTCTCGGCGCCGGTGAACCGGGCGGTGAAGCCGTCGGACTTCCAGTACGCCATCGAGCGGCTGTTCCACGTCGGCTCGCCGGGCGTCGGCTTCTACACGATCATCCAGGGCGCGGACGCCTACGCGGCCCACCACACGGCGCACATCGCGGGGATCGTCGCCAACGACAAGGCGATGACGATCACCTTCCATCTGACGCACCCCGACGGCGCCTTCCTGGACATCATGGCGATGCCATTCGCCTTCGCCGTCCCGGCCGGGATGCCGTACAAGGACATCTCGACCGATGCGCAGTGGCGGGTGGCCACAGGCCCGTACATGATCAAGACGTACGTGCCCAAGCAGCAGATCGTGCTCGTGCGCAACCCGAACTTCAAGCAGTGGTCGCCGAACTCGCCCAACGGCCACCTGAACGAGATCGACATCCAGATCGGCATCACGCCGGAGCAGGCCGTCAACGAGACGATCGACGGTGAGCTCGACTGGTACATGGAGGCCGTCCCGCCCGACCGCCTGACGGCGCTTCGGGCCCAGTACCCCAAGCAGGTGCACATGTTCCCGCGCAACAACGTCACCTACTTCTCGATGAACGAGCGGCTCGCGCCGTTCAACAAGCTGGCGGTGCGCCAGGCGGTCAACTACGCCATCGACCGGCCTGCGCTCGTGAAGCTCTTCGGCGGCCAGGGCACGCCGACCGAGACGGTGCTCCCGCCGGGCTTCGGCAGCGCCTACCACGAGCCGAACCTCTATCCGCACAACGTCGCCAAGGCCAAGCAGCTCGTGCAGAGCGCGGGCGCGACGGGCGCGCCGGTGCAGATCTGGACGACGAACGCCGATCCGGCGCCGCAGGCGGCGCAGTACCTGGCCAGCGTGCTCAGCTCGATCGGCCTCAAGGTCACGGGCGTGCGCACGCTCGACGACTCGGTCTACTGGGACACGCTCCTGTCCGAGAAGACCGACCCCCAGATCGCGTTCAACCACTTCGACCAGGACTATCCGGAGGGCGAGGACTTCATCGATACTCTGCTGAACGGCCAGAACATCGTGAACCTCGGCAACAACGACACCTCGAACACGAACGACCCGGTGCTCAACCGCATGATCGATCAGACCAAGCTGATGCCGCTCGGCGCGGCCCGAAACGCCATGTGGGCGAAGATCGACAACCTGTTCATGAAGCGCGATGCCGGCTGGGCGCCGTTCATCCACCTCGAGCAGCCCACGTTCGTGTCGGCGCGGCTGCACGGGCTCGTCTTCGACGGCTCCTACTTCGAGCTGATCCCGGAGATGTGGCTCGCCAGGTGACCGTCGTCACACCTGTCGATGAGTGCCTGTCGATCCGCGCGGGACACCTGTGGATCGAGGAGTGCGACGCGGTCGAGGTCGCCCGCCGGTTCGGCACGCCGCTCTACGTCGTCTCGGAAGACCAGCTGCGCCGAAACGCCCGCCGGATCGCGGCGGCGTTTGCGGCCGGCTGGCCCGACGGCCCCGTCTCGCTCCTGCCCTCGCTCAAAGCGAACCTGTCGCTGGCGCTGCGGGCAATTCTGAACGACGAGGGCCTCGGCGCGGACACGTTCGGGCCGGGCGAGGTGCACGCGGCCCTGACGGCGGGGCCCGCCCCGGGGCTGATCTCGGTCAACGGCTCGGTGAAGGACGCGGCGCTCGTCGAACGGGCGGTCGCGGCCGGCGCCCGGGTGACGCTCGACAGCCCCGCCGAGCTCGACCTGGTCATCGCGGCGGCGCGGACGGCGGGCCGCACCGCCCAGGTGCGGCTGCGGCTGCGGCCCGACTACGCAGGCGTCGACCAGCCGTCCGACTTCGAGCCTGGCCGGTCGGTGGCCGACTCGGCCCGGCGCTACAAGCCCGGCATCCCGCTCGACCAGGCGGCCGCCGTCGCACGCGGCGCGCTCGCCGCCGACGGGGTCGAGCTGGTCGGGGTGATGGCCCACCTCGGCCGCCACAGCGCCGACCCGGAGGTATGGGCGGGGATGGGAGCGAGCTTCGCCGCCGCAATCGCCGGCCTCTGCGCCGAGCTCGGCGGCTGGCGGCCGGCCGAGATCGACGTCGGCGGCGGCTACCCCGCTCCGCGCGACCCGACCGGCGACGGCACACCGGCACCACCGATCGAGGAGATCGCAGCCGCCCTCACGGGCGCGTTGCGCGCGGGCCTGCTCGCCGCCGCGATCGACCCGGCCGGCATCCGGCTCGAGGCCGAGCCGGGCCGCTCGCTCTACGCCGACACCGGCATCCACCTCGCCACCGTCCGCAACATCAAGCACCAGTCGGCGCCGGTCGAGTGGGAGTGGGTCGAGACCGACACGACCGAGATGTTCATGGCCGACCTGCTGATCGAGCACTCCCGGTTCGCGGTCGTCGCGGCGTCACGGGCCGACGCGGCGGCGCATGTGCGTGCCGACGTGGTCGGGATGTCGTGCGGATTCGACGTGCTCGCGCCGCAGGCCGACCTGCCCGCGCTCGGCCCCGGCGACGTGCTCGCGTTCCTCGACACGGGCGCCTATCAGGACGCGTGCGCCTCGAACTTCAACGCGCTGCCGCGGCCCGCCACGGTGCTCGTGCACGGCGACGAGGCCGAGGTCATAAAGCGCGCCGAGACGGTGCAGGACGTGTTCGCCCGCGACGTGATCCCGGCCCGCCTGCGATGACCGTCACCGGCCTTCACCACGCGAGCCTCACCGTGGCCGACCTCGACCGGTCGCTGCACTTCTACCGCGACCTGCTGGGCGTGCCCGTGCGCGAGCAGGTCGACGCCGCCGGCGACGTCTTCACGGCGGTCTCGGGCGAGGCCTCGCAGCACGTGCGGATCGCCGATCTCGATCTCGGCGACGGCCGCGTGCTCGAGCTGATCGAGAACAGCGACCACGCGCCGCCCAAGGACCACGCGGGCAGCCATATCGCGTTCCAGGTCGACGACATCGTCGCCACCTACCGGCGGCTCGTGAAGGCGGGCGTCCCCGCGCGGTCGAAGCCCCAGCCGCTCGGCCCCGAGGCGGGCCGGCATTGGGCGGGGTGCATCGTCGTCTACATGACCGACCCCGACGGTGCGACGGTCGAGCTCGTCCAGGTGCCGGGGGCGTGAGCGAGCAGACGTGCACGCTCGCGGCGGGAGGGCTGCGCGCGACGTTCGTGCCGGAGCTCGCGATGGTGTGCTGCTCGCTCGAGCACGACGGCGCCGAGCTGCTCGTCCAGGGCCTCGGGCTCGATGCCTACCGCGAGCGCGGCTCGACGTTCGGGATCCCGCTGCTGCACCCGTGGGCGAACCGGCTCGCGCGCCCGCTGCCGGCGTCCGAGATCGTGCATCGCGACCCGAACGGGCTGCCGATCCACGGCGTGCTTCCACGCGTGCTCCCGTTCACCGTGCTCGAGCAGAGGCCGGCGAGCGTCCGGGCCGAGTTCGACACCCACGACCACCCGGCCGTGCTCGAGGTGTTCCCGCACTCGCACGCGCTCACGGTCGCGGCCGAGCTCTCGGCCGACGCGCTCGAGATCCGAACGACGCTGCGCGCGTTCGGCCGCCGGTCGGTGCCCGTCGCCTACGGCTACCACCCCTACCTGCAGGTCCCGGGCCTGCCGCGTGAGCGCTGGACGGTCGACATCCCCGTCCACACGCGGCTCGTGCTCGACGATCGCCTGATCCCGACCGGCGAGCGCGAGCCGGTGCGGATCGAGCGCGCCGCACTCGGCGGCCGCAGCTTCGACGCCGCCTACACCGATCTCGGCCCTCACCCCCGGTTCACGGTCGAGGGCGACGGCCGCACGATCGGGGTCGAGTTCGTCGAGGGCTACGCGTTCGCCCAGGTGTACGCCCCCGCCGACCAGGAGCTCGTGTGCTTCGAGCCGATGACGGCGCCGACGAACGCGCTCGCAAGCGGCGACGACCTGACGATCGTGCGCCCGGGCGAGTCCTTCACGTCGGCCTTCCGCATCACGGTGAACACGTCGTGACGGCGGCGGGGACTGCCCCCATGAAGAGAGCCCCCGATTCTCGGGTTCAGAGGTCCAGGTCGCGCACGGCGAACTGGACCGCCTCCGAGAACGTCGGGTACGGCTGGATCGTCTCGAGCAGCACGGCGACCGGCACCTCCGCCCGGATCGCCAGCGTGAGCTGACCCAGCCACTCGCCCGCCTCGGGACCGACCGCGACCGCCCCGACGAGCACACGCCGGTCCGGATCGGCGAACACCTTCAGAAACCCGGGCCGCTTCGGCCGCTCGTAGGTGGAGTGGCGCGCGACCGCGCCGCGCTCGCCGACGACCGCTCCCTCACCCGACGTGTCGCCGACCGACGCCACCTGAGGATCGGTGAACGTCACGGCAGGCACCGCCCGGTAGTCGGCCCGCACCTCGCGCCCCGCCATGGCCGCTGCCGCCAGGCGCGCCTGATACTTGCCGACGTGGGTGAACATGGCGATCCCGGTCGCATCGCCCGCTGCCCACACGTTCTCGGCTGCGCGCATCTGCTCGTCCACCTCGATGCCGCGCTGCGAGATCGTCACTCCGAGCGTCTCGAGCCCGAATCCGTCGACGTTCGCATGGCGGCCCGCGGCGATCAGCAGGCGGTCGGAGTCGATGGTGCTGCCGTCGCCAAGGTGCATGCGCAGGCCTGGCTCGACGCGGTCGATCGCGGCGCCCAGCCGTAGGCTGACCCCCTCACCCTCGAGCACGTCTGCGAGCAGCTTGCCGGCATCGGGATGGTCGCGGGGGAGCAGGCGATCGGCCCGGTCGACGATCGTGACCGCCGCTCCCATGCGCCGAAACGCCTGTGCCAGCTCGCACCCGACCGGCCCCGCGCCGATCACGATCAGCCGTCCGGGCACCTCGTGGGTCGTCGTCGCCTCGCGATTCGTCCAGTACTCGACGTCGTCCAGGCCGGGGATCGGCGGAATCGACGGCACCGACCCGGTCGCGATCAGGAGCCGGCCGTAGGCGATCGTGCGGCCGTCGACCTCCACCGCGCCCGGCGCGGCGATGCGGGCCCGTCCGCGGACGAGCTCGACGTCACGGTCGGCCAGCCACTGCTCCTGGCTCGAATCGTCCACGCCGCCGGTGACCTGATCGCGGTGCCAGAACGCGCGGGCGGCGTCGATCGTCCCCGTCACGGCCTCGGCCGCCCCCGGGACGAGCCGCGCCGCGGCGAGCGCCTCCGGTGGGCGCAGGAGCGCCTTGGACGGCATGCAGGCGAAGTACGAGCACTCACCGCCGACGAGCCCCGCCTCGACGAGCGTGATCGGCGTCGCCGGCTCGAGCTTGCGGAGCGCACCGGCAGCAGCCTCGCCGGTCGAGCCACCGCCCAGGATCACGATCCGGTCTGCCACGGCGGCCATCATAGGCATCCGATACCCTGCGCGACCGGACCGGAATCCCGACAGGTGGAGGGGACATGCTGAAGGAGTTCAGACAGTTCATCATGCGCGGCAACGTGGTCGACCTGGCCGTCGCGGTCGTGATCGGCGCAGCGTTCGGGGCCGTCGTCACCGCGCTCGTCGCCGACCTGATCACACCGCTCGTCGCGGCCATCTTCGGCAAGCCGAGCTTCGCCGGGCTGAGCTTCACCATCAACAAGAGCACGTTCCTCTACGGCGAGTTCCTGAACGCCGTGCTGACGTTCGTCACCGTTGCGGCGGCGATCTTCTTCTTCGTCGTCAAGCCGCTGAACATGCTGGCGGCGCGCCGGGCCGCGGGAGCGCCGACCGAGTCGCCGACGACACGCCCGTGCCCGCAGTGCCTGAGCGAGATCCCGATCGCCGCCCACCGCTGCGCGTTCTGCACCTCCGAGGTCGCCACGGCCTGAGCCTTACCGGATCCTTACCGGGTCCACCCCAGATCCTCCCAGCGAGGCGTTTAGCCTCCTGCCCGTGAGCCGGCGGCCCCTCCTTGCATTCGCAGCGACCCTGGCAACGACGCTGCTCGCCGTCGCCGGGCCGCCCGCGATCGCGACGGGCGCCGCCGGGCCCGCGGTCACCGCGCCCGCCGCCTGCGGCCAGGCGGCCGGGGCAGCACGGCCGGTGATCAACCACGTGATCGTGATCGTGATGGAGAACCACTCGTCCGACCAGATCATCGGCAAGGCGCCGTTCATCACGTCGCTCGCCAACCGCTGCGGCCGGGCGGCGAACTACCGCGCGATCACGCACCCGAGCCTGCCCAACTACCTGGCGATGACGAGCGGCGGGATCCACCACATCCACTCCGACTGCGATCCGGGCAGCTGCCCCGTGCGCGGTCTCAGCATCTTCTCGCAGGTCAAGCGGCACGGGCTGCGCTGGCGCTCATACGCCGAGTCGATGCCGCGGCCGTGCGACATGGACACGTCGGGCCTCTACGCCGCCAGGCACGTCCCGGCGGTGTACTACCTGCGGCTGCGGTCGGGCTGCGGCCGGCATGTGCGCTCGCTCGGGAAGGTCAACACCGGCCGGCTGCACTTCGCGCTTCATCACGGGCACGCGCCCGCCTACATGTTCGTCACGCCGAACCTCTGCAACGACATGCACAACTGCTCGGTCGCGACGGGCGACCGCTGGCTCGCAAAGTGGATCCCGATGATCGTCGCGAGCCCCACCTACCGGAAGGGCCATACCGTCGTAATGATCACGTGGGACGAGGGCGGCGGCGGCCCGAACGTCGTGCCGCTGATAGTGGTCAGCCGCTACACGAAGGTGCACACGATCGCGCGCCGGCCCCTGTCGCACTTCTCAGTGCTGCGTGCGAGCGAGGGGCTCCTCGGTATCAGGAGGTACCTTGGGAAGGCCAACGGTTCTCGCGGCCTTCCCAAGGCATTCCACCTGTAGGCGAACAGGCGCTACGGCTTCCCCCGTGTCAGCCGTTCACGATCCGGCGCACGAGCATTACCTCGAAGCGCCTCTGGTCGCGTTTCGACGGGCGCTCCCCCATTGCAGCGGACGGCCCCATCCGTCGGAATGCGGTCTCGGCATGCTTGGCAGCATGCGTTGCGTCCGCGTTCCTTTCCGTTGCTTCGATGCGCTCGACGTTCATTGCGACTCTCCTGTTCTGCCTCGCCGTCCGGTGACCCCCGTCAGGACTGCGAGGCGCCTTCCCTTCCCGAGATAGCGGTGCCGCTGCCGGGGGTCAACGGCGCGGGCCGGTTCCATACGAAACCCTTACGACTCGCCATCGCCGGCAATCCTCGCGGCCCTTGCTACCCGCGTCCCGCTGCGATAGACCTGCCTATGCAAAAGCCGGGAACCCCGGCGCCTTGAAGGAGGCTCGATGAAGAGCGTCACCATGACCGTGAACGGGACTTCGCGCACCGCCGAGATCGAGCCGCGCACGCTGCTCGTCCATCTGCTGCGCGAGCGCCTGAACCTGACCGGAACGCACGTTGGCTGCGACACCTCCAACTGCGGGGCCTGCACCGTCTGGCTCGACGGAGCCGCCGTGAAGTCCTGCACCGTGCTCGCCGTGCAGGCGGACGGGTGCGAGGTGACGACCATCGAGGGCATCTCCTCGAACGGCGACCTGCACCCGATGCAGCAGGCGTTCCACGAGAACCACGCCCTTCAGTGCGGCTACTGCACGCCGGGCATGGTCATGGCGGCCGTCAAGCTGCTCGAGCGAAACCCGAGCCCCACCGACGAGGAGATCCGCCACGGGCTCGAGGGCAACCTGTGCAGGTGCACAGGCTACGAGAACATCGTCGCGGCCGTCCGCGCCGCATCGGGGGTGATGGTGTGATGGCTGTCGCCACGGGACCACGGGGTATCGGCGTCGCCGCCCTGCGCAAGGAGGACAGCAGGTTCCTCACCGGCCGCGGCCGCTACGTCGACGACATCAAGCTGCCGGGGATGCTGCACATGGCGGTCGTGCGCAGCCAGTACGCGCATGCCGACATCAAGGGCATCGACACGTCGGCCGCCCGGGCCATGCCCGGCGTCACCGCCGTCCTCACGGGCGACGACCTCGAGTTCGCCGCCGGTGTGCCGTGCGGGTCGAACCCGACAGGCGACATGGTGCAGCCGCCCCGCCCGCCGCTCGCGAAGGGCAGGGTGCGCCACGTCGGCGAGCCGATCGCGGTCGTCATCGCCGCTGACCGCTACGCCGCGCGTGACGCGGCCGACGCGGTGGTCGTCGACTACGCGCCGCTTCCGGCCGTGCTCGGCGTGGACGCCGCGCTGGCCGACGACGCGCCGCGCATCCACGCGGAGCTCGACTCGAACGTCGGCCTCGTGCTCACAACCAAGACGGACGGCATCGACGCGGCCTTTGCCAAGGCGGACGTGGTGGTGAAGCAGACCATCCGAAACCAGCGCCTGATCCACGTCCCGATGGAGACGCGCGGCATCGTTGCCGACTGGAACCAGGCCTCGGATGACATGACGGTCTACAGCTCGACCCAGATCCCCCACTTCCTGCGCACGTTCCTCGCGATCGTGTGCGGGGTCAGCGAGGCGAAGGTGCGCGCGATCGCGCCGGACGTCGGCGGTGGGTTCGGCGCCAAGCTGAACACCTACGCCGAGGAGTTCATCGCCGCGGCCGCGTCCCGCAAGGTGGGCGCGCCGGTGAAGTGGATCGAGGACCGATCCGAGGCGATGCTCGCGACGTGCCACGGCCGGGCGCAGGACGCGCACGTCGAGCTCGCCGCCACGTCCGACGGCAAGGTGCTCGGCATGCGAGTGCACTACGTCCAGGACTACGGCTCCTACCTGCAGCTGCTCACGCCGCTCATCTCGCAGCTGACGATGCTGATGGCGCCGGGCGCCTACGCGATCCCCGAGATCGACGTCAAGGTGACCAACGTCTACACCAACACCGTGCCGACAGACGCGCTGCGCGGAGCCGGCCGCCCGGAGGCGGCCCACGCCATCGAGCGGATGATGGACATCCTGGCGAACGAGCTCGGGATCAGCCGCACCGAGGTGCGCAAGCGCAACTTCCCCGCCGAGTGGCCGTTCACGAGCGCGGTGGGGCTCGCCTACGACTCGGGCGACTACGAGAAGACGCTCGACAAGCTGCTCGAGCTGAGCGACGACCAGGAGACGTTCGAACGCCGCCGCGAGGAGGCCGCCGCCCGCGGCAAGCTGCTCGGCCGCGGCCTCTCGACGTGGGTCGAGATCTGCGGATTCGCACCCTCGGACGTGACCCACGCGATCGGCCTGACGCCCGGCGGATGGGAGAGCTCGACCGTGCGCATACATCCGACCGGCAAGGTGACCGTCATCACCGGGACGTCCCCGCACGGTCAGGGGCATGCGACGTCGTGGTCGCAGATCATCGAGACCGAGCTCGGCGTGCCGTTCGACGACGTCGAGGTGATCCACGGTGACACCGCCTTCGCCCCGTACGGGCTCGGCACGTACGGCAGCCGCAGCCTGGCGGTTGGCGGCACCGCGGTGCAGCTGGCGGCGGGCAAGGTGCGCGACAAGGCCCGCCAGGTCGCGGCGCAGATGCTCGAGGCGTCCGTCGACGACCTCGAGTTCGACGGCGGTGCGTTCTCGGTCAAGGGCAGCCCCGACAAGCAGGCGACGATCCAGGAGGTCGCGTTCCGCGCGTGGCAGGCGTTCGACATGCCCGAGGGGGTCACGCCGGGCCTGGACGAGACGGTGTTCTTCGACCCGCCCAACTGCACCTTCCCGTTCGGTGCCCACGGCTGCGAGGTCGAGGTCGACCGCGACACGGGCAAGGTCGAGATCACGGGCTACATCGCGGTGGACGACTGCGGCAACGTGGTCAACCCGATGATCGTGTCGGGACAGGTGCACGGCGGCGTCGCCCACGGCATCGGCCAGGCGCTCTACGAGGGCGTCGTCTACAGCGCCGAGGGCCAGCTCCAGACGGCGACGCTGGTCGACTACATCATCCCGTCCGCGGTGGAGGTGCCGCACATCGAGACGCACCGCACGGTCACGCCCTCGCCCACGAACCCGCTCGGGGTCAAGGGCATCGGCGAGGCCGGCACGATCGCGGCGTCGCCGGCCGTCGTGAGCGCTGTCTGCCACGCGATCGGCGTCCGCGACCTCGACATGCCGCTCCAGCCCGAGACGGTCTGGAACGCGATGCAGAAGGGAGGTGCGGCATGATCCCGCACGCGTTCGAGTACGAGCGGCCCGAGTCGGTCGCCGACGCTGCCGGCCTGCTGCGCAAGTACGGCGACGGCGCCCGCGTGCTGGCCGGGGGCCACTCGCTCGTGCCGATGATGAAGCTGCGCCTGGCCTCGCCGGACGCACTGATCGACATCGGCGGCATCGCCAGCCTGCGGGGCATCTCGGATGCCGGCTCGCACATCGTCATCGGGTCGCTGACGCGCCACGCCGACGTCGCCGCCTCCGACCTCGTCCGCTCGGCCTGCCCGATCCTGGCCCAGACGGCGGCGGGCATCGGCGACATGCAGGTGCGAAACCGCGGCACGATCGGCGGCTCGCTGGCGCAGGCCGACCCCCACGGCGACCTGCCCACCGTCCTGCTCGCCCTCGACGGCGAGGTGGCGGCCGAGGGGCCGGACGGGACGCGCACGATCGCGGCGCGCGACCTGTTCCTGGGCTTCCTGACGACATCGCTCAAGCCGGACGAGATCATCACCGGCGTGCGCGTCCCCAAGGCCGCCCACGGCGCCTACGTCAAGTTCAACCGGCGGGCCCAGGACTGGGCGATCGTCGCGGTGGCGGCGGTCGTCGACGGCAGCTCGGCCCGGATCGCGCTCACCGGTGTCGGGCCGAAACCCGTGCGGGCTGAGGCGGCGGAGCGTGCGTTCACGGGCGCGAACGCCGCCGAGGCGGCCGAGCTCGCCGCCGAGGGCCTGACGCCTCCGGCCGACACGGCCGGCTCGTCGGAGTACCGCAAGCATCTGGTGCGCGTCCTGACACGGAGGGCGCTGGAGGCAGCCGCGTAGGGCGCGCGTCGCTTCAGGCGGTCGTCTTCGACGTCGGCGAGACCCTGCTCGACGAGTCGCGCGCATGGTCCGCGTGGGCCGACTGGCTGGGCGTGTCTCGCCTGACGATGGCGGGCGTGCTGGGCGCGACGATCGAGCGGCGCGTCGATCATCTCGAGGCGCTGCGGGCGATCCGGCCCGGATTCGACCTCGAGGCGGAGCGGCGGGCGCGGGCCGCCGCCGGCGTGCCGGACGAGCCGCGTGCCGCGGATCTCTACCCGGATGCCGTGCCGTGTCTCGAGGCGGCCGCGGCGGCCGGCTACGGCGTCGGCATCGTCGGCAACACGAGCGCCGAGATGGAGCCGTTCCTGCGCGACCAGTGCCGCGCCGGCTTCGTCGCGTCGTCGGCCGGCCTCGGCGCGGCCAAGCCCGACCCGGCGTTCTTCACGGCCGTCGCCCGGCTGACCGGGACGGAGCCCGAGCGGATCGCCTACGTCGGCGACCGCGTCGACAACGACGTGCTGCCGGCGCGGGCGGCGGGGATGGTCGCGGTGCACATCCGCCGCGGCCCGTGGGGGCACCTGCACGCGCTCTGGCCCGAAGCGGGGCGGGCGCACCTGCGGATCGACTCGCTGGGCGAGCTGCTCGCAGGGCTGGCACGGCTCGAGGTCTAGGGTGCCATGGTGCGGCTGGACGACGAGGGATTCGTGCAGGGCCAGTACGGCTCGACGAGCAGGCTCGAGACGCGCATCTCGGTGTGGCGTGCGGGGCCCGACGGCCGCACCGCGCAGGACGTCGCACTCGAGCTGCTCGCGGCGAAGGCCCCGGCGCGGCTGCTCGAGGTCGGCTGCGGGACGGGCGCGCTGGCCGAGCGCTGCGCAGCCGAGCTGCGCTGCGAGGTGACGGCGCTCGACAGCTCCGCCGCCATGGTGAGGGTGACCGCCGCCCGCGGCCTGCATGCCATCATCGGCGACGTCCACGAGCTGCCGTTCGCAGACGGCGCGTTCGACTGCGCCGTCGCGGCCTGGATGCTCTACCACGTGCCCGACCTCGGCCGCGCGCTCGGCGAGCTCGCGCGCGTCCTGCGCCCCGGCGGCCGGCTGGTCGCGATCACGAACGGCGAAGACAGCCTGCGCGAGCTGTGGGAGGCCGTTGGTTCCGAGAAGCTGCCCTCGACGTTCAGCCGCGAGAACGGCGCCGAGTCGCTCGGGCGCCAATTCGCCCACGTCGAGCGCCACGACGTCGAGGCGACCGCCGTGTTCGCCGATCGCGCGGCCGCAGCCGCCTACATGGACACGCTCGAGCGCGGCGCGCTCGCCGACCGTCTGCCCGACGGCCCGTGGCCGCTCGTCGCGCGCGGCGCGCCGACGGTGTTCGCGGCCGATTGCGGGGCGTGAAAAAGCCAATTGGCACACGCACGCGGCGCCAAATGGCGCGTGCCACCCGCCCCGCCGAATAGTCTCTGCCGGCCCTCTCGGGCACGAGTCCCATGCACACCGACGAACCCGTCCTTCTCGCCCAGCTGAGCGACCTGCACGCCGGCATCGCGGGCCGTGATCGCGACCCGATCGAGCGCCTGACGGCGGTGGTCGCGGCGGTGGCCGCGCTCGATCCCGCGCCCGTTGCGGTCGTCGTCACCGGCGACCTCACCCAGAACGGGCGGCCGGCGGAGTACGAGCGCGTCCGCGAGCTGCTCGCGCCGCTTCGGATGCCCGTGCACGTGCTTCCGGGGAACCACGACGACCGCGATGCGCTTCGGGCCGCGCTCGTCCCGGCTGCCGCCGATGCCATGCCCGGCTACGTCCAGTACACGGCCCGCGCCGGCCGCCTGCGGCTGCTCGTGTGCGACACGGTCGTGCCCGGTCACGATGGCGGCCGGATGTGCGACGAGCGGCTCGGCTGGCTCGACGCCCAGCTCGCCGCCGATCGCTCGACACCGACCGTGGTCGCCATGCACCACCCGCCGCTCGTCACGGGGATCGAGGCGATGGACGCGATCGGCCTCGACGCCGCCACGCGCACCGCGCTCGCCGACATGCTCGACCGCGCGCCGAACGTCCGCCGCGTCGTGGCCGGGCACGTTCACCGCACGATGCTCGCCACCTGTGGCGACCGGCCCGTCTTCACCTGCCCGAGCACCGACCTCGCGATCGGACTCGACCTCGCCCCGGGCGCCGACCTCGCGATCCACGCCGAGCCGGCCGCCTTCGCCCTGCACCTGGACGTCGCCGGCGGCATGACCACGCACGTCCAGCCGGTGGCCTGACCAAGCCGGTCAGGTCGGTTCGAGCGGCGGGTCGGCGAGTACGACCGAGGTCTCGATCTGCCGCTCGGGGATCGACCAGTACGTGCGCAGCAGTGCCGCGCACTGCTCCGGCGTGACCTGGACGAACCCGTGGCGCGCGTAGAAGCCGATCGCCCACCCGGCATCGGCCCACGTGCCGACGAGCATCCGGCCCGGCGTCGCCGCGCGCAGGTGGCGCAGCAGCCGGCCGCCCACGCCGAGCCGCTGGTGCGCGGGCTCGACATACGCGTGGCGGATCAGATGGACTTCGCCGGCGGGCTGGACGCCCATCACGCCCACGAGCCCCGCATCGGTCTCGAGGCCCCAGAACGCGACCCCGGCCGCCAGCTCGGCGCCGAGCTCGGCCGCGGACATGTATTGGTCGTGCCAGCGGTCGGCCGGGATCACGCCGCGGTACGCCTCGGCGGCGGCGTTCACGATCGCCAGGATCCGGGCCTGCTCGTCGTCGCGGCACCGGCGGATGGCGTCCACCCGGCCGACTGTAGGCGAACGGGGCCGGCGTCCGTCGTGGACGCCGGCCCCGTTGAATGACCCGATCCCTACGCGGCGACCGGCTCGAGCTCACCCTCGGCGACGCCCACCTCGGCGGACGTTGCGCCGCGGCCGGGCAGGACGAGCGCCGCGGCCATCCCGCCGGCCACGAGCCCGGCGCCGACCCAGAGCGCCGGGCGAATGCCGTCCGTGAAGAGCGCGGCCGAGCCGTACCCGCCCTGGTGGGCGAAGATCGACGCGAGCACCGCGACTCCGAACACGCCGCCCAGCTCGCGGATGGCGTTGTTCGCACCCGACGCTTGACCGGCCTCGATCAGCCGCACCGAGCTCATGACGACGGTCGCCACCGGGGCGAAGAACAGCCCCATCCCGACGCCGGCGAGCGCGAACGGAACTGCGATCTCCGGGTAGGGGACGTTCGGCGAGATCACGAACGCCATCCAGCCGAGCGCGATCGCCTGCAGCGCCAAGCCTGCCACGAGCAGCGGCTTGCCGCCGATCCGATCGGTCATCGCGCCTGCGATCGGAGCGACGATCATCGGCATGCCCGTCCACGGCAGCGTCCGCACGCCGGCCGCGAGCGGCGAGTACCCCTGCACGTTCTGCAGGTACTGGCTGAGCAGGAAGATCGAGCCGAACATGCCGAAGAACATCAGCAGGGACGAGCCGTTGGCCGCCGAGAACGCGCGGTTTCGGAACAGGCGCATCGGCAGCATCGGTGCCGACGTGCGCAGCTCCCAGGCGACGAACGCCACGAGCAGCACGATGCCGGCGGTGATGGAGCCCACGATCTCGGGGCTTGTCCACCCCTGCGAGTTCGCCCGCACCAGGCCCCACACGAGGCCGAACGCGCCGGCGGTGACGATTGCCACGCCGGGCAGGTCGAGCCGCTGTGCCGGGCCCCGGCTCTCGCGCAGCCGGGCGAGTCCCATGGGCAGCACGATCAGACCGAGGGGAACGTTCAGCCAGAAGATCCACTGCCACGAGATGCCCTCGACGACGGCGCCGCCCACCAGCGGGCCGAGCGCGACGCCGAGGCCGCTGATGCCGCCCCACGCGCCCAGCGCGAGCCCGCGCCGCTCCCGCGGCACGGCCTCGGTCAGGAGCGTCAGGGTCAGCGGCGTGACGATGGCTCCACCGACGCCCTGGATCGCGCGAGCCGCGATCAGGCCGCCGATCGACGGCGCGAGCGCCGCCCCGGCCGATCCGGCCGTGAAGATCGCCATGCCGATCAGGAACATGCGCTTGCGTCCGAACCGATCGCCGAGCGCGGCTCCCATCAAGAGCAGGACGGCGAAGGTCAGGGTGTAGGCGTTCACGGTCCACTCGAGACCGGAGATGGATGCGTGCAGGTCGCGCTGGATGGTCGGCAGGGCCATCGTCACGACGAGGTTGTCGAGCGTCGTCATGAACAGCGCGAGGCTCGTGATTGCGAACGTCCACAGCGTTCTCTGACCGTTTCGGGTCATGTCTTCCCTCCTTAGTAGTTAGTGCTTACGAAGTTCAAGACGGAAAAAAGGGGGTCAATCT
>DASXZF010000086.1:0-8080 GCA_036502065.1 Gaiellales bacterium
GATCGCCGAGGGGCCCGGCGGGCCCGCGGCCGTCGTGCCCGGCGAGCATCACGTGCGCATGAACATGTACATCGCCCAGGCGCGCGGCGGCCGTTTCGAGGTCGTCGAGAGCCTGGGGTCGATCGATCCGCAGGAACAGCAGGTCGCTGTGCCGGCCCTCGCCGGCTGAGACGTACGAGGCCAATCCAACAGGACCACGGTCCAGAGAAGGAGAGAGAGATGCTGCTCGCAACGACACAGGTGGAGGACTTCGACCGGTTCATGGCCGTCTTCACGGCCGCCGGGGCGGAGAAGCGCAAGGAGCACGGATCCAAGGGTGCCGCGATCTTCCGCGACCCCGCCGAGTCGGATCGGGTGTGGGTGATCTTCGACTGGGACGAGCAGGGCTGGCAGAGCTTCGTGTCCGACCCCGCCGTCCCCCCGATCATGAAGGACGCCGGGCACAAGTCCCGCCCCCAGGCGGCGGAGTTCGCCGCGCGGTGTGACGCCTGACGCTCTGCTCGCCACGCGGGGCGGCGCCGACAGTGCTGTTGGCGCCGCCCCGCCGGCATGTCGGAGCGCTATCCGGCGCCGCCTTCGGCATCGGGTTCCCAGAGCTCGATCGGGTTGCCCTCGGGATCGTGGATGCGCGCAAAGCGGCCGACACCGGGCATGTCCCACTCAGGATTGGTCGTGACCTCGATCCCGGCGGCGGCGAGCGCGGCCAGCATGGCGTCCAGTCCGTCCACCCGCAGGTTCAGCATCCATTGGCGGTCAGACGCGAAATAGTCGCTGGCCTGAGGAAACGGCGCGAACACGCTCGGGCCCGCCGCCGTCGCCCACTCGCCGTGCTCGCCGGTGCCGATGCCCAGATGCTCGGCATACCAGGCGCGCAGCGTGTCCGGATCCGCCGCCCGGAAGATGAAGCCGCCGATCCCGGTCACACCCATGATCACGAATCCGCCTGGTTTGACGATGGAGCGTACCGGGATCGAACCGGTGACCCCCAGCTTGCAAAGCTGGTGCTCTCCCAGCTGAGCTAACGCCCCGCGGGGCGAAGGATACCGCCGCGCATGGCGGCCCGGCGCCCTGGGCATGTGGGTCGGCAATGGCGCACGCCGCCTCATCGCACCCACGCTATACCCTATACTCGGCCGTCGTGTCCGTCCTCCGCCGAGCCGTGCCGGGAAGGCTCCAGGTTCCGCTGGTGTGCGGCACGGTCGCGGGCACGCTCGCCGTGCTGCTGCTGACCCTCGCGCCGCCGACAGGCGATGCCCCGTCGCACCTGTTCCAGACCTGGCTCTACCGGCACGGCGGGTTCCAGCTCTGGAACAACCTGTGGTACGCGGGCCGCTACGAGTTCGTGAGCTACAGCGTCCTCTACTACCCGCTGGCCGCTCACACCGGCGAGCTGCCCGTGCTGGCCGTTGCGGCGGTTGTGCTGGCCGCGAGCTTCGCCGCGGTGAGCGTGCGCGAGTGGGGGCGGGCGGCGCGCGGGCCTGCGGTCGCCTTCGCGTGCACGACGCCGTTCGTCCTGATCGTGTCGGGCTCCTACCCGTTCACCGCCGGCGCCGCCTGCGCCATGGTCGCCCTGCTTGCGCTGCAGCGCAGGCGCCGCGGCCTGTTCGCGGCGGCGGTCGTCGCCACGCTCGGGTTCTCGCCGCTCGCCTTCGCGGTGCTCCTGGCGCTCCTGGCCGGGCTCCTGCTCGGGCATCCCGAGCCGATCGCCGCCGCCCGCCGGCAGTGGATGGCGCTCGGGGTCGTGGTGGTCGCGCTCCTCGCCGGAGTGCTGCTCCAGCGCGCATTCCCGAGCGGCGGCATCTACCCGTACAACGCCACCGACGCGCTCGTCGTCGTGCTGTTCTCGCTCGCGGGGCTGTACGTCACCGGGCGCAGCCCGCGGGCGCGGTCGCTGCGCATGCTCTTCATCGCCTACCTCGTCCTGAACCTGGTCGCGTTCCTCTTCAAGAGCCCGGTCGGGTCGAACGCGACCCGGCTCTTCGCCGTCGCCGGGGCGCCGCTCCTGTGGCTTGCGGCCAACGTGAGCCGCCAGCGGTCGCGCGCCATCGTGCTGCCGCTGCTCGCCGCGACCGCCGCGCTGCAGGTGGGGCCGTGGATCCGCGACGCCTACTCGGCGTGGGGCAACCCGGCCGAGTCCGCCGCCTACTGGCGGCCGGCCGTCGCCTACCTGCGCGGCCAGGGCGACGACCAGCACCGCGTCGAGGCTGTCGCCACCTGGGGCCACTGGGAGGCGTACTACCTCGCCCGGGCCGGGTTCCCGCTCGCCCGCGGCTGGTTCCGGCAGGACGACTTCCCCGAGAACCGCGTCCTCTACCGGAACGACCTCACCGCCACGGCGTACGACCACTGGCTGCGGCTGCTCGGCGTCCGCTTCGTCGTGCTGCCCGACGCCGCGCTCGACTACAGCTCGGTGGCCGAGGCGCGGCTGCTCGAGTCGGGCCTCTCCGGGCTCCAGCTCGTGTTCCAGAGCGCGCACTTCCGCATCTACGAGCTGCCGTATCCGGCCCCGATCGTCTCGCCGCCGCCCGGCGAGCACGCCCGGCTCGTGCGGCTCGGGAGCTCCGGCGTCGAGTTCACCGCCTCGGGCCCCGGCATCTATCTGGTGCGCGTCCGCTACACGCCGTACTGGAAGCCGGACGGCATGGCGGCCTGCGTCGAGCGCGGCCCCGACGGCATGACCGAGGTCGAGGCTCCGACAGCCGGCCTGGTCGATCTCGACCTCGATCCGTCGATCGCGACGGTCACGGACGCCGTGACGAGCTCGCACCCGACCTGTTAGAAAAGCCGTCCCCCCGGAGCTGCCGCGACACGGTAGAATGGCTGGCCCGCGTCGAGGACGGAATGCCGAGCACGGTCGAGGACACCGCAAGCTGCGCACTTTGCCGCCGCCATCTGTTGGTGGGCGAGCCTGCGCGCCTGTACCAGGATCCGCAGTCCAAGCGGTTCGCGAAGGTCTGCCCGCTCTGCTACGAGCGCGCCGACCGCCGCGGCTGGCGGGCCGAGGGCCGGCCGATCGTCGCCGTCCACGCGAACCCGCCGTCCGACCACCTGCTGCGCGAGCGCGAGTCGCTGATCGACCGCCTGCGCGGCCAGCTGCAGTCGGTCGAGTTCGACCTCGACCGCGTGCGCTCGGCGCTTGCCAAGGCCGAGCAGCAGGCGGCCGAGCTACGCGGGATCAAGCGCGAGCTGAAGGATCTGCAGGGCGAGGTGCGCCGGCGCGAGCGCGAGCTGCGCTCGCTGCAGGACGAGAAGCGTCGCGCCGACGAGCGTGCCGCCCAGGCCGAGGCCGCGCACAAATCCGAGATCGCGCGCCACCACGCCGCCGCGGCGGCGCTCGACGAGCGGGCCGCCGAGATGCAGCGCGTCGAGCAGGTGCAGACGCAGCTCGAGCAGGCGCTCGAGCAGGAGCGCGTCCGCTACGCCGAGCTGTCGGAGGCGCGCCGCAAGGAGTCGGACGCCCGTCACGTGCGCCGGGTCGCGCTCGAGGCGTTCAACCGCTCGGAGCACGTCGAGCGCGTCGTCGCCATCTCACGCAGCCTCGGCGACCCGATCGTGAACGTCCAGGTCGACGGCCTCGAGCTGCCGCGGCCGGTGAAGATCACCGTGGCGTGGGACATCTCGTGGTACGAGTACATCGTCCGCCTCGACCTGCTCGAGCGCTCCGTGACCGTCGAGGAGGGCCGCCGCGGCGACGATCCGCGTGAGCTGCCCCCGGCCCAGGTGCAGCCCAACGGCGTGCTGCGGGCCGACCGCATCGTGCTCGCGATGCAGGCCTACGGCGTCGGCGGCAGCGCCGCCGCGTCGGCGCGCTGATCTAGCGGCGCTTCTTCGGCCGCGCGGCCGGCTTCGGCTTTTTCGGCGCTGCGGCCTGGGGCGGGGTCGTCCACACCGCCTTGCCGGTCTGGGCGCGGATGACCGCGAGCAGCGACTCCTCGTCTGAGGTGCGCAGAAACTCGGCGGCCGTGGGATCGAGGTCCTCGAGGCTGATCGAGAGCAGCTCACCGCGGCGACCGTAGTCGGCCGTGGCCTGGGACGAGAGCGGCCGCGTGCGGGCCGTGCGGCCCTCGCGCAGCCGCACGAATCCCGATCGCGACTCGGGGTCATAGCGCAGGTCGAGCATGTGGGCAGGTTACCGGGTCACGCCGGCCATGCGGATGGCGGCGCCGGCGGCGTGGGGCGGCGCTCGTTGCGTCCCACCCACCAGCGGATCGTCAGGAGGCCGAACGCGAACCCGCCGATGTGGGCGTAGTAGGCCACGCCGCCGCCGCCCACCTGCGAGGAGCTCGCCGAGTACACCTGCAGCAGGATCCAGCCGATCAGGAACAGCACCGCGGGCAGCGGGATCAGGAAGATCGGCGGGATGTAGGTGATCACCGCCGCCTTGGGGTAGAGCACGAGGTAGCCGCCGAGGACGGCCGCGATCGCGCCCGACGCGCCGATGTTCGGCAGATCGGACGTCGGCCCCGAGAGGAACTGCAGCAGCGACGCCGCCAGGCCACCGAGCGCGTAGAAGATCAGGTAGCGGCGCCGGCCGACCCGGTCCTCGATGTTGTTGCCGAAGATCCACAGGAAGAGCATGTTGCCGAGCACGTGCTCCCAGCTGCCGTGCATGAACATCGCCGTGAAGACGCTCGCGAGCACGGGGATGTGGTGGACGTGCCCGTACACCGGCCGGCCGAGCTGATCCTGCCCGAGCAGGATCTCGTCGTCGCCGTGGGCGCAGCGGCTCTCGATCTCGCAGGGCACGAAGCCGTACTCGGCCGTGACCGCGGTGAAGCCCGACACCTTGACCGGGATGCCCAGGTTGGTCGGCAGGCGCTCCGCCGGGGCATGCTCGGCCCACACGAAGACCGCCAGGTTGATGACGATCAGCGCCACCGTGAGGATCGGCAGGTGGCGGGTGGGGACGTTGTCGTGGAGCGGGATCATCCCGGCCGGTAGAGCGACGCGACCGCATCGGGCCTGGTGGCCCTGGCGGCGGCGATGCGCTCTTCGGCCAGGCGGTCGGCGGCCACGTGCGGCGGCACGGCGTCGGCCCGCGAGCGCGCGAAGACCGCGCGCAGCGTGTCGGCGATGCGCTCGACGCTTCGCAGGGCGCGCTCGGCGTCGTAGGGCCGGCCGAGCTCCTCGCCGATGTTGATCACGCCGCCCGCGTTGATCACGAAGTCGGGGGCGTAGACGATCCCGCGGGCGGTGAGGGCATCGCCCATCGAGTCGTCGAGCAGCTGGTTGTTCGCTGCGCCGGCCACCACCCGGCAGCGCAGCGCATCGACCGTCTCGGGCCGGATGACGGCTCCGAGTGCGCACGGCGCGAACACGTCGCACTCCTGGGCGTGGATCGCGTCGGGCGGGCACGTCTCGGCGCCGAGCGCCGCGAGCGGCGCGACCCGTTCCGGGTAGATGTCGGCGACGGTCACGAGCGCGCCCGCCGCGACGAGGTGGCGCACGAGCCCGGCGCCGACGTGGCCCGCGCCCTGCACCGCCACCCGCACGCCGGCCGGATCGTCGCCGAGGCCGGCCTCCTCGAGGGCGGCCCGGATGCCGCAGAAGACGCCCCACGCCGTCATCGGCGAGGGGTCGCCCGATCCGCCGCGCTCGACCGGGAGGCCGGTGATGTGGTCGGTCTCGAGCGCGACGATCTCGGCGTCGGCGGTGCTCGTGCCGACGTCCTCGGCGGCGAGGTAGCGGCCGCCGAGTGAGTCGACGAAGCGTCCGAGCGACCGGAACAGGAGGTGTGACTTGTCGGTGCGGGGGTCGCCGATCACGACCGTCTTGCCGCCGCCCAGGTCAAGGCCGGCGGCGGCGTTCTTGTAGGTCATCCCCCGGGACAGGCGCAGGACGTCGGTCAGCGCCGCCTGGTCGGAGTCGTAGCGCCACATCCGGATCCCGCCGAGGCTCGGGCCGAGCGTGGTGTCGTGAACCGCGATGATCGCCCGCAGCCCCGCCTCGGGCTCGTGGCACACGACGACCTGCTCGTGCTCCTGGAAGAGCTGCACCGGCGGCGAGTATATCCACCGGCTCGCGGGGGCTATGCGCCCACCACGCGCTCCCAGATCTGGGCCCGCTTCTGCAGACCCTGCGGGGTCACGTCGGCCAGCTGGTAGCGCTTCACGACCGTCGGGTCGAGCGCGACCCGGTGATCGTGGCGGACGGCGGCGGGCAGGAGCTTCGCCGCGGCCGGCTCCGGCGCGGGCAGGCGTGACCCGAGCCACGCGCGCGCCGCCGCCCGGGCCGAGAGCTGGAAGTCGATGAAGGCGAGCGCGGTCGCGGGGTTGCGGGCCGCGACCGGCACCGCCCAGCTGTCGATCCACATCTCGGCCCGGCCCTGGGGGAGCACGAACGCCGTGTCGGCCGAGCGCCCCGGCCAGTCGAAGATGCGGTCGAAGTCGGCGTTCGTGCCCATCGCAAGCACGAGCTCGCCGCGCCCGAACGGGGCCACCTCGACGGCGGTGAAGGCGTTCAGGTGCGGCCGGGCCGAGAGCAGGAGCGCCTGCGCCCGCAGGAGTGTCGAGTCGTCGTCGGTGTTGATGTCCTCGTCGAGGGCGGCGAGCGCCGCCGCGATCGGCTGGACCGGCCCCGGCAGCATCGTGATCCCCTGCTGCGAGTAGCGCCGCACCGCGGTGAAGAAGCCGGCCCAGTCGACGGGGGCCGAGGCGATGATGCCGCGGCGGTAGCCGAAGCCGAACACGCCGTAGCGCGCCGGGGCCGACCAGTGGTTGTGACGGTCGAACGGGAGGTCGAGGTACTCGGAGTCGACCAGGCTCAGGTTGGGCAGGCGGTCGTGGTCGAGCAGGCTCAGCAGCCCCAGGCCGCCCAGTACGGCGATGTCGTCCTGGCGGGCGAGCACGACATCGGCCGCGAAGCCCGACGAGACCAGCGCGACCATGTCGGCGCCCGTCGCGACCGTGCGGGCGTCGACCGAGATGCCGTGCGCGCTCGCAAACGCGTTCGTCGTGCCGGCCGGGATCGAGCCGGCCGGGGCGGCCACCTGCAACGGCCCGGTCAGCCGGGCCGGCCGTGTGCGCGTGCTCGCGGGCGGGGCCGACGAGCCCCCGCCGAGGCAGCCCGGCGCGATCGCCGCGGCGCCCGCGGCCAGGAGCAGCCGTCGCCGCGTGGGCATCGCTAGCCGAGGCCGAGCATCGCGCCGAGCCCGCCGCCGTCGTCGCCCGGCTGGACGACGCGGCTGCGGCGCAGCACGATCACGGTGATCAGCACGATGACGGCCGTCACCAGCAGCATCAGCGTCGCCAGCGCGTTCACGGCCGGGGTGATCCCGAAGCGGACGGCCGAGTAGAGCACGATCGGCCACGTGTTCGTGGTGCCGTTCGTGAACGTCGGCAGCACGTAGTCGTCGAACGAGAACGTGAACGACAGCAGCAGCGCGGCGACGACCGCGGGCATCAGCCGCGGCAGGGTCACCTGGCGGAACGTCGCCACCGGGCCGGAGCCGAGGTCGTAGGCGGCCTCCTCGAGCTTGTCGCCCATGCCGACGAAGCGGGCGCGGATGATCAGCATGGCGAGCGACGCGTTGAACACGATCTGGCCCATCAGGATCGTGGTGCTGCCGAGCGGCGGGAAGAAGCCGAAGTTCTGGCGCGCCTGCACGAAGAAGATCAGCGACGCCACCGCGATCACGATCTCGGGCACGACCAGCGTCAGGTAGACGACGATGTCGAACGGGATCCGCCATGCCCGGCGCATGCGGGCCAGGGCGAGCGCCGCAGCCAGGCCGAGGATGGTGGCGATGATCGAAGCCTGCGCGGCGATCCTGAGGCTGGTCTTGATGGCGGGAATGTAGATCGGGTCGTTCAGCCCCTCCGGGAACCAGCACGACGTGAAGCCGTTCCAGACCGCGATGTTGCCGATGTTCGTCGGCGAGATGTTGCAGATGTTCTTGCCGTGGAAGGCGGCCACCGACGTCGGCGACGGCTTGTTGAACGCGAAGATGACGACGACGACGATCGGCAGGTACAGGAACAGGTAGACGATCAGCGCCCATGTGCTGAACCCGCGCTTCGCGGTGAGGATGCGGCGCCTACGCACCGAACTGCTCTTCCTTCGTGGCGAACAGGATGTACAC
>DASXZF010000087.1:0-2964 GCA_036502065.1 Gaiellales bacterium
GCGCCGTCGTCGACTCCGTGAGCATCAGACCCGCGGCGAGGCGGGACGAGCGGTCAGACGCGGCGCGGGGAGGCCGATCGGATCGTCTTGGTCATCGTCTGCCTCCTTCGGTCGCGGGCTCGTACCAACTCAGGGTAGCCACGCCACCGGGGCCAGTCAACTACATGTACCCGAGCTCGCGCAGCCGCTCGGCGATCTCCTCGTCCTCGTCTGCGCCCATCTGCACCGACTCGGCCCGCTCTGCCGCGATCTCGCGCAGCGTCTCGCGCAGCCGCTCGGCGAGCGCCGGCTCGGTGCGGGCGAGGTTTCGGCGTTCGCCCGGGTCGGCCTCGAGGTCGTACAGGGCGTCGGTGACGCGCGGGTCGTCGAACGACGTGATCAGCTTGTGGCGGCCGTCGCGGACGGCCTGCTGGCGGATCGCCGGGATCGAGGGCGCCACGGCGATCTCCATGGCCACCGGCCGCGCCGGCGGCTCGGCGCCCGTGCGCAGCGAATCGCCCAGGCTCCGACCCTGCCAGCCCGCTGCCGGCTCTGGCGCGCCCGCCAGGTCGGCGAGCGTCGGGGCGAGGTCGATGTGGCTGACCGGGGTCTGACGCGATCCGGCCGCGACGCCGGGGCCCGAGACGACCAGCGGCACGCGGACGAGCGACTCGAGCAGCGTCTGGCCGTGGTTCCAGAAGTAGCGCGGCGCCCAGCGCAGCGCGCGCTTGGACTCGCTGCGCACTCCGTGGTCGACGGTCGCCTGCGACCAGCGGGGGATCGGCAGCCGCCGGTTGATGCGCCGCCACGCCTCCTGCTCGCGCCTGTTGTGGGGCTCGAACACGACGTTCTCGCCGTGGTCGCCCGTGAGCACGACGATCGTGTCGGGGCCGGCCGCGGCCGCCGCATCGGCGATCCAGTCGTCCATCCCGGCGATCGATCGCTCGTAGGCGTTTCGGCCGTAGCGGCGATGCTCGAAGCGGGGCGCATAGGTGCGGGGCGCGTGCGCGTCCCACAGGTGCACGAGCGCGAAGAACGGCCGCTCGCCCGCGGCGAGGTCGGCGATCTTCGCGATGGCCTGCGCGCCCCACGGGGAGTGCACCGAGCGGCTGGGGACGTCGCGGTAGTCAGCCTCGGCGAAACCGCGGAATGTCCCCACGGTGTCGAGCAGGGGGCCGGTGGCCGAGCACCAGGTCTCGAAGCCGCCGTGGGCGAGCTGCTCGGGGATCGTGGGGATGGCCTCGCTCAGCTGGGTGCCGCGCAGGCCGCGCACGCCGTGGGCGCTCGGATAGCGGCCGGTGAGGATCGCCGTCACGGCCGGTGTCGTCGTCGGGCAGGTCGAGTAGCAGGCCGTGTAGCGTGCGCCGCCGGCGGTGATCTGGCTGATCCGCGGCCATGCGCGATGGCCTCGGGCGAGCATGTCGGCCCGCAGGCAGTCGACGACGATCAGGAGCAGGTTCGGCACGGCCCGCGGATTCTAGGCGCCCGATAGCTGGTGAATAGCCGGTGCCTGGCACCGGTTATTCACCGGCTCAGGCGTCGCGACGCCGCAGGGCGAGCAGCGAGAGCATCTCGAAGCAGACGGTCGCGGCCAGCCACGAGGTGATGCCCGCCGGGTCGTAGGCCGGGGCGACCTCGACGCAGTCAAAGGCGCGGAAGTCGATGCCCGCGAGGGCGCGCAGGTAGCCGAGCGCCTGGCCGCTCGTCGGCCCGCCCACCTCGGGCGTGCCGGTGCCCGGCGCGAAGGCCGGGTCGACGAAGTCGATGTCGAACGAGAGGAACGCGGGCCGGGCGCCAACACGCGCGCGGACGCGGTCGCCGTACTCGGCCGGCGTCAGGGTCTCGAGCTCGGCCCACGGGATCGCCTCGTAGCCGAGGCGGCCCGGCTCGCGCTCGTCGTCGGCGCCGTAGAGCGTCCCGCGCATGCCGGCCTGGACCGAGGCGGCCGGGTCGACCAGGCCCTCTTCGGCCGCGCGCCGAAAGACGGTGCCGTGGAAGTAGCGGGCGCCGTAGTAGGCGTCCCAGACGTCGGCGTGCGCGTCGAGGTGCACGAGGGCGAGCGGCCCATGGGTCGCGGCCGCCGCCCGCAGCTCGGCGAGCACCATCGAGTGATCGCCGCCCATGCAGATGGGCGTCACGGCCGCCGCGTGCACCGGCTCGAGGTGGGCCTGGATGCGGCGCAGCGTCTCCTCGTGATACCCGGGCACGGTCGGCGCGTCGCCGAAGTCGATCATCGACAGGTGCTCGGTCACGTCGACGCCCTGGTTGGGGTTGTACGGGCGCAGGAGCACCGACGCCGAGCGGATCCCCTCGGGGCCGAAGCGCGCCCCGGAGCGGAACGACACGGCGTCGTCGGTGGGGACGCCGATCATCGCGACGTCGGCGTCGTCCAGCGCGTCGCGCAGCGGCAGCCGCATGAACGTGCGCGGCCCGCTGAAGCGGGGCGTCTGGCTCGAGTCGGCGGGGCCGTACCGCACGAGCGGGATGCTATAGGGTCGCCCCGTGGACCTGGAGCTGCAAGGCACCGCAGCCATCGTCGGCGGCGCGTCATCGGGGATCGGGCTCGCCGTCGCCGCCGCCCTCGCGGCCGAGGGCTGCGCCGTGACCGCGATCGCCCGCGGCCGCGACCGGCTCGAGGATGCCGCGGAACGGATCGGGCCGGGGACGCTCGCGCTGGCGGGCGACGTCCGCGACGCAGGGTTCCTGCAGCGGGCCGTCGACGAGACGGTCGCAGCCCGTGGCCGGCTCGACATCGTCGTCAACAACGCGGGCGGCCCGCCGCCGGGCACGTTCGACGAGACCCCCGACGAGGCGTGGGCCGAGGCCTTCGAGCTGTCGCTGAACGCGGCCGTGCGCCTGACCCGCTTCGCGCTGCCGCACCTGCGCACGAGCGGACGCGGGCGCGTCATCAACATCGCCTCGTGGTCGGTGCGCGAGCCGATCCCCCACCTGATGCTCTCAAACGCGATCCGGCCGGGTGTCGTC
>DASXZF010000088.1:0-2345 GCA_036502065.1 Gaiellales bacterium
CCGATCGCGACGTCGAGCGGCTGCGCAAGATCGGCATGCTCACGGGCGAGATCGGCATGAACCTGGCCGGCGCGATGCGCGTGCTCGACCTCGAGGACGCGATGGAGCGGCTGGCCGGCGAGGTCACCGCGCTGCGCGCCCAGCTGGCCGCCGCATCGGAGGAGCTGCGCCGCGAGCTCGACCGCGTGCACCGCAGCTACCGTCGCGACCTCGTCCCCTATCAAACCCCCAAACCACCGGTGCCATGGACTTTCAGAAGCTGACAATCAAGGCCCAGGAGGCCTTCTCATCCGCCCAGGGCGACGCGATCACCCGGGGCAATCCCGAGCTCACCCCCGACCACCTGCTGCTCGCGCTGCTCGACCAGAGCGGCGGCGTCGCGCCCCGCATCCTCGAGAAGTCGGGCGCGAACCCCGGCGAGGAGCGCTCGGCCACCGAGGCGCGGCTCGCAACGCTGCCGCGGATCGAGGGCGCCCAGCAGCAGCCGACCGCAAGCCGGTCGCTGCGCGAGGTGCTCGAGCGGTCGTTCACCGAGGCGGCCGCGCTCAAGGACGACTACGTCGCCGTCGAGCACTTCCTGCTCGCCCTGGCCGACGCCGCCGGTCTCGACCGGGCGGCGATCATGAAGGCGATCGCCGACGTGCGCGGCGGCCGCCAGGTCACCTCTCCCGACGCCGAGGCCACCTACGAGGCGCTGTCCAAGTTCGGCCGCGACCTGACCGAGCTCGCCGAGCGCGGCAAGCTCGACCCGGTGATCGGCCGCGACGGCGAGGTGCGGCGCGTGATCCAGGTGCTCAGCCGCCGCACGAAGAACAACCCGGTGCTGATCGGCGAGCCCGGCGTCGGCAAGACGGCGATCGTCGAGGGCCTCGCCCAGCGCATCACCTCGGGCGACGTGCCCGAGAGCCTGCGCGACCGGCGGGTGTGGGCGCTCGACGTCGGCTCGCTCCTGGCCGGCTCGAAGTACCGCGGCGAGTTCGAGGAGCGGCTGAAGGCCGTCCTCGCCGAGATCAGCGCGTCGGAGGGCCAGATCATCCTCTTCATCGACGAGCTGCACACCATCGTCGGCGCCGGCGCGGCCGAGGGCGCGGTCGACGCCGCCAACATGCTGAAGCCGATGCTCGCCCGCGGCGAGCTGCGCGCGATCGGCGCGACGACGCTCGACGAGTACCGCAAGCACATCGAGAAGGACGCGGCCCTCGAGCGCCGCTTCCAGCCCGTCGTGGTCGGCGAGCCGAGCGTCCCCGACACGATCGCGATCCTGCGCGGCCTGAAGGAGCGCTACGAGGTGCACCACGGCGTGCGCATCTCCGACGACGCGATCGTGGCCGCGGCGATGCTCGCCGACCGCTACATCACCGACCGTTTCATGCCCGACAAGGCGATCGACCTGATCGACGAGGCCGCATCGCGGCTCAAGATCGAGATCGACTCGATGCCGGTCGAGATCGACACCGTCCGCCGCCGCATCGTGCAGCTCGAGATCGAGCGGGCCGCGATGGAGAAGGAGACCGCCCAGGCCGCCGTCGAGCGGCGCGAGGCCATCGCGGAGGAGCTCGCGAACCTGCGCGAGGAGCTCGACGGCATGGAGGCCGAGTGGATGGCCGAGAAGGAGTCGATCGAGCGGGTCCGCGGCGTCAAGGAGCGGATCGAAGCGGTGCGCTCGGATGCCGAGCGCGCCCAGCGCGACGGCGACCTGCAGCGGGCGGCCGAGCTCACCTACGGCGAGCTGCCGCAGCTCGAGCGCGAGCTCGAGGCGGCCGCCGCCCGGCTCGACGAGCAGCAGGCCGGCTCGCCGATGCTGAAGGAGGAGGTCGCCGCCGAGAACGTGGCCGAGGTCGTCGCGGCGTGGACGGGGATCCCCGTGCACAGCCTGCTCGAGGGCGAGATGGAGAAGCTCGTGCACATGGAGAGCCGCCTGCACCAGCGCGTGATCGGCCAGGAGGAGGCGGTCACGGCCGTCGCAAATGCGATCCGCCGCTCGCGCGCCGGCCTGGGCGACCCCGACCGGCCGATCGGCTCGTTCATCTTCCTCGGCCCCACGGGGGTGGGCAAGACCGAGCTCGCAAAGGCGCTCGCCGAGTTCCTGTTCGACTCCGAGCGCGCGATGGTGCGCATCGACATGAGCGAGTACATGGAGAAGCACTCCGTCTCGCGCCTCGTCGGCGCCCCGCCCGGCTACGTCGGCTACGACGAGGGCGGCCAGCTGACCGAGGCGGTGCGTCGCCGGCCCTACTCGGTGCTCCTGCTCGACGAGATCGAGAAGGCGCATCCGGACGTCTTCAACATCCTCCTCCAGCTGCTCGACGACGGTCGCCTCACCGACGGCCAGGGACGCACGGTCG
>DASXZF010000089.1:0-7680 GCA_036502065.1 Gaiellales bacterium
GGTTCAGCACGCCGGTCGAGATCCGCGAGGTGTAGCGCACGAAGATCTCCTCGACAGCATCGAGCAGACGCTCGACGTTTCGGCCGGTGACGGCGGACGACGTCACGATCGCCGGCCGCTGCCGCAGCTTCCCCTCGAGCCGCTCGGCCACGTCCTCGACCGTCGTCTCGGTGATGTCCCACTTCGAGAGCACGACGATGGTGGCGCAGCCGGCCTTGCGGGCCTCGTCGGCGACGGCCAGGTCGCCGTCGACGAACCCCTCGGACGAGTCGATCAGGACGAGGGCGATGTCGGCCCGCCCGACCGCCGCCAGCGCGCGCACCTCACTGTAGTACTCGATGCCCTGCCGGTGCTTGCGCTTGCGCCGCAGGCCGGCGGTGTCGATCAGCCGGAAGCGCTGCTCGCCGCGCACGAACGGGGTGTCGATGGCGTCGCGCGTCGTCCCCGGCTTCTCCGACACGACCACGCGCGGGCGGCCGAGGATCGCGTTCAGGAGCGACGACTTGCCGACGTTCGGGCGGCCGAGGATCGCGACGCGGATCTCGTCCGTCCCGTCGTCGATCGGCCTGCCGCCGCCCTCGACGGCGTCGAGGCGCTCGACGATGGCATCGAGCAGCTCGCCCGTGCCACGGCCGTGCAGGGCCGAGACCGCGATCGGATCGCCCAGGCCGAGCCGGTGCAGGTCGAGCGCGGCGGGCTCGTGGGCGGCGTCGTCGACCTTGTTGGCGACGACGATCACGGGCCGGTGGGAGCGGCGCAGGATCTGGGCGATCTCCTCGTCGCCGGCCGCGAGCCCGGCCCGGGCGTCGATCACGACGGCGACGACGTCGGCCTCCTCGACGGCGCGCCGGGCCTGGTCGGCCACCTGCGCCTGCAGCGGCGAGTCGTCGCCGGAGTCGACGCCGCCGGTGTCGATCAGCACGAACTCGTGTCCGCGCCAGTCGCAGGCAAGCTCGTTTCGGTCGCGGGTCACGCCGGGGCGCTCGTCGACGACGGCGTGCCGCGACGAGGTCAGCCGGTTCACGAGCGTCGACTTGCCCGCGTTCGGGAATCCGACCACGGCGACGACCCCGACGCGCTGGGCGGGCGTGCTCATGTCGCCTGCTCGTACATGCTGCGGATCTCGGCCATCAGCTCGTCTGCCGTCTCGCGGTAGGCCTGCGCGGCCCGCCGGTCGCCGCGCTCGTAGCGCCGCTGCGGGCCGAACCGGATCTGCACACGCCGGCCCGGCCGCCAGTCGCCGGTGCCGCGGATCGCGACCGTTACGACCGGCACATCCTCGACCACCGCGCAGCGGCCCGCGCCGGCCTTCGCGCCCTCGAGCTCGGCCTGCCGGTGCCCCTGGATGAAGATGCCGACGGCGCCGCCCGCCTGGAGCGTGTCGTGGACGGTGCGCAGCGCGTCACGGTCGGCCTCGCCGCGGCGGACGGGGAACGCGCCGCCCCAGGCGATCACCGGCCCGAGCACGGGGATCCGGAACAGCTCGGACTTGGCCATGTACCTGATCGTGCGCGGCTGCACCTGGCCGACCGACGGGATGTCCCACCACGAGGCGTGGTTTGAGACCAGCAGGACGGGCCCGGTGGCCGGAACGTGCTCGGCTCCACGCACCTGGGGCCGCAGCACGACGCGCACGAGCGTGCCGAGCGTCAGGCGCAGCCAGCGCCACGAGCGGTCATACCTGGTCATGTCGATGGTGCTCACGACGCCGCCCGCACGAGCCCGAGCACGCGCTCGACGACCTGATCGACCGTCAGCTCCGTCGTGTCGATCGAGTGCGCGTCCGGCGCGGGCGCGAGCTGCTCGGCGTCGCCACGGTCGCGCGCGGCGATCGCGGGGCCGACATCCGCCGCGGCCATGCCGAGGTCGGCGGCGCGCCGATCGGCGCGGGAGGCCAGCGACGCCGTCAGATAGACCTTCACATCGGCGTCGGGGCACACGCGGGTGCCCGTGTCGCGACCCTCGAGCACGGCGTCGCGGGCCAGCTCGCGCTGACGGGCGCGCATCCGCTCGCGCACCTGCGGATGCCGCGAGACGGCGCTCACAAGCGCCGACACCGGCTCGCCGCGCAGGTCGACGCCGGCCGGCGGTGCGACCCCGACGAGCTGCGCCAGCGCGTCGCCGTCGTCGGGATCGACTCCCCGGTCCATGGCGGCCGCCGTCAGCTCCCGGTACATCGAGCCGGTATCGACGTACGTGTAGCCGAGTCGGTCGGCCACCACGCGGGCGACCGTGCTCTTGCCGGCTCCGGCCGGCCCGTCGATCGTGATCACCACCGCGCCTCCCGCGCACCAAAAGGGGTCTGACCCCCTGTGGTGCGGGTCATGCCGTCACCCCGGCCAGGCGGTCGCCGAAGTCGGGGAAGCTGACGCCGAGCGCGTCGGATCCGTGCACGTCGACGCCGTGCTGCGAGCACACGCCCGCGACGGCGCCGAGCATCGCCACGCGGTGGTCGCCGGCAGCGTCGACCGTGCCGCCGCGCAGCCGGGACGGCACGCCGCGGATGCGGAAGCCGTCCTCGAGCGCGGTCACGTGGCCACCCACGGCGTTCAGCGCCGTCGCCACCGTCGCGATGCGGTCGGACTCCTTCACCCGCAGCTCGCCCGCGCCGCGGATCGTGGTCACGCCGTGGGCGAAGCAGGCAAGCAGCGCGACCAGCGGCAGCTCGTCTATCAGCCCCGGGACGATCTCGGGCTCGACCTCGGTCGCGACGAGCTCGGCCGGGCGCACCTCGATGTCGGCCACCGGCTCGGCGCCGGCCAGACGCCGGTTGAAGAGGCCGACGCGGGCGCCCATCCGCTCCATCACCGTGAGCAGCCCGGTCCGTGTCGGGTTGATCCCGATCCCGCGCAGCGTCAGGCCAGAGCCCTGCACCACGGTTGCCGCGACGATGAACGGCGCCGCCGACGAGAAGTCGCCGGGCACCTGCACGTCGTCCAGGTGCAGCGTCGCGACCGGCGAGACGGCGACGCGGCCGGGGCGGCGGTCGACCGGCGCCCCCGCCTGGCGCAGCATGCGCTCGGTGTGGTCGCGGGTCGGCACCGGCTCCTCGACGATCGTCATCCCGTGGCCGGTGAAGAGCCCGGCCAGGAGCACGCACGACTTCACCTGGGCCGATGCCACCGGCAGGCGGTAGGTGATGGGCTCGACGACGCCCGAGACGCTCATGCGCACCGGTGGGCAGCCCTCGGTCGTCTCGAGCGCGACGCCCATCTGCTCGAGCGGCGCCGCGATCCGGCCCATCGGCCGGCGGCGGATGCTCTCGTCGCCGTCGAGCACGAACTCGCCGGTCTGGCCGGCCAGGATGCCTGGCAGGAGCCGCATGAGGGTGCCGGCGTTGTGCACGTCGATGCGCTCGGCGGGCGCGCGCAGACCGCGCAGGCCGACGCCGCGGATCCGCAGCGCGTCGGGTGCAGGCTGCTCGATCTCGACGCCGAGCGCCCGCATCGCCTCGACGGTCGCCATGGTGTCCGCCGACGCGCCGAAGCCCTCGACCGCGACCTCGCCGTCGCACAGCGACGCCACCATCACCGCCCGGTGGCTGATCGACTTGTCGCCCGGCACGGCCAGCTCGCCGGAGATCGCGCCGGCCGGGGCGTAGCGATCCTGAGCGCCGGTGCTCACGGCTCCACCGCCGCGGTGGCGACGGCGCCGTAGCCCTGCGCATCGAGGAGGTCGACCGCCCGCTGCGCCTGCTCGGCCCCTGCGACCAGCACCACCACCGTGCCGCCGATGTCGGCGGACATGTGATGCAGCTCGAAGTCCTCGATGTTGATGCCCTCGGCCCCAAGCGCCTGTGTGATCCCCGACAGGACTCCCGGCCGGTCGGGCACGTGCACGCGCACCCGGAAGAGCTCCTCGGGCACGGCCGGATAGGCCGCCTGCAGCAGCCGGCGGCGGTTGCCCGACGCCTCGGCCACCCAACGGGCGATGAAGCCGGCGTCGTCGGCCTCGAGCGCCCGGGTGAGCTCGTCGATGCGGCGGGTGTGCTCGCGCAGGCCGTCGAGCAGCGCGTCGCGGTTGTCGAGGAAGATGTCGACCCAGATGCGCGCGTTCGCACCGGCGACGCGGGTCATGTCGCGGAACGACCCGCCGACGGCGGCGAGCGGATCGTGGCCGTCGACGCGGCCCGCGCCGGCCTGGTTCATGAGCACGTTTGCGATCGCGTGCGGCAGGTGGCTCGTGAGCGCGACCAGGCGGTCGTGGGCGTCGGGGTCGATCGCGACCGGCCGCGCCCCGAGGCCGGCAACGAACGTGTGCAAGCGGCGGTGGCAGGCCGGGTCGGTGGCGGCGGTCGGCGTCAGGAACCACGTCGCGCCGGCGAACATGTCGCCGCGGGCGTTGCGCACGCCGCGAGCCTCCGACCCGCACACCGGATGGCCGCCGACGAAGCGGCCGCTGCCGCCCGCGGCCCGCATCAGCCGGGCCTTGGTCGAGCCGACGTCGGAGACGGCGCAGCCGTCGCCCGTCGCCTCGATCGTGCGGGCCACGAGCTCGGGCAGGCGGGCCACCGGGCCGCACACGATGGCCAGCTCGGCAGCGCGGACGGCCGCCTCGAGCGAGTCCTCCACCCGGCTCGCGGCTCCGCGCTCGAGCCCGGCTGCTGCAGCGTCGGGATCGGAGTCGAACGCGACCACCTCGTCACCGCGGGCAGCGGCGGCCAGGCCGACCGAGCCGCCGATGAGGCCGAGGCCCACGACGGCGACGCGCATCAGGTCACTCCTCCGAGAGGCTTCTCGAGCCGCATCAGCTCGGCCAGGCGGAAGGCCAGGTCGAGCGACTGGCGCGCGTTCAGGCGCGGATCGCACAGGCTGTGGTAGCGGACGGAGAGCTGGTCCTCGAGCACCGCCTCGGCGCCGCCGAGGCACTCCGTGACGTCCTCGCCGGTGAACTCCAGGTGCACGCCGCCGGGCCAGACGCCGCACTCGCGGCACACGGTGAAGAACGCGCCGATCTCGGCCATGATGTCCTCGAACCGGCGCGTCTTGATCCCGGCCTGGGTGCGGAAGACGTTCGCGTGCATCGGGTCGCAGGCCCACACGACCGGGTGGCCGGCGTCGGTGACGGCCTGGATGATCGGGGGCAGCGCCTCGGCCACGCGCCCCGCGCCCATCCGGCAGATCAGCGTCAGCCGGCCGGGCGTGCGGTCGGGGTCGAGCCGCCGGCACAGCTCGAGCACGTCGCCCGGCGCGGCGCTCGGCCCGATCTTCACGCCGAGCGGGTTGCCGACGCCCGCGAAGAACTCGGCGTGAGCGCCTTCGGGCGTGCGCGTGCGCTCGCCGATCCAGAGCATGTGGGCCGAGCAGTCATACCAGTGCCCGGTGAGGGAGTCGCGCCGCGTGAGCGCCTCCTCGTAGTCGAGCAGGATGCCCTCGTGGCTCGTCCACACGTCGACCTCGTGCAGCCGCCGCTCGCGGGTGAGGTCGATGCCGCACGCCGCCATGAAGGCCAGCGCCCGCTCGATCTCCGACGCGATCCGCTCGTAGCGGCGCCCCTCGGGTGAGGTGGCGACGAACTCCTGATTCCACAGGTGCACCTTGGTCAGGTCGGCGAACCCGCCCTTGGTGAACGCGCGCAGCAGATTGAGCGTGGCCGCCGACTGGTGGTAGCCGCGCACCATCCGCGCCGGGTCGGGCGTGCGCGCGGCGAGCGTCGGCGCCTCGTCGTGCACCATGTGGCCGCGGAAGCTCGGCAGCTCGACGCCGTCGATCACCTCGACCGGCGAGGAGCGCGGCTTGGTGAACTGGCCCGCGATCCGGCCCACCTTGACGACGGGCAGCATCGCGCCGTACGTCAGCACGGCGGCCATCTGCAGCATGATCTTGAGCTTCTCGCGGATGGTGACCGCCGAGAAGTCGCCGAACGACTCGGCGCAGTCGCCGGCCTGGAGCAGGAACCCGCGCCCCTCGGCCACCTCGGCCAGCGCCGCCTGCAGGTTGCGCGCCTCGCCCGCGAAGACCAGTGGCGGCATCCCGAGCAGCTGCTCGCGCGCCTCGCGCGCGCTCCCGGGATCGGGCCATTCCGGCTGCTGCTCGGCCGGGATCGCCCGCCACGACGACGGTGACCAGATTGAGGGTGGCGCTGCCATTCTGCGCCGCATCCTACCGATGCCCATCCTGCCGAAGTCCCGCCCGGCCGTTGGCTACAGTGGCCCGCACCCATGACCCGCGTCTTCTCAGGCATCCAGCCCACCGGGCAGAAGCACCTCGGCAACTACATCGGCGCGATCCGCCACTACGTCACCGACCAGGATCTGGGCGAGGCCTTCTACTGCATCGTCGACCTGCACTCGATCTCGGTCCCCTACGACACGGCGGCGCTGGCCGAGAACACGCTCGACACGGCCGCGACGCTGCTCGGCGCCGGACTCGATCCCGACCGCTGCACCCTGTTCGTGCAGAGCCACGTGCCGCAGCATTCCGAGGGGGCGTGGCTGCTCGGCTCGGTCGCGAGCTTCGGCGAGCTGCAGCGGATGACCCAGTTCAAGGACAAGAGCGAAGGGCGCGAGTCGGTGACCGTCGACCTGTTCACCTATCCGGTGCTGCAGGCGGCCGACATCCTGCTCTACCAGACCGACCGCGTGCCGGTCGGCGATGACCAGCGCCAGCACCTCGAGCTCGCGCGCAACATCGCCCAGCGGTTCAACTCGCGCTACGGCGAGACGCTGCGTCTGCCCGAGGCGGCCATTCCCACCGCGGGCGGCCGGGTGATGGACCTGCAGGAGCCGACGCGCAAGATGTCGACAACCGGCGGCACGCCGCAGGGCACGGTGCTCGTCACCGACCCGCCCGAGGTGGTCGCGAAGAAGGTGCGCTCGGCCGTGACCGACTCGGGCCGCGAGGTGCGCCGCGGCGAGGGCAAGGAGGGCATCGCCAACCTGATCGAGATCTTCGGGATCGCCTCCGATCGCACCCCCGAGCAGGTCGAGGCCGCCTACGACGGGTCGGGCTACGGCCAGTTCAAGACCGACGTCGCCGAAGCGGTCGTCGAGTATCTGCGGCCGGTTCGCGAGCGCTACCTCGAGCTGCGCGCAGACCCCGACCACCTGAACGCCGTCCTGACGGCGGGCGCCGAGCACGCCCGCTCGGTCGCCGGCGACACCGTCACGCTGATGAAGCAGCGGATGGGCTTCGTGCCGCCGCCGCCGGACTAATCCGGTCGGCGCCGCCTGTACCTGCGCTGGGCTTCGACAACGGCCTCGATCTGCGTCACGCCCATCCCGCGGCTCGTACGCCCACCCGCTCTCGGTGTGATCGTCGCGAGCCACCCGGGCCCGACTTCTGGGGCCCACGAGAGCCACGCGCCGCCCATCCGGTACTCCACCGAGATCTCGACGTTCGCCTCGTCGGCCCACTCCTTCACGGCGCGACCCGCCGCTTCGTCCTGCCATGCAGGGGCCTCGCCCTTGCGATCGAGGTACGGCAGCGCGCGGTGAAGGAGGCGCCGGAACAGGGTCAGCAGTGAATATTGAGTGCCTGGCACCGGCTATTCAGCCAGCACCTCGGCGGCCGCGCGCTCGCCCGCGCGCACGGCGCCCTCCATGAAGCTCGGAAGGGCGGACGTCTCGGCGCCGGCGTAGTGCACCGGGCCGTCAGGGTCGCCGAGCCGGGCGCCCCAGCCTCCCAGCTCGCCGGGGGCGAAGATCAGGTAGCTGCGCGGGTACGGCACCCGCACGACCCG
>DASXZF010000090.1:0-25221 GCA_036502065.1 Gaiellales bacterium
CTCAGCACCGGGTGGGTCGGGTCCATCCAGGCCGGCTTGGCCGGCGGCCACATCTCGATGTCGAGGGTCGCGTTTTCGGGGCACGCGGCGCGCAGAGTGCGCTCGAGCAGGGCCGACATCGCCTCGGCGTCCTGGCCGGGCGCGAGCCGCAGCGACACCGAGGCGAGCGCCTCCTGCACGATGCTCGTCTTGTGCAGCGTCGGGTCGCCCGCGCCGATCGAGTGCACGGTTAGCGACGGCCGGGCGGTGGTGCGCTCGTAGAACTCGCCGGCCGCACCGGGATCTGACGGCACCGCGCCGGCGGCCTCGAGCACGTCGGCGCCGGGGCGAAGCGCCGCCCAGGCGGCCCGCTCGTCGGCCGACACGGGCGCGATCCCGGCCGAGAACGCCTCGGGCAGGTCGATCAGCGCGGCGAGCACGGCGTTCAGCTCGTGCACGGCGTTTGCGGCCGCGCCGCCGTACATGCCCGAGTGCAGCTCGCGCCGGCCGGTGCGCAGGCGCAGCTGCGCCCCCGCGAGGCCGCGCAGGCCGACGGTGACAGCGGGCCGGCCGTCGACCATGCCGCTGTCGAAGATCAGCGCCGCGGCGAAGTCGCCCTCGACGCCGGCCAGGTGGTGGATGACCGAGTGGCCGCCGATCTCCTCCTCGCCGTCGGCCAGAACCCGCACGTTCACGCCCAGCTCGCCGGCGGCCTCGAGGTCGAGCGCCGCGCGCAGGACGGCATAGAAGTTGCCCTTGTCGTCGGTGATCCCGCGGCAGTGCAGCCAGCCGTCGCGGATCGTGGGCTCGAACGGCGGGCTGTCCCACAGGTCGAGCGACCCGACCGCCTGGACGTCGTAGTGGCCGTAGGCGATGACGGTGGGCGCCCCCGGGCGCGAGGCGGGGATGAGGCCGTCGACGAGCGGGTTTCCGTGCTCGGCGGTGACGGTCGCGTCGCCTCCGATCAGATCGGCGATCCAGTCGGCCGCCGCCCGCAGCTCATCCGGGTGGAGCCCGTCGCTCGACACCGACTCGATCCGCAGCAGCTCGGAGAGCTGCCCGAGGACGGCGTCAGTCGTGGCGCTGGGTGTGCTTGCCACGGGCGATGTCGATCAGCGTGAGGAACCCGAGCAGCGCGGGGATCGAGAGGGCGACCACGAAGATCGACGTGAGCGTCCAGTCGTGTCCGCTGGGCTTACCCGTGTTGTCGGTCGCGGCGGCTGCGAAGGCCGCCGCGGGCAGTGCCAGCGTGAGCGCGAGGGCGTACAGCGAGACGATCAGGCGGCGCAGCGGTAGACCTCCGTCGGCATAGCGGCACGGAGCCTACCATGCTGGTGTGGACGGCTTGGAGCAGCAGGTGGACGGCCCCCTCGCCGGGGCCGAGCTGGCGCTGCCCTACCTGCTGGGCGACGAGACCTTCGCGGCCTACGCCGATCGTACGGCGGCGGGACTCACCCGCGCACGCGTGTCCGAGCCGATCCTGCCGGCGCTCGTCGCCGCGCTCTGGCAGTCACGCGCCCACGCCGAGCCGCGCGCCCTGGCCGTCGTGGTCGCCGACGACGACGCCGCCCGCGCGCTCGCCGAGTCGGCCGCCGCGTTTCTGCCGCCCGAGACCGCCGCGTTTCTGCCCTCGCGCGGGGTGGGGTGGGGCAGCGGCCTGGAGGCCGCTCCGCACCTGGTGGGCGAGCGCCACCGCGGCCTGCACGCCCTCGCGGCGGGCGGCCTGGTCGCCGTCTCGGCCGACGCCCTGATCGAGCGGGTCGAGCCGCCCGCGCGCCGGCCCGCGCCGGTCGCCCTGGAGCTCGGCGAGGAGCTGCCGTTCGACGATCTCGTCCGCGCGCTCGCCGATGCCGGCTACGAGCGCGCCGACGCCGTCGAGGAGCGTGGCCAGTTCTCGGTCCGCGGCGGCCTCGTCGACGTCTTTCCGACCACCGGCCGCGAGCCGGTGCGGGTCGAGTTCTTCGGCGACCAGGTCGAGCGCCTGTCGGCGTTCTCGGTCTTCACGCAGCGCTCGCTGCGCGACCTGCACCGCACGCTGATCCACCCCGCCGCGGAATACTCGGTGTCAGGCACGCAATATTCCGCCTGGGGCAAGGACGAGGACGACGACCGGCCCGACATCCCCGCGGGGCTCGTGCCGCTCGGGCCGGAGCTGGCCGCGAGCGCCGCCATCGTCGCATGGAACCCATCCGACCTCGTCGCCGGCGTCGAGAATGCGCACGCCGAGGCCGCCGAGCGGCTGCGCGACCCGGCCCTGCGCGCCCGCGGCTATGTCGCCGCCGACGCGGTCTCCGACCTGGTCGAGTCGGTGCCGGCGCTCGAGGAGATGCCGCTCGGGCAGCCGTACCAGTTCGACGCGCAGCTGCCCGCCCTCGCCTCGACCGGGATCGCCGAGGCCGAGAACGAGCTGCGCGCGCTCGTGCGCGCCGGCTATCGCGTGCTCGTCTGCTTCGCCCACCTCGGCGAGGCCCGGCGCACCCACATGTCGCTTCGGCGCATCTCGGCCGAGCTGCCCGGCCCGGGCACGGCCGGGCCTGACGAGGCCGGCGTCGCCTTCTGCGTCTCGCCGCTTCGGCACGGCTTCGTCTCGCCCGGCCTGCGCGTGGCGGTGCTGCCCGCGGCCCAGCTCCTGCGCCGCCGCGGCGCCCGCGGACCGGCCCGGTTCGGACGGGCGCTCTCGACGGTGGCCGACCTGCGCACGGGCGACTACGTGGTGCACGAGGATCACGGCGTCGGTCGCTTCGTCCGCTTCGACACCAAGGAGGTCGGCGGCGTCGTCCGCGACTACCTCTACCTCGAGTTCCGCGGCGACGATCGCCTGTACGTGCCGCACGACCAGCTTGCGAAGGTCAGCCGCTACGTCGGCGCCGACGGCAAGGCGCCGGCGCTCTCAAAGCTCGGCGGCAAGGCCTGGAGCACGCTCAAGAGCCGCGCGCGCATCGCCGTCCGCGAGCTCGCCGGCGAGCTGCTCGCGCTGTACGCCCGCCGCCAGACCACGACCAGGCCGCCGGTCGGCCCCGACGACGAGTGGATGGCGCGCCTGGAGGCGTCGTTCCCCTTCGACGAGACCGACGACCAGGAGGTGGCGATCGACGCGGTCAAGCAGGACCTCGAGGCGCCGCAGCCGATGGACCGGCTGGTCTGCGGGGACGTCGGGTTCGGCAAGACCGAGGTCGCGGTGCGGGCGGCGTTCAAGGTGGCCTCGTCCGGCCGTCAGGTGCTGATGCTCGTCCCGACCACGATCCTCGCCCAGCAGCACGCCGCGACGCTGCGCGACCGCTTCCGCGACTTCCCGGTGCGCGTCGAGATGGTGTCGCGGTTCCGGGCGCCGGCCGAGGTGAAGAAGGTGCTGGCCGACTTCGCCGCCGGCAAGGTCGACGTGCTGGTCGGCACGCACCGCGTGCTCTCGCGCGACGTCGTCCCTCAGGATCTGGGCCTGGTGGTGCTCGACGAGGAGCAGCGCTTCGGCGTCGCCCAGAAGGAGCTCCTGCGCCAGCTGCGGCTCGAGGTCGACGTGCTGGCGATGTCGGCGACGCCGATCCCGCGCACGCTCCACATGAGCCTCTCGGGCCTGCGCGACATCAGCGTCATCACGACGCCGCCGCAGGGCCGGCACCCGATCAAGACCCACGTCGGCGAGTTCGACGAGGAGCTGATCGCCGCCGCGCTGCGCCGCGAGACCGCTCGCGGCGGCCAGTCGTTCTACCTGCACAACAGGGTCGAGTCGATCGAGGACGTCGCCGAGCGCGTGCGCCGGTGGGTGCCCGAGCTTCGGGTCGGCGTCGCCCACGGCCAGATGGCCGAGCGCCAGCTCGAGACCGTGATGATGCAGTTCCTGCGCGGCGACCACGACGTGCTCGTCTCGACGACGATCATCGAGTCCGGGCTCGACATCCCCCAGGCCAACACGCTCATCGTCGAGCGGGCCGACACGCTCGGGCTGGCCCAGCTCTACCAGATCCGCGGGCGCGTCGGCCGCTCCGACGCCGTCGCCCATGCATTCCTCTTCTATCCCGACCGGCGCGAGCTGTCGGAAGAGGCGCGCCACCGGCTCTCGACGCTGGCCGACTACACCGAGCTCGGCTCGGGCTACCGGATCGCGATGCGCGACCTCGAGCTGCGCGGCGCCGGAAACCTGCTCGGCGACGAGCAGTCCGGGCACGTGGCGGCCGTCGGCTTCGAGCTCTACTGCGAGCTCCTGGCCGAGGCGGTGGCCGAGCTCCAGGGCGCGCCCCAGGTCGCGGCCCGGCCGGTGCGGGTGGAGGCGCAGGTCGACGCCTACGTGCCGGCCGACTACGTCCCGCTCGAGGCGGTCAAGATCGACCTGCACCGGCGCGTGGCGCTGGCCGCCGACCGCTCGGAGCTGCGCGAGATCGAGGCCGAGCTGGCCGACCGGTTCGGACCGCCGCCCGAGCCGGTCGCAAACCTGCTCGCGATCCAGGAGCTGCGCCTGCTCGCCGGCGAGATGGGGATCGCCGCGGCGTCGCTTCGCGGCGGCACGTTCACGGTCGGCCCGGTCGTCCTGGGATCGGCCGAGATGCGCGTGCTGCGCGAGCGGTTCCCGGGGGTGCGCTACTCGGTGACGACCAAGGAGCTCAGCCTGCGCCTGCCCTTCGAGCCGCCCGCCAGGCGGCCACGGGTCCACCAGGGGCTGGAATTGCTCGATGCTATACTCGACCTCCGCCGCGAGATCGCGGCGTAGTTCGTGATGGGCCGAACACTCCGACTCACCTGTCTGGCCGCTCTCGTGGCCGTTGCGGCCGCTTGTGGCGGTTCGTCGTCGTCCTCCGGCAGCGCCAAGCTCGCCACGGGCGACGTTGCCGTCGTGGGCCAGACGCACATCACGAAGAGTGAGCTCGATCACCAGATCAAGCTCGAGCTCGCGGCGATGAAGGTGAAGAAGCAGGCGATCCCCCAGGTGGGGACCGCGAGCTACTCCACGACCATCGTCCAGCCGGTGCTGGCCTATCTCGTCACCGACGCGCAGGTGCACAACATCGCCGCCGACCTGCACGTGACGGCGACGCCGAAGGAGATCCAGGGCCAGATCACCAAGGCGATCCAGCAGTTCTACGGCGGCGACCAGTCCAAGTACCAGGCCGACCTGACGAAGTACCACCTCACCCAGGCCGACGTCTCCCAGCAGTTCGAGCTGACGCTGCTCGAGCAGAAGATCGAGACCAAGGTCAAGGATCAGGTCAAGGTCACGCCGACCGACATCAAGAATTACTACAACTCGCACAAGAGCCAGTACTCGACCGCGGCCGACACCCGCCAGGTCGACTACGTGCTCCTGCCGAGCAAGGCGCTGGCCGACAAGGCGCACACGACCCTCGCGTCCGGGGGGAGCTTCAGCGCCGTGGCGAAGGGCGCGATCGACGACAGCTCGCTGCACGAGCCGTTCGTCGCCACGAAGGGCCAGATCGACAAGGCGTTCCAGGACGCGGCATTCAGCCTGGCGACGAACACCCTCTCGCCGCTCGTCCCGGTCGACAAGACCTACGCGAACTCGTCGCTCAAGGGCAAGTGCAAGCCCACCTGCTACTTCATCATCCGGCCGACGACCGCCACGGTGAAGGGCGGCACCCAGAAGTCGTTCGCCTCGGTGGCGGCCCAGATCAAGTCGACGCTGCTCTCGACCCGGCAGACATCGCACCTGCAGTCGGTCGTGAACAAGCTCGAGAAGGTGCAGAAGAAGCTCACGCACTACGCGCCGGGCTACGCGCCGCCGAAGACGTCGACGCCGTCGACGAACAGCGGTGGCGGCACCGCCACGGCGCCCGCGACCTGAGTCCGTGGCAACGCTGATCGCCCTCGGACCGGGCGATCCCGCCCTGATCCCGCTCGCGTCCTGGCGAGCGCTCGAGGCGGCCGGGCCGGTCGCGCTTCCGCCCGGCGAGCCGCTGGCCGAGTGGCTCGGCGCGCACGGCATCGCGCTCGACCCCGAGGCGCCCGTTGCGGCGGCGTCGGGCGAGCGCTTCCGCGCGCTGCTGGCCGCGCGCACGTGGGACGAGACGGTGCCCGCCGGCGCGGCGCTCTCGAGCGTGCTCCTGGCCGATGCGATGGTGGCGATGCAGCGCCTGACCGAGCGGCTGCGGCGCGACTGCCCGTGGGACCGCGAGCAGACGGTGGGCACGATCGTGCCCCACACGGTCGAGGAGGCCTACGAGGTCGCCGAGGCGGCGGCCGCAGGCACCGGCCCCGAGCTCGTGGACGAGCTCGGCGACCTGCTCTTCCAGACGTTCTTCCTCGCGCTTTTGTGCGAGGAGGACGGCGCCGGCGACCTCGTCTCGGTCGCGGCCGGGATCACGGCCAAGCTGATCCGCCGCCATCCGCACGTGTTCGGCGAGCGCGAGGCCGAGACAGCCGGCGCCGTGCGCCGAAACTGGGAAGAGATCAAGCGCGACCAGGAGGGCCGCGAGGGCATCTTTCACGACGTCCCGGGCGTGCTGCCCGCGCTGCTCTATGCCCGCAAGATGCAGCGGCGGGCGTCGGCCGTCGGCTTCGACTGGCCCGCGTGGGACGGCGCCTGGGGCGACCTGGCAGACGAGGTGCGCGAGCTGCGCGAGGCCCTCGGCGCGGCCCCGGCGCCGAAGGCCGAGCACGAGCCCGACGCCGCGGTGGTGCACGAGCTGGGCGACCTGCTCTTCGCCGCCACGAACGTGGCCCGGCTCGCGAACGTCGACCCGGAGCTCGCGCTGCGGGCATCGGCGGGCCGCTTCCGCGACCGGGTCACCACGGCCGAGCGGCTGGCGGCCGACGCCGGCGAGGACTGGGCTGCGCTCGACCTCGAGACGCAGGACGCGTGGTACCGGCGGGCGAAGGCGGCGCTACAGGGGGCGTAGGGCGCGCGCGATGAAGAGCGCCGAAGCGTCGGTGACGGCGGTCCCGGAGAGCGTGATCATCGTGTGGGGCAGGAAGACCAGCGCGAGCGGTCCGGGACTCGCGGTGCCGGTCGTCGCGAATTCGATCGCACCCGAGCTCGAGTCGAAGCTGTAGGAGCCGTCCCCGTCGGGGTGCACGACCGCGAGCGTCGCGTGCGTGCCGTCGGCGAGCGTGAGCGGCGTGTCGCCCGTCATCCCGGGCAGCTCCTCGTCGTCTGCCGCGATCGCCAGGTGCGGGTAGGCGATCGTGTACGACGTGTCCTGGCCGGTCGTCGCGCTGCTGCTGCCGGCGCGGTGGCCGTCCCATGTCGGGCCGAGCCAGTACGCGGCGATCGACGGTCCCGGCGAGGTGCCCGGGTGCAGCTGCCGCACGGTCGAGATGGGATGCCCGCGGGCCGCGCGAAAGTCGCCCGCGGAGGACGCGTTTACGCGCCTGATGGTGACCTGGAGCCGCTCGAGGCCGGTCGTCGCCACGAGCCGGGCGGGTGGGCCGTCCGAGACGACCCGCACCCGCACTCCCCGCGGCGGTGGCGCGCCCGTCAGGAACGCGCGCACGAGCCGGACGTCGATGCCGCCGAGCTGATCGAGGATGAACGCGGGGGAGCCGCGGTAGGCGGTCTCGTCGGTGCGTCCGGACGCGCCGACGACTTCGGTCGCCATCCGGCCGTCGAAGACCGTATGCGTCGTGTATCCGTGCAGCCGCGGTCCGCCGGTCATGTCGACCCGGAACCTCCCTGTGGCCGTGTCGAACAGGATCCGCTGCGGCGGCCCCGCGCGGTCGCCGTGCTGCGGCTTCAGGAGCCGGCCGGCGACAACGGCCGAGTAGACGCCCGGATGGCGCGCCCACGGTGGCGGCGCCGCTCGGTGCCCGCTGCTGCAGCCTGCCGCAAGGATCGTCGTCAGGGCGAGGGCGGTGCACCGGCGGCGCATGGAGCGGATTGTGCGCCCTGTGACGACGAAGAGCAACGACCCGGCTAGTATCCCGCCCCGAACGATGAGCGCGATCGTCTCCGTCACCGGTAGAGAGATCCTTGACTCGCGCGGCAATCCCACGGTCGAGGTCGAGGTCGTTCTCGAAACCGGCGCGGGCGGGAGGGCCGCCGTTCCGTCGGGCGCCTCGACCGGCGCGCACGAGGCGGTCGAGCTGCGCGACGGCGATCCGGCCCGCTATGGCGGCAAGGGCGTGCTGCAGGCCGTCGGCCACGTCAACTCGGCGATCGCCACGGCGCTCGCGGGCATGGATGCGACCGACCAGCGGCTGGTCGATGCCGTCCTGATCGAGCTCGACGGCAGCGAGAACAAGAGCCACCTGGGTGCGAACGCGATCCTGGGTGCGTCGGTTGCGACAGCCAAGGCGGCTGCAGACGACGCCGGCCTGTCGCTCTACCGCTACATCGGCGGCGCCGGCGCACACGTGCTGCCCGTCCCGATGATGAACGTGATGAACGGCGGCGTGCACGCCGACAACAGCATCGACATGCAGGAGTTCATGGTCGTCCCGGTCGGGGCGCCCACGTTCGCCGAGGCGGTGCGCATCTGCTCGGAGACCTACCACGCGCTCAAGAAGCTCCTGCACGGCCGCGGCCTGCAGACCAACGTCGGCGACGAGGGCGGCTTCGCGCCGAACCTGGCGTCGAACGAGGAGGCGATCGCCGCCATCCTCGAGGCCGCCGAGGCCGCCGGCCACCGCGACCGCGTGATGGTCGCGATCGACCCGGCTGCGAGCGAGTTCTACCGCGACGGCGCCTACCACCTGACGGGCGAGGGGCGCACGCTCTCGTCGGCCGACATGGTTGACCTGTACGACGACCTGTCCAGCCGCTACCCGATCGTCTCGATCGAGGACGGGCTGGCCGAGGATGACTGGGACGGCTGGGAGCTCCTCACCGAGCGGCTCGGAGACCGTCTCCAGCTCGTCGGCGATGACATCTTCGTCACGAATGTCGACCGCCTGCGCGACGGCATCCGCCGCGGTGTCGCCAACTCGATCCTGGTCAAGCTGAACCAGATCGGCACCCTGTCCGAGACGCTCGACACGGTGCAGCTCGCGACGTCGTCGGCGTACACGGCCGTGATCTCGCACCGGTCGGGCGAGACCGAGGACACGACGATCTCCGACCTGGCGGTCGCCGTCGGCTGCGGCCAGCTCAAGACCGGCGCGCCGGCGCGCACCGATCGCGTGGCGAAGTACAACCAGCTGATCCGGATCGAGGAGGAGCTCGGCGCATCGGCCCGCTATCCGGGCCGCTCGACGTTCGCCGCGCTCACCGCCGCGCCGCACGCCGCACGGTGACGGACACCCGGCCGCGCCGCACAAAGATCGTCTGCACGATCGGGCCTGCCACGTCCGATCCCGAGATGATCGAGCAGCTGGCGTGGGCCGGCATGGACGCCGCCCGCCTGAACTTCTCGCACGGCGAGCATGAAACCCATCGCGCCGTGCTCGACGCGGTGCGCCGCGCCCAGGCGCTGATCGGGCGGCCGCTGGCCGTGATCGCCGATCTGCAGGGCCCGAAGATCCGCATCGGCCACCTGAGCCAGCCGCGCTCGGTGAACCCGGGCGACATGCTCGTCTTCGCCCCGCACGGCCAGGGCGCGTCCGGCGACCTCGACGTCACCTTCGCCGGCCTGGCGGACGCCGTCACACCCGGGCGCGAGATCCTGATCAACGACGGCCTCGTCCGCACGCGGGTGATGTCGGTCGACGGCGTGCGCGTGCAGACGCGCGTCGAGGTGGGCGGGATGATCTCGTCGTCCAAGGGCATGAACCTGCCGGGGACGTCGCTGCCGATCCCGTCGCTGACCGAGAAGGATGTGGACGATCTCGAGTTCGCGCTGAGCCTCGGCGTCGACTACATCGCGCTCTCGTTCGTGCGCAAGGCGGCCGACGTCGACGACCTGCGCCGCCGGATCGACGCGGCCGGGTCGCCGACGCGGATCGTGGCCAAGATCGAGAAGGGCGAGGCGGTCGAGAACCTGGACGAGATCGTCTCGGCGAGCGACGCGGTGATGGTCGCCCGCGGCGACATGGGCGTCGAGATCGGCGCCGCCGAGGTGCCGCTCGTGCAGAAGCAGATCATCCGCACGGGCCGCGAGGCGGGCCGCGCGGTCATCACCGCCACGCAGATGCTCGAATCGATGATCCACCAGCCCGAGCCGACCCGGGCCGAGGCGTCCGACGTCGCAAACGCGGTGCTGGACGGCACGTCGGCGGTGATGCTCTCGGGTGAGACTGCGGTGGGCGCCTACCCGCTCGAGGCGGTCGCGACGATGAACCGGATCGCGCGCGCCGTCGAGCCGTCGCTCAACTACCACGACGCCGGCCAGCGCCGGCAGGGCGACATGGGCACGATCCTCGCGCACGCCGTCTGCGATGTCGCGGAGGACCTCGACGCCACCGTGATCGCCTGCCCGACCCAGTCCGGCTCGACGGCCCGCAACGTGTCGCGGTTCCGGCCGCGGCGGCCGATCGTCGCGGCCTGCCCCGACCCGGTGGTGCTGCAGCAGCTCGCGCTCGAGTGGGCGGTCGTGCCGATGGTGATCGAGAGCGCGAGCTCGACCGAGGATCTGTGGCGGCGGACGATGGACGCGATCCGCTCGAGCGGCCTGGCCGAGGCCGGTCAGCGGGTGGTGCTCTCGGGCGGGACGCGCCTGAACCGGCCGGGCACGACCGACCACATCGTCGTTCGCACCGTCGAGTAGGAGTCGAGCGGGGGATGTCGAACCAGGCCGGGTGGCACCGGCGCGCACGCGTTCACTCCGACCTGGGTTCACGACGGGCCGCCTCGTCGCCGGCATTGTGCTCGTCCTCATCGCGGCGCTCTACGTCGGCCCGCTGCAGAAGGAGCTGCGCCTGCGCCACGAGCTCGCTTCCGGCCGCTCGCGTGTGGCTGCGCTCGACCGCCGCCACCAGCACCTGGTCGCGCTCGAGACGTCGCTGCACACGCGGGCGGTGATCGTCCGCGTCGCCCGCGGCTGCGGCTGGATCTTCCCCCACGAGCAGGCGTTCGTGGTCAAGGGCCTCGCCGGCGGCGCCTGCCGCTGACGCGGGTACGCTGACGGAATCGACGACGAGACGCTGATCGAACGCCAGCTCGGCCGGGCGGCGCGGGGCACACCCGCTGTCGTCGTGCGCTGCCCGTACGGCCGGCCGGCGGTGATCGAGCAGCCCGCCTACCTGCCCGACGGCACGCCGTTTCCGACCACGTACTACCTCACGTGCCCGCACGCCGCCGAGCGCATCGCCGCGCTCGAGGCCGCGGGCGGCGTCGACCGCTACGAGCGGCTGGTGGCGAGCGACCCGGTGGCGGCGGCCGAGTACCGCGCCGGCGCGAAGCGCCAGCACGAGCTGCGCCGCCCGGGCGCCCGGATGGCCGATGCGGGTGCGAGCGTCGCGCTCGGGATCGGCGGCACGAGTCGCGAGGGGGCGGTGAAGTGCCTGCACGCACACGCCGCGTTCGCGCTGGCGCAGCCCGGCTACGCCCTCGGGGGGCGGATGGTGGCCGAGGCCGCGCCGCTCTACCCGGCGCAGGAGTGCTGCACGCCGTGACGGCGGCGGTCGAGCTGGCCCTGCTCGAGTGGGCCGAGGGGGCGCGGCGGATGGCGCAGCTCGAGCTGACGACCCGGCGCCGCTACGTGGTCGAGCTGCTTGTCGAGGAGCTCGACGCCGAGATCGTGCGCCGCGTCGGTCAGACGTTCGACCTCGCCCGTCTGGCCGCCGTGTACGACTCGAGCGAGCCGTGGGCCCGCGACGTCGCCCAGCGCGTCACCGACGAGCCGTGGGCGTACGACCTCTCGATCGTCCAGCCGGCCGCCTTCGCCCGCGTCGCGCGCAACGCGATCGATTACCGCTGACGCACCAAAAGGGGGTCAGACCCCTTTTGGTGCGGGGTGCCTACTCACGGTCGTCGGGGCGGATCACGATCTGGTCGGCCTCGATCCGCACGATCAGCGCCCGCCGGCCCGCCCAGTGCTCGGCGAAGACGGGGTCGTCGCGGACGACGCCGTCGAGCCAGAAGCCGTAGCCCTCCTCGCCCGTGTCGAGCACGGCCTCGTAGCCGGACTGCTGCTTGCGGCCGCGGCCGCCGCGGCGCCTGCGCCTGCGCCCGGTGCCTTCCTCGGAGCTCGAGTCGGCGGCGGCGGCCGGCGTCGCGACCTCGGCCTCGGGCAGCGGGCCGCTCAGCGGGGCCACGCCTCCGGTTGCCTTCTTCGTCCGCCGCCGGCGCGGCTTGGTGGCCGCCTCCTCCGGTGGGGCATCGGGCGGGATCACGGGCGGGGGGATGGCCGATCCGCGGCCCTCGGCGGCGTCGCGGCGGAGGATCCCGTGCTGCGAGCGGAACGCCGAGATGCTCGCCGGCGTCGAGTTCAGCGTGTGCGCGATCCAGATATCGGTGCGTCCCTGCTCGACCCACTGGCGGATCTCTTCCAGGTACGGCTTGAGCGTCGCCTTCTGAGTGGTCACGGCGGGCAGCATATCGGCCCGGGCGGCGGCGGCTCCCGATAGATGCGGCTCTTCCGCAGGCGCCGTCGAGTGTTAATTTCGTATTGAGCGGAGGCCCGGGAGCGGCTACCCTACAAGCTCCTAGCGAGGAGCGTGCAGTGGAGTCGACGCTGAACAAGGACGGCCTCGCGGCCGGTGCCGGCTGGCTAGCCGGCGCAAGGGCGAAGGGCGAGTTCCGTTGTGATGTGTGTGGGTACGGAGTGACCGTCTATCGGTCGCTGCCGGTATGCCCGATGTGCCATGGAACCGAGTGGGAACGGGTGCCCTGGCGCCCGTACACGCGGGTCGTGTCCCGCATGGGCGACTAGCTCGGTGACGCGGCGGTCGGAGGCCGTGAGGCCGCCGACCGCCCCACGGTGGGGCTTCCATTACCCTTGAGCCGTGCGCAGAGGCGTGAGAGTCGCGCTGCAGGTGACCGCGGTGGTGCTGCTGGCGGCACTCATCGGGCTGTTCGCCCGCAGCGTCATCGACGGGTCCGCCACGGTGGCGGCCGAGTTGAACGACGGCCAGCGGCCGGCGGCGCCGAACTTCAGCCTGCCCCGGCTCGACGGCGGCGGTGACATCTCGCTCTCGAGCTTCCGCGGCAAGATCGTCGTGCTGAACTTCTGGGCGTCGTGGTGTCCACCGTGCAAGCAGGAGGCGCCCACCTTCAACGAGATCCAGTCCCGGTACGGAAGCCGCGGAGTCGCGGTGCTCGGCGTCGACTCGCAGGACTTCACGAGCGACGCGCGGGCGTTCGCCCGCAACCTGCACGTGAACTACGCCCTCGTGCAGGATTCGTCGAACAACGTCACCAACCGCTGGGGCGTGACGAGCGGCTTTCCGGTCACCTTCGTCATCAACCGCGCCGGCGCCGTGCAGAAGATGTTCGTCACCCAGATCGACGCGCCGATGATCGATGCGGCGCTGCGTCCGCTCCTGCGCGGGGCGGCGTCGTGAGGCGGGGCGGCCTTGCGGCCGTGCTCGCCCTGCTGGCCCTGCTCGCGTTCCCCGCGGCCGCCGAGGCCTGCAACGGCTGGAGCGAGCCGAGCATGGAGACCCAGCTCATGTGCCCGACCTGCCATCAGGTGCTGGCCTACTCGCAGTCGAGCATCGCCACGAACATCCGCGCCCACCTGCAGACGTGGTGCGCGTCGGGATGGACGTCGGGACAGGTCAAGAACCGGCTGATCGCCCAGTTCGGCGTGGCGATCCTGGCGTCGCCGCCCAAGCACGGATTCGACCTGCTCGCGTGGGTGATCCCGGGCGCCGCCCTGGCCGCCGGCGTGGCGGTCGCCACGGTGCTCGCCCTGCGCTGGCGCGGCGGTGGCGGCCCGCCGTCGCCACCCGCGGTCGACGCGGCCACGAGCGCGCGCATCGACGCCGACCTGGCGAGCTTCGAATGAGGGAGGCCGCGGTCGCCTTCTCGGCGGGACTGCTCTCGTTCGCGACGCCGTGCGTGCTGCCGCTGGTGCCCGCCTATCTGGGGGCGATCGGCGCCCGCTCGACCGACCCGCGCCGGGCCTTCCTGGCCTCGCTCCCGTTCGTCGTCGGCTTCTCGCTCGTCTTCATCGCCCTGGGAGCCGGAGCCGGGCTGGCGGGTGCGACCCTGACCGACCACCGCGCGCAGCTGATCAAGCTCTCGGGGATCGTCATCGTCGCCATGGGCCTCGTCATGCTCGGCCTGATCCGCGTGCCCGGCCTCGAGCGGTCGTTCGCCCCGGGAATCGAGGGCGCGCGGGCGTCCGGCTCGGCGCTCCTGCTCGGCGGCGCGTTCGGCCTGGCGTGGACGCCCTGCATCGGCCCCGTCCTGGGCTCGATCCTGGCGCTCGCGGCGACGGGCGCGACCGCCGCCCGCGGCGCCGGGCTGCTCGCGGCCTACGCGGCGGGCCTGGCGGTGCCCTTCCTGGTCGCCGGCGTGGCGCTCGGCCGCGTGATGTCGGCCGCCCGCGTCGTGCGGGATCGCTACGGGCTCGTGCGGATCGTCTCGGGCGGCGTGCTGATCGCGGCCGGGCTGCTCGTGTTCTTCGACAAGACCTACCTCGTGAACTCGTGGGTGGGGCAGTTCACGTCGTGATGGCCGCCGTCGCGCTGACCGATGTCGACCTGTTCTTCCGCGCGAAGATCGAGGCGATGCTGAACGCGGGCGGCCACCGGCTCGCGGCCGCCGGAGAGCCGCCCGACGTGATCGTCGCCGACGTCAACCGCTGCGGCGACCCCGGTGCGGTCGTCGCGGCCGCCGGGACGGTGCCGGTGCTCGGGTTCGGGCAGCACACCGACGCCGAGCTGTTGCGGGCCGCGCGCTCGGCCGGGTTCGCCCGGGTGGTGCCGCGATCGGTCCTGGCGGTGCGGCTGGGGGACCTGATCGCCGAACTGGTTGGTTAGACTTCGCGCTCGCAAAGGCCGTCCGAGGAGGGGCGCTTGACGTACATCATCGCGGAGCCGTGCATCGACCTGAAGGACAAGTCGTGCATCGACGTCTGCCCGGTCGACTGCATCCACGAGTTCGCGCGCATGCTCGTGATCGATCCCGAGGAGTGCATCGACTGCGGCGCCTGCGAGCCGGAGTGCCCGGTCGAGGCGATCTACCCCGAGGATGCCCTGCCCGACAAGTGGGAGCCGTTTGTCAAGATCAACTACGCCTTTCCCGACGGCGACGTGATCGACCGGCTCGTGAACGAGGTCAAACCGCCCGAATGAGCGCCGAGCGCCCCGATCCGGACGTGCTGCCGGCCGCCAGCGGCGCCGAGGCGGGCGACGAGGTCGAAGAGGGCTCCGACGAGGCCTACTCCGAGGACGAGGAGGCCGCCGTGGCCGCCCGCCTCGAGGACCTGGGCTACATCTAGGCGATGGGCCGGCCACGGGTTTGCGTGATCGGGCTCGACGGCACGCCCGCGAGCTACCTGCGCCGGCGCATCGCCGAGGGCGCGCTGCCGCACCTGGCCGAGCTCTCGCGCCAGGGCACCCTCATGTCGGCCCGCGCGCCGCTGCCGCCGATCTCGTCGGTGTCGTGGGCGAGCGCGTCGACGGGCACGAACCCGGGCCGCCACGGCGTGTTCGGCTTCGTCGAGCGCAAGCCCGGCACCTGGGACATGACCTTCACGAACGTCTTCACCATCACCGAGCCGCAGGTGTGGGTGCGGGCCGCGCGCGCCGGCCTGCGCTCGATCGTGGTCAACATCCCCGGCACCTACCCCGCACAGCCGAATGATGGGGGCATCCTTGTGTCGGGGTTCGTCTCGCCGACGCTCGAGCGCTCGGTGCAGCCGCCGTCGCTGATCCCGTTCCTGCAGGAGCGCGACTACCTGATCGACGTCGACCTCGGCCTCGGGCACAAGGATCTGGACGCGTTCTGCGAGCAGCTCTTCGCCCATCACGCCGCCCGCACACGGGTGCTCGTCGATCTGCTCACCGACGAGGAGTGCGACCTCTTCTACGTCGCGTTCACCGGCACCGACCGCCTGCACCACTTCCTGTGGGAGCAGATGGAGCGCGGCGAGGAGCCGTGGGCGACGCGGTTTCACGAGTACTACGCGGCCGTCGACGCCTCGGTCGGCGAGCTGGTGGCGCGCTTGCCCGACGACTGCCGCCTGATCCTGCTCTCCGACCACGGCTTCTGCCGGCTCGACCACGAGGTGTTCGTGAACCGCTGGCTCGAGCGCGACGGCTGGCTGGCCCTCGAGGAGCCGGCCAAGTCGATCGCCTCGGTGATCCCGGCCCGGACGCGCGCCTACTGCATGGATCCGGGCCGCCTCTACCTGAACCTGGCCGGCCGCGAGCCGGGCGGGATCGTGTCACCCGCCGAGTACGAGCCGGTGCGCGACGAGCTGCGCCGCTGGGCGGAGGCGCTGCCGTTCGTGCAGCGCGTCGCGACTCGGGAGGAGGCGTTCTCGGGGCCGCACGCCGACAAGGCGCCCGACCTCGTGCTCGTGTCGAAGAACGGCTGGGATCTGAAGGGGGCGGTGCGCACCGCCGAGCTGCAGGGCAAGGGCCGCCTGACCGGCATGCACACCCAGGACGACGCCTTCGTGCTGGTGCGCGGCGCGCATCCCGAGGGCGAGGCCGACGTGCAGGACGTGGCGGCGACGGCGCTCGACGGCCTCGGTCTCGACGCGGGCGAGCTCGACGGCCGCGTCCTTCGGTAGTGGACGAGCTGCCCTGGGCGGGGGCCGGTTGGCGGGAGAAGGCCGAAGCGTGGATCGGCGAGCAGGCGGAAGGGCTCGGTCTCGAGCCGTCCGGTCCGGTCGAGGAGGTGAAGATCCGGCCGTGGTCGGCGGTGCTGCGCGCGCCGACGAGCGACGGGCTCGTGTACTTCAAGGCCAACCTGCCCGCGCTCGGAAACGAGCCGCAGCTGACGCGCCTGCTGCACCGGATCGATCCCGAGCACGTCCAGCCGGTGCTCGCCGACGAGCCCGAGCAGCTGTGGATGCTGCAGGCCGACGGCGGGCCGGTGATGCGCGAGCGCTTCGGCGACGGCCGTGAGCTCGACCGCTGGGAGCGCATGCTCGGCCTCTACGCCGATCTGCAGGTGCGCGCGTCCGCGCACACCGACGATCTGCTCGCCGCGGGCGCGCCCGACCGCAGGCTCGGCGCGCTGCGCGGCCTGTTCGAGCGGCTGATCGAGGCGGCCGCAGCGCTCACGCCCGAAGAGGAGGCGCTCTCGGCGGACGAGCTCGACCACCTGCGCGCGCTTGGACCGCGCGTCGGCGAGCTGGCGGCGCGGCTCGGCGCATACGGCCTGCCGGCGAGCATCGACCACTCCGACCTGCACCCGGGAAACGTGCTCGCGCCCGGCGACGGCTACGTGTTCTTCGACTGGCACGAGGCCGCGGTCACGCACCCGTTCTTCAGCATGGTCGTGGCCACGCGCTGGCTCGAGAACGTCCACAAGGTGATGCCCGGAAGCGCCGAGGGACGGCTGCTGGACGCCGCCTATCTCGAGCCGTGGGCCGCGTACGGCACGGCGGCGGAGCTGCTGGCGACCCTCGATCTGGCCGTGCGGCTCGGCACGCTCCAGCGCGCGCTCGGGTGGATGCGGGTGGTGGCGGGGCTGCCGCCGGCCGAGCAGGCGCAGTGGGGCGGCTACGTGCACGGCTGGCTGCGCGACGTCGCGACCGAGATCGACCGGTCATGACTGCCTGGACGTTCACCGCGATGACCCAGGCCGACGCCGAGGTGATCGCGGGCTGGCGCTATCCCGGCGAGTACGCGTTCTACGACGCCGACCTCGACCCCGGGTTCCGCGACGAGCTGCTCGACCCGATGCAGCGCGGCGACGAGTACTCGAGCGCGCGCGGGCGCGGCGGCGAGCTGGAGGGCTTCGCCCAGGTCTCGCCGCTCGCCGGCGGCGCCACCGAGATCGGGCTCGGCCTGCGCCCCGACCTCACGGGCCGAGGGCTCGGGCGGGCGTTCACCGAGGCCGTGATCGACCTCGCCCGCCGCGACGGCGCCGGGCCGATCACGCTTGCGGTGGCGGCGTTCAACGCCCGGGCGATCCGCGTCTACGAGCGCTGCGGCTTCGTCGAGAGGGGCCGGCATGTGCGCACGTTCGAGGGCCGCGACTACGAGTTCGCCGAGATGGAGCTGGAATAACCGGGGACTGTCCCCAAGCGGGGACAGTCCCCGGTCACTCGCGCAGCTCGGGCAGATCCTCTTCCCAGAACTCGCCGTCGGCGCGGGGGACGGCGGTCGCGCCCGCGCCGAGGCGGTCGGCCTCCTGCGCGCGCAGCTCGACGCGGCGGATCTTGCCCGAGATCGTCTTGGGCAGCGGCGCGAACTCGATCCGGCGCACCCGCTTGTAGGGCGCCAGGTGCTCGCGGGCATATCGCATCACGGAAAGCGCCGTCTCGCGGTCGGGCTCATGGCCGGCCGCGAGCGTCACGTAGGCCTTGGGCACCGACAGCCGCAGAGGGTCGGGTGAGGGCACGACGGCGGCCTCGGCGACCGCCTCGTGCTCGATCAAGACGCTCTCGAGCTCGAAGGGCGAGATGCGGTAGTCCGACGCCTTGAACACGTCGTCGGTGCGCCCGATGTAGATGATGTAGCCGTCGGCGTCGCGGCTTGCGACGTCGCCCGTGTGGTAGTAGCCCCCGCGCATCGCGTCGGCGTTGCGCTCGGCCGAGTCGCGGTAGCCGGTCATGAGTGCGAGCGGGCGGTGGCGCAGATCGAGCGCGATCTCGCCCTCGTCACCCTCCTCGCCCGAGATCGGGTCGACCAGCGCGACGGTGTAGCCCGGCAGCGGCCGCCCCATCGACCCGAGCTTGAGCGGCCGGCCGGGCGGGTTGCCGATCTGGGCGGTCGTCTCGGTCTGGCCGTAGCCGTCGCGGATCGTGATGCCCCACGCCCGCCGCACCTGCTCGATCACCTCGGGGTTCAGCGGCTCGCCGGCGGCCACGAGCTCGCGCGCCGGCACCTGCCACCGGGTCAGATCCTCCTGGATCAGCATCCGCCACACCGTCGGCGGCGCACAGAACGTGGTGACGCCGCAGCGCACCATCTCGTCGAGCAGCCCGGCCGCGCTGAAGCGGGCCTGGTTCACGATCATCACCGTCGCCTCGGCGTTCCAGGGCGCGAACACGTTGCTCCACGCGTGCTTCGCCCAGCCCGGCGAAGAGACGTTCAGGTGCACGTCGCCCGGCTGCAGGCCGATCCAGTACATCGTCGAGAGATGGCCGACCGGATACGAGGCGTGCGTGTGCTCGACGAGCTTCGGCTGGGCGGTGGTGCCCGACGTGAAGTAGAGCAGCAGCGGGTCGTCGGCCTGCGTTGCGCCCTCGGGCTCGAATGCGGCCGACGCGCCGTCGGCATCGGCGTAGTCGAGCCAGCCCGGCACCGTCCCGCCGACCGCGATGCGCGTGTAGTCGCCGGGCACCGACGCGAACTTGGGCGCGTCCGCCGCCGTCGTGACCACGTGCCGCGCGCCGCCGCGCTCGACCCGGTCGACGAGATCCGCGGGACCGAGCAGGGTCGTCGCCGGGATCAGCACGGCTCCGAGCTTGATCGCCGCGAGGATCGTCTCCCACAGCTCGACCTGGTTTCCCAGCATCAGGATCAGGCGGTCGCCGCGGCGCACGCCGCGCTCGCGCAGCCAGTTCGCGACCCGCGCCGAGCGCTCGGCCATCTGCATGTAGGAGAGCTGCCGCTCGCTCCCGTCCTGCTCGACCACCCGCAGCGCCGGGCGGCTGCTGCCCGCGGCGACGACGTCGAACCAGTCGAGCGCCCAGTTCCACTCGCCGAGCTGCGGCCAGCGGAATTCGCGGTAGGCGGCGTCGTGGTCGTCGCGCCGCTCGAGCAGCAGGTCGCGGGCGGCCCGGAACGTCGCGGTGCTCGCGGACGTCGAGAGCATCCCGGTAAGAATAGGCGCTCCAGGGGCGACGCATAGAATCACCTGATGCCGCTCCAGCTTGTCCTCGGTCCGGCCAACTGCGGCAAGATTGCGCTCCTGCTCGACCGGTTCTGCGCCGCGGCTGACGCCGACCGCGACCCGTTTCTGATCGTGCCGAACCGGCCCGACGTCGAGGCCGTCGAGCGCGAGCTCGTCACCCGTCGCGGGGTGCTTGTCGGCGGCCGCATCGGCACGTTCGACGACCTGTTCGAGGAGGTGCTCGGGCGCTGCCGCGAGCTGCGGCCGCTGGTGGGAGACGTGCAGCGGCGGCTCATCCTCGCGGGCGTCGTCGCCGAGACACCCCTGACGGTGTTGCAGGCGTCGGCCCGCTTCGGCGGGTTCGAGGACGCCGTCGGAGCGGTTGCGGACGAGCTGTCGGCCGCAATGGCCGAGCCGCAGCCGGCCGCAGGCTCGGCGCGGGCGCACGAGCTCGCCGCGCTCGTCGGCGCCTACCGGGCCGCCGTCGACGGACTCGGCCGCCACGACCGGCCGGGGCGGCGCGCCGTCGCCGCCGGCCTGCTCGAGAACCGGCTCGACGCGTGGGACGACCGCCCCGTGCTGGCATACGGCTTCGAGGACATGACCCACGCCCAGCTGCGGTCGCTGCGCGCGCTCGCCGCCCGCTGCCCCGTGACCGTTTCGCTGCCCTACGAGGTCGACCGGCCGGCGTACGCCGCCGTGCGGCCGCTGGTCGAGGCGCTGTCGCAGGGCGCCACGGTCGAGGAGCTCCCGCCCGCAGACCACCACGATGCCGCCGCCCTCGTCCATCTCGGCCGCACGCTCTTCTCCGACCGCCCGTCGCCGCCCGCGCCGGATGCCGAGGGGGCCGTCTGGCTGCTCGAGGCGTGTGGCCGCCGCGGCGTCGCCGAGCAGGTGGCCGCCGAGGCCGCCGGGCTCATTCGCGGCGGCCTCGAGCCCGACGCGATCGGCGTGATCGTGCCGTCGGTCGGAGCCCACCGGGCGGCGCTCGAAACCGCCTTCGCCGCCGTCGGCGTCCCCGTTTCGATGGATGTCCGCGTGCCGCTGCCGCGCACCGGCTTCGGCGTCGCGCTGCTCGCCGCGCTTCGGTTCGCGTGGAGCGCGGGCGAGCGCCCCGACCTCTTCGCCTATCTGCGCAGCCCGTTCTCGGGCGTGCTGCGCCGCCGGGTCGACTACCTCGAGGGGCGCCTGCGCGGCCGCGGCGTCGTCGGCCACGACGAGACCGTCGCCGCGATCGCCGAGCATGCGAGCCCCGGCGCGTTCCCCGCCGTCGACCGGCTCGGCGAGGCCGGCGACGCGCTCGAAGGGCTCGGCGTGTTCGTGCGCGACATGGTGCGCGCGTCGCGGTCGCTGGGGGCGAAGTTCGTGCCCGAGCACGCGCGCGGCGAGGTGCGCGCGGCCCGGGCCGTGCTCGAGGCGGTCGAAGAGATCCGGACGCTCGGCACGCCGGTCGACCGCGACCAGCTGATCGCCGCCGTGCAGCGCCTCTCTGTCCGGATCGGAGCCGAGACCGAGCCGGGCCGCGTGGCCGTGCTCGACCTGCGCCGTGCCCGCACCCGCCGGTTCCAGGTCGCCTTCGTGCTCGGCCTCGAAGAGGGCTCGCTCCCCGGCGGTGGATCCGAGCGGCGGGTGCTCGACGCGGGCGCGGCCGCAGAGCTCGGAGTCGAGCAGCCCGACCCGGCCGAGCGCGAGCGCCACCTGTTCACGATCGCATGCACGCGCCCGTGGCGCACGCTCTACCTGGCCCGCCAGGCGGCGACCGACGACGGCCGGCCGCTCGAGCCCTCGCCGTTCTGGGCAGAGGTCGTGCGCGTGCTCGGGACGCAGTCGCAGTCGCTCGTGCGCCGCCGCGGCCTGGCCGACGTCAGCTGGCCGCTGCGCACCGCTCCCAGCGATCGCGAGCGGCTGCGCGCCCTCGCCCGCGAGCTGCGCGACGACGGCGACTGGGCCACCGGCGTGGCGGCCATGATGGGCTGGGAGCGAAAGCTGCGCCGCGCCGCGGTCGCCACCCGGCACGAGACGCGGGTGGGCGATCCCGAGCTGCGCGCCGACCTCGCCGCCGTCGAGCGCTACTCGGTCACCGAGCTCGAGCGCTACGGCGACTGCTCGTCGATGTGGTTCGTCGATCGGGTGCTGTCGCCGCGCGAGATCGACTTCGAGCTCGACGCGCGCATGCGCGGGTCGATCGCGCACGCGACGCTCGCCCGCTTCTTCACCCTGCTCCCGGCCGAGCTCGGCGTCGAGCGGCTGTCCGAGAACGACCTGCCGGCCGCCTACCCGCTCATGCGCCGCTGCCTGGCCGAGGCGCTCGGCGGCCAGCACGTGCCCGACTCGGTCGCCGGGAAGGAGCTCGGCCGCGCGCTCGAGCGCGACCTCGATGCGTTCCTGCGCGCCGAGGCCGATCTCGCGTTGCCGCTCGTCCCGCGCCGGTTCGAGGTGCGCTTCGGGGGGCCGATGGCGGCCCCCGGGCTCAAGGACGGGCTGCGCATCGGCGACTTCGCCGTCTCCGGCCAGATCGACCGCATCGACATGGATCCCGGCATGTCGCCCAGGGGGCTCGTGTGGGACTACAAGTCGGGCGCAAGCGCACACTCGGCCGGCGAGATGGAGCGCGACGGCCGGCTGCAGATCCCGCTCTACATCCTCGCGCTGCGCGACCTGCTCGGCATCGAGCCGCTCGGCGGGATGTACCGCGCCCTGGCGGGCAAGCGGGCGGCGCGCGGCCTTGTGCTCGCGGGCGAGATCGAGAACGACGGGTTCGCGGCCCGCGACCAGCTCGACACCGAGGACTTCTGGGCGCAGGTCACGCGCGCGACCGAGACGGCCCAGGCCGCGGTGACCGGGATGCGCGCCGGTCTCGTGCGCCACGACCCGCGCACGGGCGAGTGCCCCGCCTGGTGCACGCTGCACACGATCTGCCGAGTGCCGCGGCCGTGAGCGCCGACCGCTGGAATCCGGAGCAGCGCGCGGCCGTCGAGGGCCGTGGGCACGTGTTCGTCGCCGCCGGGGCGGGCACCGGCAAGACCGCGGTTCTCGTCGAGCGGGTGCTGCGCCAGGTGCTCGGCGGCACGCCGATCGACAAGCTGCTTGCGATCACCTTCACCGACCGCGCGGCGTCGGAGCTGCGCCGGCGCGTGCGCGAAGGGCTCGAGCTGGCCGGCGAGATGGAGCGGGCGCGGGCGATCGACTCGGCCTGGATCTCGACCATCCACCGCTTCTGCCTGCGGATCCTGCGCCAGAACGCCTTCGATGCCGGGCTCGATCCGCGCTTCACCGTCGCCGACGAGATCGGCTCGCGCCTGCTGCGCTCGGAGGCGTTCGACGCGGCGCTCGAGCGGTTCCTCTCGGGAGCGCCCGCCGACGACGGCGGCCGCCGGCTCGATCTGCTCGCCGCGTACGGCCGCCGGCGGCTGCGCGAGTCGCTGCTCGAGGCGCACGAGCAGCTGCGAAGCGCCGGGCGGCCGCTCGACCTCGTCCCGCACGCCGTGACCGACCTCGCGCCGGCGCTGGCGGCCGCCCGCCAGGCGGCGGCGGGGGTCGAGCACGACACGGCCGCCGGTCTGGCCGCCCTGCTCGCGACGTCGCCCGATCTCGTGGCGTTGGCCGACCTCTCGGCCTACCGGCTGCGAAACACCGCCGGCCGGCAGGACTACAACGCCGCCCGCGAGCAGCTCGAGTCGGCCGCGCGCGATGCCGCCGCGGTCGCCGACCTCGAGCTGCTCGAAGAGCTGCTGCGCCTGCTCGACACGGCCTACGCCGAGCGCAAGGATGCCCGCAGCCTGGTCGACTTCACCGACCTCGAGCTGCGCACACGCGACCTGCTCGTCGCCCGGCCCGACCTGGCCGAGGCCTACCGCGAGCGGTTCGCCTGCGTGCTGGTCGACGAGTTCCAGGACACGAACCGGCTCCAGTGCGAGCTGATCGACCTGATCGCGGGCGGCGAGCTCTTCCTGGTCGGCGACGAGTTCCAGAGCATCTACCGGTTCCGCCACGCCGACGTCGACGTCTACCGCAGCCGGCGCAGCCAGGCGGGCGACGGGCTGATCGCCCTCACACGCAACTACCGCTCGCGCCCGCACGTGCTGGGCACCGTCAACGAGGTCTACCGGCGCGAGTTCCCGGAGCGCTACGCGCCCCTGCTGGCCGAGGGCGCCTTCGATGGCCCGGCGGCGGGTGGGGGACGCGTCGACCTGCTCCTCACCGACAAGGCCGGCCATCAGGACGCGGGCGAGAGCTGGCGCGAGACCGAGGCGCGGGCGCTCGCCGCGCGGATCGCCGAGCTCGTCGACGGCGGCGAGTTCAACCCGGGCCAGATCGTGATGCTGTTCGAGGCCGGCACCGACGCCGCCCGCTACGAGGCGGCGCTGCGCGACCGCAACCTGCAGACGGTGCGCGCCACCGGGCGCGGCTACTACGCGCAGCAGCAGGTCTCAGACGTGCTCGCCTACCTGCGCCTGATCCGCAACCGCTACGACGACGTCGCCCTGCTGACGGTGCTCGCCTCGCCGCTCGTCGGCGTGTCGAACGACGGCCTCTGGCGGGTGCGCCGCGCCGCCGTGCGGCGGCCGATCTTCACCGCCCTGGAGCGCGACGAGCCGCCACCCGGGCTCTCGCCCGACGAGAGCCGGCTCGTGCTTGCGTTCGGCCAGCGGTTCGCCCGCCTGGTGCGCGCCTCCGGCGAGGTGTCGCTCGAGCGCCTGTGCGACCAGGTCGCGGCCGAGCACGACTACGACCTGGCCTGCCTGGCGATGCCCGACGGCGACCGCCGCTTCGCGAACCTGCGCAAGCTTGGCCGGCTGGCGGCCGAGTTCGAGGCCGTGCGCGGCCCCGACCTCGAGGGGTTCGTGCGCTTCTGCGACGAGCAGGCCGCCCTGCAGGTGCGCGAGGGCGAGGCGGCGACGGCCGAGGAGGGACGCGAGGCGATCGTGCTGATGACCGTCCACGCCGCGAAGGGGCTCGAGTTCGACGTGGTGGCGCTCGCCGACTGCGGCCGCGAGCGGCTCGCCCGCGCGACCCGCGACATCCTGATCGACGCCGGCGGCAGGGTGGCGCTGCGTGCTGTCGATCCGGCCACGGGGGCGCTGCTCCCGGCGCTCGGCTACGCCGAGGTGGCGGCGCACGAGCGCGCGGCCGAGGGCGACGAAGCCCGCCGGCTGCAGTACGTCGGCATGACCCGCGCCCGCCATCACCTGATCGTGAGCGGCGCGCTCGACCCGGGCGAGGACACGACGATCGCCCACCTCTGCGGCGTCCTGGGCGTCGATCTCGACTCTCCGGCCGAGGTCGACGCCGGCGACGCGCGCCTGCACGTGCGCGTCGAGCGGGTCGCCGCTCCCGACGCCGCCACCGCCTACGGCGCCGTGAATCTCGAGCGCCCGACGCCGGATATTCAGCCGGTGGGCGAGCAGCTCGCGCTGTTCGGCCAGGGCGGGCGCACCGTCGAGGCGCTGCCGGCCCTCGCGCCCGTCGCGGCCGCGCCGCCCGTGCCGCTGCGGCGCCTGAGCTACAGCGCGCTC
>DASXZF010000091.1:0-9059 GCA_036502065.1 Gaiellales bacterium
GAAGCGGGGCCTGGCCCCATGGGGACGGTCCCCATGGCCAAACGGAGAAGCGGGGCCAGGCCCCCCTGGGGCCTGGCCCCATCGCCAGACGCGCCGCTCTAGCGGCGGCGGTCGACCGAGGCGACCAGCGAGCGGCCGATCTCGGCCAGCGCGCGGGCGGCCGGCGAGTCGGGCTCCGCGCTCGTCACGGGGCGGCCGTGGTTGATCGACACCGGCACGGACCGGTCGGAGGGCACGGTGTAGGTGATCTCGCTCCGCAGCACGACCTCGACGTCTGCGAGCTCGAGTCCCACATCCGCGTCGGCGCGGTTGATCAGGATGCGCACGTCGGGCAGGTCGAGCTCGAGCAGGGCGATCGTCTCGAGGGCGATGCGGACGCTGCGCACCGCCGGCACGTCCGTTGCGCCGACGAGCACGAGCGTGTCGGTGCGGTCGAGCGCATGCAGCGTGACCGGCGAGAAGCTCGCGGCCGCGTCGATCACGATCGCGTCGTACCCGGCCCGCGCCGTCGCGATCAGCTGCGCCAGACGCTCCACACACACGAGCTCCTCCTCCTCGGGCCGGCCCGGCGCCGCCAGCACGTCGACGCCGCTCGGGTGGCGGGTGACCGCTCGGGCGAGCCTGGCCGCGTCGATGTCGGCAGACGCCACCACCAGGTCGAGGATCGTGGCGTGGGGGGCCAGGCCGAGCACGAGCGCGGCGTCGCCGGAGTGCAGGTCGAGGTCGAGCAGCAGCGTGCGCACGCCCGACTGGGCCAGGCACACGGCCAGGTTGGTCGCGATCACCGTTCGCCCCGAACCGCCCTTGGTCGAGAACACCGTGAAGACGTGCGCGCCGGCGTCGCGGCGCTCGGCGGGCTCGACCGCGCGTCGGCGTGATGCGGCCGCGCGGGCCTTGGCGACGGCCATGCCGAGCGACTCGGGCGACTGCGGCAGCGACAGAACGTCGTCGACGCCGAGCCGCAGCGCCTCCTGGAACCAGCGGATCGGGTGCCGGTCGGCGAACGCGACGACGCCGGGCGCGGCCGGGTCGGTCAGCGCTGCGAGCATGTCGGACGGCAGGCCGTCGGCGTCGTGCGGCAGCTGCCATACCAGGACATCCGCCGCCTGATCGACCAGGCGCACCGTTCCCGACCGCTCGAGCAGGTCGCGCAGACCGGGCGCCTCACGCATGAGGGCGACACGGATCAGGTCGGGATGAGGGGAATGCATGGCAGGGCCGGTCATCGCAGGCGGGTCGCCGGGAGCGCAGGTCGGTCGCGCGGGTGCCCATTTGCGACCTCTCTTCAGTGATAACAGCCATTTTGTGATCTGTCGAGATTGATCTGGTGACCGGGTCGGCTCGGCGCGCGCGCTGCGGGCGGTACGCTCCCGGCGCCGTGCTGCTTCTGATCCCGAGCCCCGGCGATCCGGTCGCGTTCCACCTGGGCGCACTGCAGCCGCGCTGGTACGGCCTGCTGCTCGCCCTCGCCGTCGTGGTGGCGGCCTGGGTGACGCGCGGCCAGTTCAGCCGGCGCGGGCTCGACCCCGAGCTGGTCGTCCCGATCGCCGTCTGCGCGATCCCGCTCGGGCTCGTCGGCGCGCGCGTCGAGCACGTCCTGACCGACCTCACCCCCTTCGTCAACCGGCCCGAGAACGCGCTCTTTCTGTGGCGCGGCGGCCTGGGCATCTACGGCGCCGTCGTGGGCGGGATGCTCGGCGTGCTGATCGGGTGCCGGATCGTGCGCCTGCCGTTCTGGATCGTCGCCGATTGCGCCGCCCCGGGGCTCATCCTCGCGCAGGCCATCGGCCGCGTCGGCAACTACACGAACCAGGAGCTCTACGGCCGCCCGAGCAGCCTGCCCTGGGCGATCCGCATCGATCACCCGCTGCCGCCCTACATCCCCGGCGCAGGGTTCCAGCCCACGTTCGCCTACGAGGCGCTGTGGGATCTGGCGGTGCTCGGCCTGCTCCTGTGGTTCATGCGCCGCACGGCGAACCGTGTGCGTCCCGGGACGGCGTTCGCGCTCTACGCGGGGCTCTACTCGTTCGGGCGGCTGTGGATCGAGACGCTGCGCGTCGACCACGCCGACCACGTCTACGGCCAGCGGGCCGAGTTCTGGGTCGCGGCGGCGGTGATCGTCATCGCGGGAGCGGCGTTCGCAGTCCTCTGGCGGCGACGGGCCGCGGTCGGCTAGCCCGTCTAGGACCGCCGCCGCCGGCGCGGCTCGCGGCCGGCGAGGACGCGCACGGCGGTGCCCGCACGCCCGGCGGCCTTCACTGCCAGGGCAACCACCGCGGCCGGGCGCCGGTCGACGATGGTGGCGCGGCGCATCAGCGCCGGGAGGGCGGCGGCGTCGATCGCCCCGGCGGGCACCGCCGAGACGCACGTGCCGATCGCGCGTGGTTCATGGGCGTCCGACGACCCGGCGTGGGGCAGGTCGCAGGCGCGCGCCCATCGCAGCGCCCGGGCGTTGTCGGCCGCCGCGAGCGGGCCGCCGTTGCTCGCCTCGACGATGTCGATCAGGCCGCGCCCGCGCAGCTCTTCGCGCGCCTGGGGCCGCATCCGGCCGCGGACGATGCGGTAGAAGGGATGCTGGAGGTAGACGAGCCCGCCCTGGGCGCGGATCCGCTCGGCCGTCTCGACGGCCGGCAGGCCGGGCGGGATCGGCGCGGTGAGGAAGAGGCCGATCAGCTCGCCGTCGGCCGTGTCGACCTCCTCGCCGACGATCACCGGGAAGGAGGCCTGGGCGTGGAGCTCGAGCGCGCCGGCGATCGTGTTGTGATCCGTGATCGCAACGACGTCGATGCGCCCCTGCGCATGCGCGCGCTCGTAGTCGGCGAGCCGGTTCTGCGCGTCGTAGGAGTGGTGCGTGTGGTTGTGCAGGTCGACCAGGAGGCGGCCCGGGACCTGCACTGGGTCAGATGGTTGATTCCATACTCCCGCGCGCCTGGACGTGTGCCGGTGGTGGTTAGGCGGGTCGTGATGGGGCTGCGGTTGCGAACCGTCGCCTCGCGGCGTCCTCGGTCGCGCCCATAGTTCACCCACTATGAACGCTCCCTGCGTCCTTGCGAGGCTCGGTTCGAAACCGCCCAGGACATCACGGGAATATGCAATCAACCATCTAGACCTCGGCGGTCTGGTCTGCGAGCAGCGTCTCGAGCGCGCGCACGCAGCCGGGGTCGAACTCGCTGCGGCGGCGGTAGAGATCGGCCAGCGCCCGGCCGGCGCCGGCGCTCGAAAGGTGCCCGCCGGCCTCGACGAAGGCCGAGGCGACCGCGATCACGCGCGACTCGATCGGCGCGGTGCCGCCGTTGCCGCCGGCCGCGAGCAGCCATTCGGCCGCCTCGGCGTCGAGCGCGTTTGCCACCACCTTGGACGCGAGCCGGGCCCGCTCGCCGGCATCGCCGCCGGGGGCGGTGGCGTCGTAGAGGAACGCCGCCAGCCGCACGCGGTCGGTGCGGTCGGGTGAGAGTCCGACCTCGGCGGCGATGTGCCCCGCGTAGTCGCTGACCGCGCGCGAGCTCGCGGACTGGCCGCGGGCGGCCTCGAGCGCGCGCATGGTGCGCTCGTAGGTGTCGCGCTCGAGCTGGCGCGCGCGCTCCTCGGCCGAGAGCGCCTCGACCACGTCGGAGTCGTAGGCGACGGCACGGCCGCCGCCGCCGCGCCGGGCCCAGTAGAGCGCTCCGGTAGCCAGGCGCACGAGCTCGACCTGCGTGTCGCCGTCGGCGGGGAATCCCGCGACGCCAGCCGAGACCGTGGCGCCCTGGGACGAGCCGGCGAAGGCGGCCGCGAGCCGCTCGAGCAGCGCCCGCGCGACGGCGGGCTCCATCCCGGGCAGCACGAGGCCGAACTCGTCGGGGCCGATCCGTGACACGTTGTCGTAGGTGCGCACGCCCGAGGCCAGGCAGCGGGCGGCGGTGCGCAGGAGCTCGTCGCCGGCGGCGTGGCCGCGCTCGTCGTTTGCGGCCTGGAAGCCGTCGAGGTCGACCATCGCCACCGACACGGGCGCGCCGCCGCGCATCGCACGGGCGAGCTCGCGGGTCAGGGCGCGCTCGAAGCCGCGGTGGTTCGGCAGGCCCGTGAGGACGTCTTGGGTGCCCGAGCTGTCGCCCGCTCGCTCCCACAGCCGGGCCGACTCGATCGCCTGGGCCGCGAGCGCCGAGACGATCCTGACGGGGCCGAGGTCGGCGTAGGCGGGGGCGTGGGTGACGAGGCAGCCGACGGTGCGGCGGGCGCTGACGAGCGGGATCAGCCAGAGCTCGCCCGTGTGCACCGGCCCGTCGGGGGCCGGCGGGTCGAGCTCGTCCGGCCCCTCGCCTGCGACGAGCCGTAGGTGGGCGCCGTCGTCGGTGAGGACGTAGGCGGCGGTGGCGACGCCCGAGAGCATCGCCGACACGGCGCTGCAGGCCGCGGCCATGACGGCGGGCAGGTCGAGGCCGTTCTCGCACGCCTCGACGAGCGCGTCGACCGGCGAGGCCGCGCGGCGCTGTCTACGCCACATCGGCGTGATCGTGGGCGGGGAGCGACACGCGCAGCTCGGTGCCTGCGCCGGGGACCGAGTCGATCCGCAGCCGGCCGCCGAGGATCTGGGCGCGCTCGCGCATCGACGTCATCCCGTGATGGGGCAGGCCGTCGTCGGTCGTGGACACGGCGAACCCGGTGCCGTCGTCGCGCACGAGCAGCTCGAAGCCCTCGGCCGGCTCACCCGAGACGACGACCGTGACCGTGCGCGGCGCCGCGTGCTTGACGGCGTTCTGGACCGCCTCGCGCACGATCTGGTACAGGAACACCTGGTCGTCGGCGGGCAGGTCGGCCGCCGCGTCGACGTCGAGCTCGACCGAGACGGCGTGGCCGCGCTCCATCTCGTCGGCGAGGGCGCGCAGGGCGACGACGAAGCCCTGATCGCGCAGCACCCACGGCTCGAGTGCGAACGAGAGCTCCCGCAGCGAGCGGATGACCGACCGCTGCCGCTCGCGGGCGGTCTCGAGCACCCGAAGGGCCGATTCGGTCTCGCCTTCGCTCGCGTCCTCGGCGACGGCGTCGAGCATCATCGCGATCCCGGACATGGCCTGGAGCGGGCCGTCGTGCAGGAACAGCGAGAGCTTGCGCCGCTCGTCCTGCTCGGCCGACAGGATCCGGCGCGACAGCTCGGCCCGCTCGGCCTCGCGCATGCGCGCCTGCGCGAGCAGCGACTCGACGCGCTGGAAGAGCTGGGCGTTGGCCGCCGCGCTCGCGCCGAAGTCGGCCAGAAGCACCGCCTGGGAGAGCTCGGCCGGGCCGAATCCCGCGTCGCCCTGCAGCCGGAACATCACGAGCAGGGCGTGCAGCTCATCGAGGACGACGAGCGGCGCCGCCAGCGCGGCGACGGGCCGCAGGTGGCGGGTGAGGGCATCGCCGGCCGCGTTCACGGCGCCGGAGGCGGGTGTGCGGCTCGCGGCGGCCTCGGCCAGCAGCGATCCGGGGCTCGACGGATCGACGACGATGCTCGCGATCGGGCCGAGCGCGATCCCGTGCGCGACGGCGGGGCGCAGCCCGCGGCCATCGGCCGACGGCACCAGCATCACCGTCGCATCGGGACGCAGCAGCCGGTGGGCCTGCTCGGCCGTCGAGGCCAGCACGTGGGCGGCATCGCGGCTCGACGTCATCGCGGCGAGGCTGCCGACGACCTCGTCGAGGAACGCCGCCTGCGCCATCAGCTCGCTGCGCAGCCTGCGCTGCCACTCCTCGGAGGTCTGCAGCCGGGTCGCATCGCGGCGGACGGCGTGCACGGCGGCGGCGCCGACGAGGCCGATCGCGGCGACGCCCGCAACGAGCAGCGCGACCGGATCGGACAGCACGCTCGCCGCGACGGCGAACGCGACCGCCGTCACGACGATCGACACCAGAGTCAGCCCGCCAACCCGCATGATCCGCTCGGACGCCGTGGTCGTGCGCGCCCCGGGGTCGGTGCTAATCGATGATGGCCTGTCTGAGGGCGATGGCGACTGCATGGGTACGGGTATCCGCCTCCAACTTGGAGAGGATATGCCGTACGTGGCTCTTCACGGTCTCCTGGCTGATGAAGAGCTTCGCAGCGACATCGGCGTTGGACATGCCGTCGGCCAGCAGCTGGAGGATCTCCCGCTCGCGGGCGGTGAGCATGTTCTCGCGTTCCTTCGTCAGGAACGCGGGCATGAGCGCCGGGTCGACGTAGCCGTCGCCGGCGGCCACCTTCTGGATGGCGCGCACCAGCGTCTGGTGCGGAGCCTCCTTCAGGATGTAGCCCTTGGCGCCGGCTTCGAGGCCGCGCGTCAGAAGGCTGCGCTCACCGTAGGCGGTAAACATGAGGACGGAGGCTTCGGGCACCTCGGCGCAGATCTCCCGAGCGGCCTGGAGGCCGTCGACGCCGGGCATGCGCACGTCCATGATGACGACGTTGGGGCGCCGTCGGCGGGCGAGTGCGACCGCGGCGCTGCCGTCGGACGCCTCACCGATGACGCGGATGTTGTCCGTGCGGGACAGCGCCAGGCGCAGACCCTCACGTACGACCTCATGGTCATCGACGATCAGACAAGTTATCGGCTCGGCCACATGTGCTCCACTCTTTGCGAGAGACCAGCATCCGTTTCATCGGGTATCGGCAGTATCCCGTGTGGCCGTTAGCACTCTCGTGCGGCAGGCTCCCGGTGTTCGCCGGCCCCGGAGGCATTTCCTGCCGCAGTGAATCGGCAGCTTGGCGTCTCGCTTGAGCGGTTCTCGCTTCCGATCTTGCGGATGACCCCCCCGACTATACTTCGGACGCTTGAGCGACGACGGTCCGAGTACCCGATGACAACCGCACTCGAGCTGCTGGCGGTGGCGTTCATCGTGGCCGCGAACGGGTTCTTCGTGGCGGCCGAATATGGCCTCGTCACGGTGCGCCGCACGCGCATGCAGGAGCTCGAGGCGCAGGGCAACCGCCGCGCCCGGCGGGTGCTGCGCCTGCTCGAGACGCCTCCGCGGTTCATCTCGGCGATCCAGCTCGGCGTCACGCTCTCGAGCCTGGGTCTCGGCGCGATCGGCGAGCCGGTCGTCTCGCGGCTCCTGAAGCGGCCGCTCGACCTGCTGCCGGCGAGCTGGCACACGAGCATCGCCACGACGATCTCGGTCATCCTGGCGTTCACGATCCTGACCTACTTCCACGTGGTCATGGGCGAGATCGTGCCGAAGTCGTTCACGCTCCAGCATCCCGACCGCGTGGCGCTGCTCGCCGCCGGGCCGATCAACGCGTTCCACGCCATCTTCCGGCCGTTCATCTGGGTGCTCGTGCGCACGAGCGCCGCCGTGCTCGGCTGGTTCGGAGTGACGGCGTCGAGCGGGATCACGCTCGTGCACTCCGAGGAGGAGCTGAAGATGCTCGTCACGGCGAGCCGCGAGAAGGGCGTGCTCGAGGAGGAGGAGCAGGCGATGCTCCACAAGGTCTTCGAGTTCGCCGACAAGGATGCGGTCGACGTGATGGTGCCGCGGCCCGACGTGGTGGCGGTGCCGATCGGGCTGGCGGTGCAGGAGGTGCTGCGGCTCGTGCTCTCGCACCCGTTCACCCGCTACCCGGTGTACGAGGGCGAGCTCGACGACGTCGTCGGCGTGCTGCACGTGCGCGACCTGTTCTCGGCGCTGCACGACCGCGGCCTGCAGAACGTCGACCTGCGCGAGATCCTGCGCGACGCGATCATGGTGCCCGAGACGAAGCCGCTCGATGAGCTTCTGGCCGAGTTCCAGCGCACGTCCAACCACCTCGCGATCGTGGTCGACGAGTACGGCTCGGTCGAGGGGCTCGTCACGCTCGAGGACCTGCTCGAGGAGATCGTCGGCGAGATCGGCGACGAGTTCGACCTGCCCGACGCCGGCGTGCTGCGCATCGGCCGCGGCCGCGTGCGACTGGTCGGGTCGTTCCCGATCGACGACTTCAACGAGCGCTTCGGGAAGCACCTGCCGGTCGACGACTATCACACCGTCGGCGGGTTCATGTTCGGCGAGCTCGGCCGGGTGCCGAAGGTCGGCGACACCGTTGCCTTCGACGGCGCCCGCTTCGAGGTGGCCGCGATCGACGGGCCGCGCATCCTCGAGGTGGACGTCACGCTGACGGCGCCGACGACGACCTCGCCGCAGGCGCAGCCGGCCGACGAGAGCCGCTAGCCGCGCCTAGGCCAGGCGGTCGCTCTTGCCGGCCATCTCGACGTCGCGCTCGGTGATGCCGCCCGCGCTGTGGTTCACCCAGCGCAGGGTGACCTTGTCCCACGAGATCGCGATGTCGGGGTGGTGATCGGCCTCGGCGGCCACCTTCGCGACCCGGTTCACGAAGGCCATCGAGCCGTCGAAGTCGCCGCACTCGTACGTCCTCGCGAGCGCGCCGTCGTGCACCTCCCAGCCCTGCATCTGGGCGACCTGCGCTTTCAGATCCGACTCGGCCAGTACCGGCATGACGTCCTCCTCGGTGGTTGCGGGCGACGGGTGGAGGGTACCCGGGGTATGGTTCCGGATCACCTCGGACGTGAAAGACCTGAACGACATCGATCGAGCGATCGTGGGCGTGCTCCAGGTCGAAGGGCGGTCAACCTTCGCCCAGATCGCGCAGCACGTCGGGCTGTCGCCCGCCGCCGTGCATGAGCGGGTGAAGAAGCTCGAGGCCCGCGGCGTGATCACGGGCTACCGCGCGGCGGTCGACCCCGAGAAGGTCGGCGTCGGCGTGACCGCGTTCATCCTGGTCACCCAGATCGCCGGGCCGCGGGGCAACCTCGAGGCGGCGTTCGAAGACATGTCCTGGGTCGAGGAGTGCCACCACATCGCCGGCGAGGAGAGCCTGATGCTGAAGGTGAGGGCCGAGTCGACGCGGGCGCTCGAGCACCTGATCTGGGACATCCGCGCGCTCGAGTCGGTCGAGCGGACGAAGACGGTGGTCGTGCTCGCGACCGAGTTCGAGGGCCGGCCGGTGGCGCCCATGGCGAGCGAGGTCGTGCTCGACCAGGCCGAAAGCGGGTAACCCGCAAGGGTGGTTGCCGGTCCCGCTCGGCACTCGTATGCCTGAGTGAATGGCAACGAATTCCAGCGTGGTGCACGGC
>DASXZF010000092.1:0-3729 GCA_036502065.1 Gaiellales bacterium
GCAGCCAGGCCGGCGACGCGCCGCCACGAAGGCAACGCCAGGTCGAGCGCCGCCCGCACGGCGACCGCGGCGACGGCCGCACCGGCACCGGCGCCGGCGGCTCTGACCGACTCGGGGGGAGAGGCCGAGAGGAAGAGCCACGCCAGCGCGAGAATCGTCGCCAACCCCGGCAGGATGAAGCCGGCACCGCCGACGAGCGCGCCCGGCCAGCCGGCGACGCGTCCGGCGCAATAGATCGCAAGCTGGGTCGAGGCGGGCCCCGGAAGCAGGTTGCAGGCGGCGATCGCGTCCTCGAACTCGTCGGCGGGGATCCAGCCCCTGCGCTGCACGCACAGCTGTCGCAGGAGCAGGATGTGCGTCGGCGGGCCGCCGAAGCCGGTGATGCCCATGCGGCCCCACTCGCGGGCGACCGTCCGGAGCGGGTCGCGGCCGTCGTCGCGGCCATGGCCGTCGACCGGATCAGGCCGATCCGGCGGCACGCAGCATCTTGGGCGTCGCGAGCCAGAGCAACGTCGCGGCGGTCGTCTCGCCGGTCGGTGCGAGCGCCACCTCCACGCAGGCGCAGCCGGCCTTGCGCATGTCGACGAAGCCGATGCGGCGCCCGCCGGTGCACACCTGCTCCACGAGCTCGCTCAGCATCGGCTCGTGGCCGACGATCATCACCGACGCCTCGCTGCGCGCGGCCAGCACCCGCAGCGCGGCATCCGGCGGCCCGTCGGCGAGCTCGTCGAGCACCTCGACCTCGCGGCCGAATACCGCAGCCGCCTCGCGAGCGGTCTGAAGCGCGCGCAGCTTCGGGCTCGAGAGGACGACGTCGGGAGGATCGGCGATCGCGGCGAGCCCGCGCGCGGCGGCGCGGGTGCGCGCGACGCCATGCTCGGTCAGCGCCCGGGCGGCGTCGGTGCCGTCGGCGGCGTGGTCCTCGGCGATCCCGTGGCGGAAGACGAGCAGGCGCATGCTCAGAGGAACGCTCCCCGCGCGTCGCGTTCGAGCGCGCGCCACGCCTGCGGATAGGCGGCGCGGGCGACCCGCCGGCGCTCGTGCTGGCGCTCGATCACACGGCCGGCGCTGAGCGCCTGCGCGGGCCGTGTACGCGGTCCGACGAGCGCGCGGATGCGCTCCTCAGCGACGGCAGCGTCCTGGTGGTCGCCGAGCACGTCCTGCAGCACCTTGGCGTCGCGGATGACCGCGGCGGCGCGCTTGCCCACCGTAGGCTCGGCCAGCTCGGCCGCGTATCGGGCCCGCTTGACGGCGATCCGGGCGGCGTGCAGCTCGGTGTCGGGCGGATCGGCGCCCAGCGCCCGCATGGTCTTTCCCAACCGCCGCAGCTCGCGGGCTGCGAGGTCGCGCAGCGTGGGGCCGCTCCCGACGAACGGCGGCGCGCTCGTCTCGGCCTCGAGCCGCACGATCAGGGCGATGAACCGGGGCTCGTCGAGCGCCGCGATGAGGATGGCGCGGTCGGCCTCGCGCTCGGCCTCGAGTGCGCGCAGGAGCGTCAGGAACGCGCGCTCGTCGCCTCCGCCGAGCCGGTGGGCGTCGGCGCGGAGGTGCTCGAGCAGCACGTCCAGGTCGCGCACCGGCCCGAGCGCACGGCCGAGCCAGCCCACCTCGTCGCGCAGCGACCGCACCCAGTCGGCGTCGAGCAGCGGCCGGGCCGCGCGCAGGATCGCGCGCATCCGCCGCGTCGCCACGCGCATCTGGTGCAGCTCCTCGGGATCGGTGCCGAGCCGGGTGCCCGGATGGTGGCGGACGATCGCCTCGTACTGCGCGCGCAGGGCGGCGGTGACGTGCTCGCCGGACGGCGCCGTGCGCGGCGGCGGCTGCGGTGCAGCGGGCGCAGGCAGATCGAGCGCCTGAAAGAGCTTGGGGCGGGTGTCGGACTCGGCCGCGCCGGCCCGGCGCAGCGCGCGCACGATCCCGCGCAGATCGTCCATCGTGCCCGCGTCGACGAGCTCCACCTCGATCTCCTCGAAGCGGCGCACGATCCGGCGGCCTTCGAACACCGCCACCGCGTCGGTGACCACCTCGGCCACCGCCGCCTCGCCGCGGCGGGCGACGACGCCCGTGCGGTGGGTGCGCAGACGCGCGACCGGCACGAGCCGCGCGCCGCGCAGGTGGGCGGCGAGCAGGCCGAGCACCTCGTTGGGGGGCGTCCGGGCGCCGCCCTCGAACTCGAGCTCGAGCCGCTCGCCCGCGTGCGGGAGCTTCAGCTGCCACGCTCCGCCGCCGCGCTCGGTGCGATGGCGCAGGGTGACGCCGGCGGCGGCCAGGCGCAGGTCGCGCGCGTCGTGATAGGTGGAGTTGAGCTCACGGGGCGGCAGGGGCCCGCCGTGCAGGTGCGGCAGCACGAACCCCGGCGGCGCGGTGAGCTTGCGCTCGCGCTCGAGCGTCGTCTTCACCCGCGCGATCGTACCTATCGCCCGGAGGGCATGTGGCGCCGCGGGCTCCGCCGCGCGCGCCGGATCGCGGCGACGAGCTCCTCGCGCTCGTGACGGCGGTAGTTCTTCTGCCCGCCGGTGACCGACGGCCGCGTGAGCTCCTTGACAGCTGTCATGAGAGACCCTCCTTCGGTGGTGCGGTTCTCGACATCTGAAGTGTCCTCCCCACCTGGCGGACAACGCATCGGGGGGCGACCCCATCACCTCTAGGTAGAACTCCGGAAACGCGGCGGCGATCGTGACAGAATGGCCGCGTGCACGTGATCGCAGTCGTCAACCGCAAGGGTGGGGTGGGCAAGACGACGACGGCCGTAAACCTGGCCGCGGCGCTCGCCCTCGACGAGCGCGGCGTCCTGCTCGTCGACCTCGACCCGCAGGGCTCGGCCGGCGTGGCCGTCGGCGTCCCGGCCGCCGACGACGACGGCTCGGGCGGGATGTTCCGCGGCAAGCCGCGCTGGTGGGCGCGCACGTCGCCGGCACCGGCCCTTCACCGGCTGGGCGTCGTCCCGGCGGATGCGCGCCTGAGCGCCGAGGAGATGGCCGTCTACAGCGACCCCCGTCGCGCGACCCGGTTCGCGGCGGCGCTCGAGGCCGCGAGCGAGGAGTGGGGCGTGATCGTCGTCGACACACCCCCCGGTCTCGGCGGGCTGAGCGCCGCCGCGCTGCGGGCCGCCGACGCCGTGGTCATCCCCGCCGCCGCCGACTATCTGTCGATCGACGCCCTGCAGGGCACCATCGAATCGGTGCGCGTGATCGAGCGCGAGACCGGCCGGCGCTACACGCCGCTCGTGCTCCTGCCGACGTTCGTCGATGCCCGCCGGCCGGGCGCAGCCGCCGCCGCGGCGCTGATGCGCGAGCGCTTCGGCGATCTCGTCTCTCCCGTGCAGATCCCGCGCAGCGCACGATACGACTCGGCCGCGCTGGCCGGCGTCCCGGTCGTCGCCGGCGCTCCCCGCTCGAGTGCCGCCGCGGCCTATCGCAGCGCGAGCGACGACATCGCGGCCCGCCTCGGGCGAAAGCCGGTCAAGCGCCACGGCGCGCTGAAGGGCTTCGTGCGCGCCGACATGCGCGAGGCGCTGCTCGCCATGCGCCGGCGGGGGCGCGAGGCCCCCGCCGAGCAGACCTGAGCATCAGAGGCGGAACGGCCGGCGCAGCCCGGTCGCACGGCACGCGTTACCCGCGCAATGCACGCGCAGCATGGACTCCCACGCCCGCAGCGCCGAGTAATGGTTGAGCGGGCGGGTGACCACGCGGGCCGGCGTCGACGGCGAGATCACGATGAACGGGATCG
>DASXZF010000093.1:0-3744 GCA_036502065.1 Gaiellales bacterium
CGTCGATCCGCTGGGACAGATCATGCGTCTCGGCGACGTTCTCGGCGGTGTGGGTCAGCCGCCGCACGGGGCGCAGTGCAGCGCGGGCGACGAACGCTCCGAGCAGGGCAGCGAGCGCGATCCCGCCCGCGGCCACCAGCAGGAACCACGTCCGCAACTTCGAGAGAACGACGTCGTCGTCGCTCAGTCGGCGCGCGACCTGCGCCGCCGCACCGGGGCCGTAGGAGACCGTCGCCACCCGCAGGTGGATCCCGTGCACGGTCATGGTCGTGAGCACCGTGGACATCGGCGTCTTGGCCGCGTCGAGCGCGGCCTGCGTCACCGGCAGCTCCTGCATCCCGGCGAAGTACGGGGGCTGGCGGACGAAGCCGTCTGCGGACACGGCCTGCCAGTAGTAGGTGTCGGCGCTCGCAAACGGCCCCCCCAGTCGATTACGGAGGGCGGGCGACACGGGAGTCTGGCTGAGGACGGCTGCCTGCGCCTCGAGGCTCGAATCCACCTGGCTGTAGAGCTGGCGGCCGACGACGATGTAGGCGATCGCGCACGCAACGGCGACGGCCAGCGCCACCGCGGCGGCCACCGACAGCGTCAGGCGGACGCGGAAGCTCATGGCTCCCGCAGGACGTAGCCGATCCCGCGCTTGGTGTGGATCAGCCTCGTCTCACCGCCGGCCTCGGTCTTGCGGCGCAGGTAGCCGATGTAGACGTCGAGCGAGTTGGAGGCGTAGCCGAAGTCGTATCCCCACACCCGCTCGAAGATCGTCGCCCGCGTCAGCACCTGCCGCGGGTGCTGCATGAGCAGCTCGAGCAGCAGGTACTCGGTGCGGGTGGTCTCGATCACGCGGTCGCCGCGGCGGGCCTCGTAGGTGTTGGGGTCGATGGTGAGATCGGCGAATCGCAGCACGCCCTGGCCGTCGGCCGTCGTCGTGCGCCGCAGGAGCGCACGCAGCCGCGCGAGCAACTCCTCGAGCGCAAACGGCTTGGACAGATAGTCGTCGGCGCCCGCGTCGAGGCCGGCCACGCGGTCGGTCACCTGGTCGCGGGCCGTCAGCATCAGCACCGGCGTGCGATCGCCGTTGGCGCGCAGCCGCCGGCAGACCTCCAGGCCGCTCATCTGCGGCATGCTCACGTCGAGGATGACGGCGTCGGGCGGGGCCTTGGCGACCTTCTCGAGCGCCGTTCGGCCGTCGCCGGCCGAGGCCACCGAGTAGCCCTCCTGGACCAGCGCCCGGTCAAGCGCGTCAACCACCGCGGGCTCGTCGTCGACTATCAGGACTTCCACAGCCAAAGTATCCGACGGCATCCTAAGACCGACGTAAACTCCCTGCAACAGCGCCGTTCCCCGGCTCAGCATAAGCTATGCCGGTGTCAGGGCTCCGCCGCCGCTGGCCGGTGCTGGCGATCGTGATTGTCGCCACCCTCGGCTCCGCCGGTGCAGTCGTGCTCTTCGTCGGCACGATCGCGACCGCGGGCGGCTCGTCGGAGCAGATCGTGCCGACCGAGCGGGCGACCTCGGCACCGCCCGCGACGACGCAGCCGGCGGGAACCGTGCCGCAGAGCAGCGTCGGTACGCCCACCGAGCCGCGCCTGCGCCGCCCGCGCATCGTCTGGAAGCCGATCCCCTTCCCGGCGCACCGCCTGGCCGAGACGGCAGCCTACGCCCTGCGCCACTACGGCATCGACACGTGGCACCTGCGCCACGCGCACGTGATCGTCGAGCACTACACCGCGTCGACGACGATGATCTCGGCCTGGTCGACGTTCGCCCAGGACGTACCCGACTCCGAGCTGCACGAGCTGCCGGGGACATGCGCGCACTTCATCGTCGACCGCGACGGCACCATCTACCAGCTCGTCCCGCTCGATGTGATCTGCCGGCACACGGTGGGGCTGAACTACACCGCATTCGGGATCGAGCACGTCGGCACATCGGACGGCGAGATCCTCGACGACCCCGCGCAGATGCGGGCCTCGCTGCACCTGACGGCCTGGCTGATGCAGCGCTACCACATCGCGCTGGGCGACGTGATCGGCCACGCCGAGAGCCTGACGTCGCCCTACCACCACGAGCTCTACCCGGCCTGGCGCTGCCAGACCCACTCCGACTGGCTCGCGCCCGACATGCGCGTCTATCGCCACCGCCTGCGCGCGCTCCTGCGCCGCTACGACATCCCGGTCGGCCCCGCCGTCCGGCCGGTCAGCTCCGGCTGCTGAGCGGCGGCTCCGCCGGCGCGGGCTCGGGGCCGTCGGCGCCGGGCACGGATTCGACCGCAGCCGGCTCACCCGAGCGCAGCGGCACCTCGCGCAGGAGCAGCGTGATGCCGAACCCGACGATCGCGATCGGCACGCCGACCAGGAACACCGTGTCGATCGACTTGGCGAACGCCTCGACGACCGGTGCGCGCACGGCGGGCGGCAGGGCGAGGATGGCCGCAGGGCTGCCCTTGAGCGTGTCGGGCGAGACGCCCGCCGGCAGGTGTCCGCCGGGGAGCAGGTCGGCCAGGTTCGTCGCCAGGCGGTTGGAGAGCACCGCGCCGAGCAGCGCCACGCCGAACGAGCCGCCCATCGACCGCAGGAAGGTCGCCGCGCCCGTCGCCGTGCCGAGGTCGCGCGGATCGACCGCGTTCTGCACCGCCAGCACGAGCACCTGCATCACCATGCCCAGGCCGAGCCCGAGCACGACCATGTACGCCGAGGCGCCCACCTCGCCGGTCGTCGGCCCCATCGTCGAGAGCAGGTACATGCCGACCGCCATGACGAGCATCCCCGTCACCGGGAACGCCTTGTAGCGCCCGGTGCGGCTGATCACGCGCCCCGACACGATGGCGGTGAACATCAGCCCGAGGATCAACGGCAGGAGCAGCAGGCCGGCGTTCGTGGCGCTGCGGCCGCCGACGACCTGCAGGAACAGGGGCAGGTAGATGATGCCGCCGAACATCGCCAGGCCGACGATGAACATCGTCGCCGTCGCCACCGTGAAGACGCGGTTTCGGAACAGGTAGGGCGGCAGCACCGGCTCGGCCACCCGCCGCTCGACCGAGATGAACGCCGCCAGCAGGATCGCTCCGCCGATGCCGAGCGAGATGATGATCGTGGAGCCCCACGCGTACTGCGTCCCGCCCCAGGTGACCGCGAGCAGGATCGAGCACACGGCGCCGACGAGCAGCGCGGTGCCGAGGTAGTCGATCTGGTGCGACACGCGCCGGCTGGGCAGGTCGAGCACGATGCTCGTCACGACGAGGGCGACAGCCCCGACCGGCAGGTTGACGTAGAACACCCATCGCCACGAGAGCTGGTCGACGAAGAACCCGCCGAGCAGCGGCCCGATGATGCTCGCGAGTGCGAACACCGCGCCCATGTAGCCCTGGTACCGGCCGCGCTCGCGGGGCGGCACGATGTCGCCGATAATCGTCATCGCCAGGGTGATCAGGCCGCCGGCGCCGACGCCCTGGACGCCGCGGAAGGCGATCAGCTCGAGCATGTTCTGCGACAGGCCGGCGAGCGCCGACCCGAACAGGAAGACGACGATCGCGAACTGGAACACGCGCTTGCGCCCGAACAGGTCGCTGACCTTGCCGTAGAGCGGTGTCGTCACCGTCGATGCGACCAGGTAGGCCGTGACGACCCACGAGAGGTGATTCAGGCCGCCCAGATCGCCGACGATGGTCGGAAGCGCGGTGGCGACGATGGTCTGGTCGAGGGCGGCCAGGAGCATGCCCAGCATCAGCGCACCGAGGATCACCAT
>DASXZF010000094.1:0-9237 GCA_036502065.1 Gaiellales bacterium
GATCGGGTTCTAGACTTTCGTGCCGCCCTTGTCCTCGCCGGGAGCGTCGTCCTCGGCCAGGATCTGGTAGAGGCTGCGCCGGGCGCTGCGGAGCACCTCCTGTGCGGCCTCGACCTGGGCCGGGGTGCCCGCGGCGGCCACGTTGCGGACGGCTCCCATCACCTGGAACACCAGGCCGCGCAGGTCGCCCTGCTCGTCGTGAGCCGCCTCTGCGACCTGCTCCCACGGAGCCGGCCGGGGCAGCGCCTCGGCCTTCTCGCGTCCGGCCGCCGTCAGCTCGTAGACGCGCCGGCCGGTGTCGGACTTCTGCTCCGAGACCAGCTCCTCGTCCTCGAGCTGCTGCAGCGTCGGGTAGACCGAGCCGGGGCTCGGCTGCCACGCACCGCCGGTGCGCTCGCTGAGCTCGCGGATGATCTGGTAGCCGTGCATGCTCTGCTCGGCCAGGAGCGCCAGGATGGCGGCGCGGATGTCTCCGCGTCCGGCCCGGCGGCCACCGCCGAAGAAGGCGTCTCCACGGCCGAACCCGCCGCGGCCGAAGCCCTCACGTCCGTGCCGGTGCTTGCCGGCGAACATCAACATCCCGTGATGGTGGCGGCGCCGGCCACGTCGGCCGAAGCCACCCATCGGGATCGGTTCTGCGTATGTCATTGAATCCTCCTGATTCTCGTTTCTGACTATCGCGTAACATCATGATATATCGCGATAGTCTCGGTGTCAAATTGTCGTGCAGGCATCCGACCGACCTCAGCTCGCCGCGGGCACGCGCGGGCGATCGCGCTCGGACACCGCCACCGCCACGGCGACCACGATGAGGGCACTCGCGACGACCGCGCCGACGGTCAGCGATTCACCGGCGAACGCCCACCCGATGGCGACCGCGACCGTCGGGTTCACGAAGGCGTAGGTGGCGACCCGCGCGGGTGCAACCACCCGCAGGAGCCACACGTACGCCGAGAAGGTGAGCACCGTGCCGAACACGATCAGGTAGGCCAGGCCGCCCAGCGACCGCCCCGAGATGTGGTCGAGCCGGCTGGGCGCGAGCTCGCCCGAGCCGAGGGCGATCACCGCGAGCAGCGCGCCCCCGGCCAGGAGCGGCAGCGCGGCGCCGATCGTCGGCGAGCGCGGCACCGGCACGAGCCGCGTGGCAACCGTGCCCGCCGCCCACGAGAGCGCGCTCAGGAGCAGGAGCACTGCGTAGATGGGCCGCAGGCCGCCGTTGGCTCCCTGCGACGCGACCAGCAGCGCGACGCCGGCGAAGCCGCCCGCGAGCGCCGCCGACCGCCGCCGCGTCGGCGGCGTCCCACCCGGGAGCGCCCAGGCCAGCAGCGGCACGAACAACGGGATCGTGGCCAGGCACAGCGCCGCGATGCCCGACGGCACCCGCTCCTCGGCGAAGGCGAGCACCCCGTGGCAGCCGACGAAGAGCAGCCCGCCGAGCACGACCGCCCCGCCCCACTCGCGCCGGCTCGGCCACACGATCTCGCGCTCGCGCACCCGGGCAAGGCCAAGCAGGATCGCGCCGCCGAGCAGGCAGCGCGCCGACATCATCGCGAACGGCGGGATCGTCTCGACGGCGTAGCGGATGGCCAGGAACGTCGACCCCCACACGAGGTAGATCGCGGCGAACGCCGCCACGAGCTCGACGCCCGGCGCGGGCGCCGGCTCGGCCGACGCGCTCACCCGCCGGCGTCCGGCGCCGGGGCGGAGCTGCGGTCGACCATGACGCCGTCGAGCCGAAACGACGTCAGCGCGTTCGCCCACAGCCCGTGCACCCACGACCGGTGCAGCAGCGTCGTTCGCAGATATGCAAGCGGCACGACGGCGACCCACTCCGCGACCAGCAGGCGGTCGACCTCCCGATACAGCCCCAGCCGCTCGTCCTGGTCGTGTGACGCTCGCGCCCGGCCGATGATGGCGAGGGCCTGCCGCGTCTCCTCGGCGCCGGCGATCGGATCGGACGGGTCGTTCATGAGCCCGCGGAAGAACCCGTCGGGATCGGGATAGTCGGCCAGCCACGAGCTGAGCCACAGGTCGGACGGCATGTCCGACACGCGGGCGCCCCGTTCGTTGACCGAGAACCGGACGTCGACTCCGAGCCCGGCCAGCGCCTCCTCGATCGCGCTCTCGAGCAGCTCGAGACCCGAGGCGACCAGCATCTCGAGCGGCGCCAGGCCGGCGCCGCCGGGATGTCCGGCGGCGGCCATGAGCGCCCGCGCCGCCTCGAGGTCAGGCGGCGGGGCGATGTTGTGATCGTGGCCGGGCATGGCCGGCGGGAGCAGGCCGCCGCCGGCCGCCGGGCGCGAGACGAGCCCGAGCCGGGCGAACGTGTCGGCGACCGGGGCGAGCGCGGCGGCCACGGCCCGGCGGACGCGCACGTCGGCGACGGCGGGGCGATCGGTGCGGAAGCCGACCATGGTCGTGCCGAGGGTCGGCGCGAAGTCGGTGCACGCCTCGTCGTCGCCGTCGTCGCCCGGCGCGAACGGGCTCGAGAGCACGTCCACGATGCCTGCGTCCCACAGATCGTTCGCCGCCTTGCCGTGGACGCGGAAGTCGACCTCGATCTCGCGCAGGTTGCCGCGGCGGCCGCTCCAGCGCGGGTTCGCGACCATCGTCATGTGCGTGTCGTCCATGCTCTCGAGCACGAACGGCCCGCTCGACACGAGCGGCCGCTGCCGGTGCCAGTCGTCGCCGAGCGACTCGCACAGATGTCGCGGCCAGGGGTAGGCGTAGGTCGACGCCAGGATGTAGGGGAAGTAGTTGCGCGGCTCGTGCAGGACGACCTCGAGCGTGTGATCGTCGAGCGCCGTCGCGGCCGCCACGTCCTCGAGCAGGAAGGCGGTCACCGTCGATCGCTGCCGCGCCCGCTCCCAGGTGTAGACGAAGTCGTGCGCCGTCAGCGGCTCGCCGTCGCTCCATGACGAGCCCTCGCGCAGCTGGAAAAGGTAGGTCAGACCGTCGCCCGAGACGCGGAAGTTCTCGGCCAGCGACGGCATGACGTTCAGGTCGCGGTCGATCACGAGCAGGCCGCGGAAGAGATGCGCGGTGAGCGCGCTCGTCTCGGAGATGTACTCGAGGCCGGGCGCGAGCGCCTGCGGACGCAGGCTCGCGGTCACGATCCGCTCGGTGGGCGCCGGCTGGTCGAACGGCTCCACCCCGCACGCGAACGCCTCGTCGTAGGCCCGCTCGGCCTCGCCGAAGTCGAACGCCAGGTGGTGGACGAGGGCGATCTTGAAGAGCGTCTCGCGCGAGCGGCGATCGTCGCCCAGCCGGCCCAGGAACTCGCGGGCGCGGCGGTAGTGGCGGATCGCCTCGCCGTCGGCGTAGATCGAGCGCGCCTCGTCGCCGGCGCGGATCAGGTACTCGGCTGCCTTGGCGGGATCGTCGGCGGCGCTGAAATGGCGGGCGAGCAGCAGCAGGATGCCCGGGCTCGTCTCGGCGCCCGCGAGCTCCTCGAGCGCCCTGCCGACGCGCTCGTGGAGGGCCTGGCGGTCGGCCTCGGTCAGGCTCGCGTAGGCCGCCTCCTGGACGAGGCCATGGCGGAACCGGTACTCCGGCGCCGGCCGCCGCCGCTCCTCGACGATCAGGTCGAGCCGCTGCAGCTCGGTGAGCGCGGCGGGCAGCTCGTGGGCGTCGAGGACGTGCTCGAGCAGCGGCATGCCGAACCGGCGGCCGATCACGGCCGCCACCGCCACGGTCTCGCGGGCGACCGGGTCGAGCCGGTCGAGACGGGCCTGCAGGATCCCCTGCACGAGCGCGGGCACCTCGAGCCCGTCCGGGTCGACCGCGAGCTCCCAGCCCCCGTTCGATCGCCGCAGCGCGCCGCGCTCGACCAGATCGCGCAGCGCCTCGCTGACGAACAGCGGGTTGCCACCGGCTCGGCCCGCGATCAGATCGGCGACCGCCGCCGGCAGAGGCGCGTCGGCGAGCGCCTGAACGAGGGCGGCCGTCACTTCACCCGAGAGCGCCCGAAGCTCGACCTCTACATAACGGTGAGGGTAGCGCTGCCGGGCCCGCTCGCCGACGCCCCACGACGGCAGCTCGCGCTCGCTCCGGTAGAGCAGCATGACCCCGAGCGGATCGCTCTCGGTCAGATCGAGCAGGCTCTCGACCGCCTGCAGCGTGAGCTCGTCGGCCCAGTGCATGTCCTCGAACACGACGAGCAGCGGCCGCTCTGCGGCCAGGCGGCTCAGCAGGTCGGCCACCACCTCGAGGGTGCGGCGGTGGATGCCGTCGCGCGAGAGCTCGCGCAGCTCGCCGGCGGCGCGGCGGTCGCCCTCGACGAGCCCGAGCAGGTTCGCGAGGAACGGGTAGCGCTCGTCGCCGGCGGCGCCGTAGACCTCGTGCAGGGCCGCCTTCAGGTCGAAGCGGACGCGAGCGTCGCCGGCCGACGCCGACACGCCGAGCCAGTCGCGCAGGAGGTCGCGCAGCGGCCAGTACGAGAAGCCCTGGGTGTAGGAGAGACCGCGGCCGACGAGCACGCGCACGCGGTCGCGCACCGGCTCGACCGCCTCGGCCGCGAGCCGCGTCTTGCCGATCCCCGGCTCACCCGTCACCGACACGATCACGCCGATGCCCTCACCCAGGCGCTCGAGCGCATCGCGCACGCTCGCGAGCTCCGCGTCGCGGCCGACGAGCGGCCCGTCGGCCGGACGGCTGTGGCGGTCGCGCTCGCCGACGACCCGGAAGCGGTCGACCGGACGGCTGCGGCCGCGCAGCTCGGTCGGGCCGAGATCCTCGAGCTCGAAGCAGTCGCGCACCTGGACGGCCGTGCCGGGGCCGAGCGTGACGTCGGCCTCGCCCGCGAGCGCCTGCAGCCGGGCGGTGACGTTGACGGTGTCGCCGAGGGCGTTGAAGCGATCCGGCCCCTCGGCGTCGGGCGTGATCAGCACGGGGCCGGTGTTCACGGCCACCCGGGCCCGCAGCTCGATGTCGTAGGCGTCGGCGACCTCGCGGCCGTACGCCTGCAGCGCGCGCTGGATCGCGAGCCCGGCGCGCACCGCCCGCTCGCTGTCGTCCTCGTGGGCGACCGGGGCGCCGAACACGGCCAGGATGCCGTCGCCGAGCAGCTGCGCGACCGTCCCGTCGTAGCGCTCGACCTGCTCGGCCATCAGCCGCACGACCTCGTCGAAGAGGAACTTGGACCGCTCGGGACCGAGCCGCTCGCCGATCGCCGTCGAGCCGGCGACATCGGCCATGAGCACGGCCACGACGCGCCGCTCTCCCTCGGTCACCACCATGCCTGCAGTCTGGCACAGGAGCGCATCGGCCCACCCCTCGACTCGCCCTTCGGGCCGAACACATGTTCGCACGTTGCGGGAAACATGATCGCCACCCCGCTGTGGCCGCGGCGAATCCGCCGCCATGGTGGCGCACGCACCAAAAGGGGTCTGACCCCTTTTGGTGCGTCAGAGCGAGCGCAGCGCCGGGCCGAGCGCCTGGTGATCCTCGAGCACGGGCGCGTACAGGTCGCCGTGGCGCGAGATCCGGTCGAGCATGACCGCCATCGTGAAGTCGCCGGGCGTGACGCCGGCGGCAAGCTCGTCCCAGGTGACGGGCGCCGAGACAGGCGCGCCCGGCATCGGCCGCACCGAGTAGGCGAACGCGATCGTGCGGCCCGGCCCGTTCTGGTTCGCGTCGATCAGGACGCCCCGGCGCTTGGCCTTCGACCACTCGGTGGTGACGAGCTCGGGCCGCATCGAGGCGAGCGCGCGCGAGATCGCGAGCACCACGGCGCGGGTCTGGTCGTAGCCGTACCGGCGCGCCAGCGGCACGAGCACATGCACGCCGTCGGCGCCGCTCGTCTTGGGATAGCCGCGCAGGCCGACCGCGGCGAGCGCATCGCGCACGAGCAGCGCCACCTCGGCGGCGGCGGCGAAGCCGGCCTCGGGCGTCGGATCGAGATCGAAGAGGGCGAAGTCGGGCCGGTCGGCGCGGTCGGCGCGCGAGCACCACGCGTTCAGGTCGATGCAGCCCATGTTGGCCATCCACAGCAGGGCCGCCTCTTCGTTCACGAGCGGGTAGTTGATCATCCGCTTCTCGCGTGTGTCCCGCGACGTCGCCGGGAACTCGGCGGTCGGGATCCAGTCGGGCATGTGCGACGGGGCGTTCTTCTGGAAGAACGGCTTGGCCGCGATCCCGTCCGGATACCGCTTCATCGTGAACGGCCGGCCCTCGATCTGCGGCACGACGATGTCGGCGACCGACCGGTAGTAGTCGATCAGGTCGCCCTTGGTGATGCCCTCGCCGGGCCAGAACACCTTGTCGAGGTTGGACAGCTTGAGCTCGCGCTCCGGCGCGCTCGCCCGGGTGCGTGGCTGTTCGCGATGCACGTCCTTCGCCTCCTTGTCGTCGCGCAGGCCCTGATACGACGGCGCCCGCAGGCGGCCCTCGCGCGTCCACTCGAGGAACACGACCTCGCACACGAGCTCGGGCTCGACCCACGTCACGTCGGCCGAGCGCACCTTCGCCATCCGCGGGGTCACCGCGAGCGCCGAGTCGGCACGGCGCAGCGGCTCGAGCTTCGCCATCAGCATGTCGAGCTCGGCGTCGTCGAAGCCCGTTCCGCAGTTGCCCGCCCACACGAGCTCGCCGTCGCGCTCGACGGCGAGGACGAGCGAGCCGAGCACGCCCTCGCGGCGGCCGCGGCCGCGGGTGTAGCCGGCGATGATCAGCTCCTGGCGCTGCTGCGTCTTCACCTTCACCCAGGCGTCGCTGCGGCGTCCAACGAGATAGCGGCTCGACGCGCGCTTGGCGACGACGCCCTCGAGGCCCAGCTCGCGCGAGCGCTCGAGCAGCGCCGGCCCATCCTGGAACGCGAGCGAGAGCCGCACCTCGTCGCCGCCGAGGACCGTCGCCTCGAGCAGGTCGCGGCGCTCGTGCAGCGGCAGGCGGGTGACGTCGCGGTCGTCGAGCCGCAGCAGGTCGAAGACGTACATGACGAGCGCGCCGCCGCCGTGCTGAAGCAGCGAGAACCGCGGCCGGCCCTCGTCGTCGAGCGCGCACACCTCGCCGTCGACGACGCAGTCGGAGCTGCGCAGAGCCGCCGGCAGGGCGCGCGCGACCTCGGCGAAGCGCGCGGTCAGGTCGTTGCCGTTTCGGCTGCGCAGGGTCGCCTCGCCGCCCTCGACCGCCGCGATCACGCGGTAGCCGTCCCACTTCACCTCGTACACCCAGTCGGCGCCGGCGGGCAGGTCGGTCGCCGCCACCGCGAGCATCGGCCGCAGACCGGCGGCGTCGGGGCCCGGCCCGCCGTCGTCCTTGCGCATCATGAGCCAGTTGCGCTCGTCGCCGTCGAGGCGCGCCGGCACGAGCGTCCACAGGCCGTTCAGGCGCTCCCCGCTCAACCGCACGGTGAAGCCGCCGTCGCGCTTCTCCTCGACGAGCTCGTAGTGGCCCCGGTCCCAGATCTCGACCGTGCCCGCGCCGTACTCGCCCGCCGGGATCTCGCCCTCGAATGCGGCGTAGTCGAGCGGGTGATCCTCGACGTGGACCGCCAGATGGCGCTCGCCCTTGCGGATCGGGATCCCCTTCGGAACGGCCCAGCTCGCCAGCGCTCCGTCACGCTCGATGCGGAAGTCGAAGTGCAGGCGGCGGGCGTCGTGGCGCTGCACGACGAAGATGGGCTCGCCTCCACCCGCCTCGCCCGAGAACGGCTCCGGCGTGCGGTCGGGATCGCGCTTGCCCCGGTACGTGTCGAGCCGCCGGCTCACGCCGCGCTACCGCGTCGCGCCGGGGACGAGCCGTTCCCAGAACCCGGCCATCCCCTCGAGCTCGCCGGCGTCGAACAGCTCGAGGAACCGCCGCCGAACCCCGGCCAGGTGCGTCGCCCGGGCCGCGTCGAACGCGTCGCGGCCGCCCGGCGTCAGCACCGCGTACTGCCCCCGCGCGTCGTCCTCGCACGGGATCCGCTCGACGAGGCCGTCGCGCTCGAGGCGGTCGACCAGGCGGGTGACGCCGCTTCGGGAGAGCAGCACGGAGTCGGCGATCTCGGACATGCGCATCCGCTCATCCGGTGCATCGGCCACCGTCAGCAGCACCTCGTAGGACGAAAGCGGCAGCCCGTGCCGGGCGACGAGCTCGGCATCGAGCTCGCGCTCGAGCGCCGCGTGCACTCGCAGGAACCCGCGCCAGGCGGCCAGCTCCGCGTCGTTCAAGAGGACTGCGGCCGTCGCCGCCCGGTCGCGCATGCGCACCCCCTGCGTGGTAGTTGCACCGGCAAGGGTATCAGCCGGGCGGAAGCACGCCGGCGACGAATCCCCGCAGCTCGGCCAGGAAGTCCGGGTCGATGCTGTGCGCCATGGGCGACTCCTGGTAGCGAACGTCGAGGCCGCCGCCCTCGAGCAGCGCGCGTGCGCGGCGCCCGAACTCGACCCCGATGACCGGGTCGTGCGTGCCGTGCCCGATCGCGACCGGCAGCCCGGCGCGGCCGGCCAGGTCGAGCTCGAAGCCGTCGACATCGGGGATGAACCCCGACAGCGCGATGATCGCGGCGGGGCGCGGGCGGCCGGCTCCGAGCCCGAGCGCATAGGACATGACCGCCCCCTGCGAGAAGCCCGCGATCACGACCCGGTCAGCGGCAACGCCGGCGGCGGCCACCGTCTCGTCGAGCCAGCCGCTCAGGGCGGCGAACGTCGGCAGGAACGTCTGCGGGTCGGGGCGGCCGATCTCGCGCACGACGTACCAGTGCGCGCCGCCGGGGGGCAGCTGCAGCGGCCCGCGCGGCAGCACCGCGAGCAGCCGCCGCCCGGGATCGAGCGCGTCGGCGAGCGGGTACAGGTCGTGCTCGTCCGCGCCGCGGCCGTGGATCAGCACGAGCACGCCGGCGGGGTCGCCGGCGGCCGGCCGCGCGATCGAGGTGATCGCGGGCGTCAGTCCTCGCCGTCCCAGTAGTCGAGCTGCTCGATGCGGCCGATCACGCCGACGCCGCCGAGCATCACCTTGCCCGAGCGCGGGTAGAAGCAGATGTCGTTCGCCTCGCGGGTGCCGTAGGCCAGGTGGGTGATCCCGGCGGGGCCGGCCCGGAATGCATGCGCGATCGCCGTGCCTGCGGGCCGCGCGACGAGCGACCCGGTCCGCACGGGGTGCTCGTCGTCGCCGAGCAGCAACGTGCCGTCGCCCGCGAGGACGACGAACATCTCCTCCTCGGCCGAGTGGCAGTGGGGCGGCGCGCCGAGCTTCCCGGCATCGATGCGGACGTGCTTGAGACCGGTGCGCTCCGAACCCGCCGCGCGGCCGAGG
>DASXZF010000095.1:0-18900 GCA_036502065.1 Gaiellales bacterium
CCGACGCCCACTTCCGGGTCGAGAAGCTTCCGGGCGACCCGACGTCGACGACGATCGTGCGCCTCGGCGAGGGCGACCTGGTCGACGAGCTCGCCCGCATGCTCGGCGCCGACGCGGGCGACGAGGCCGCCCGCCGCCACGCCGAGGCGCTGCGAGGCTAGTCCCAGTGGGGGACGCGGGAAGACCTGGTCGAACGCGCGATCGATCGCGTAGGGACGGAAGTAGCTAGGCCAGGTCAGCGGGCACGGCCTCGTAGCAGACGAGCTCGTGGCCGTGGGCCTCGAGTGTGCCGGCGGGGCGCATGCCGCACTTGTGCATGACCCGGATCGACGCCGCGTTCATCGGATATGAGAGGGCGATGATGCGCTCGAGCCCGAACGGGCCGAACCCGGCGGCGAGGCAGGCTGCGGCCATCTCGGTGGCGTACCCGAGTCCCCACGCGGGCTGCTCGAGCGCGTAGACGACCTCGACGTCGGGACCGGTGCCCTCGACGAGCGTCAGACCGCACAGGCCGATCATCCGGCCGTCGTCGCGGCGCGTCGCCGCCCACAGGCCATAGCCGTGCTCGCGCTCGAACGCCATGTACCCCGCGACGCTCTCGGCCGTCTGCGCCGGCGTGCGCGCGCTGCCGCTGCGACCGATGTAGCGCATCGCCTCGGGATCGCCGAAGACCCGCTGCAGGCCGTCGGCGTCCTCGGCGGTCAGGCTGCGGATCTCGAGCCGGTCGGTGGTGAGCGGAAGCGGAGCCATGAGCGGTGAATATGATGCCTAACCGGCCGGCCATAGTCGAGAGCGGAGGAGCGATGAGCGAGCACCTGACGGCCACACGCGCGGGCGAGCGGTTCGCAGCGGCGATCGCGGCGGCCACCGACTGCCACCAGGCATGCATCGAGGCGCTGTCCTACGGCCTCCAGCAGAAGGGCGAGTCGGCGCACCTCCTGCACTCGCGCCTGATGCTCGACTGCGCGCAGGTGTGTGACGCGACACGCGACATGATCCTGCGCAGCTCGGACTTCGCCCACCAGATGGCGGCGCTCTGCGCCGACGTATGCGAGCGCTGCGCGGCATCGTGCGACCGCCTGGGAGCGGGGATGGAGCCCTGCGCCGAGGCGTGCCGCCGGTGCGCCGAGGCCTGCCGCGGGGTGCGGTGAGCACGGCTCCGGCGAGGCCGGAGCAGCCGTCGGCCAGGGTCCGTCGCCGCGCTCGCGTATGATCCAGTTCCCGTATGCGTTCACTGCGGCGAAAGGCGGCGTAGGCGTGAGCAGGCAGGTCAAGTACGTGTTCGTTACGGGGGGCGTCGTCTCGTCGCTCGGCAAGGGCATCACCGCCGCATCGCTCGGGCGGCTGCTGAAGTCGCGCGGCCTGCGGGTCTCGCTCCAGAAGTTCGACCCCTACATCAACGTCGACCCGGGCACGATGAGCCCGTTCCAGCACGGCGAGGTGTTCGTGACCGAGGACGGGGCCGAGACCGACCTCGACCTGGGCCACTACGAGCGGTTCGTCGACGAGTTCCTGTCGCGCAACTCGAACCACACCACAGGCTCGGTGTACGACCGGATCATCCGCCGCGAGCGCAAGGGCGAGTACCTGGGCTCGACGGTGCAGGTGATCCCGCACGTCACCGACGAGATCAAGCGCCGCGTGCAGCTGGCCGCCCAGTCGCACGACGTCGACGTGATCATCACCGAGATCGGCGGCACGGTCGGCGACATCGAGAGCCTGCCGTTCCTCGAGGCCATCCGCCAGTTCCGAAACCAGGCCGGCCGCGACAACGTGATGTACATCCACTGCACGCTCGTCCCGTTCATCGACGTCGCCGGCGAGCTGAAGACGAAGCCGACGCAGCACTCGGTGCAGGAGCTGCGCCGCATCGGTATCGCGCCGGACGTCGTCGTGTGCCGGTCGCGCCAGCCGCTCTCGCGCGACATGCGCGAGAAGATCGCGCTCTTCGCCGACGTGTCGGTCGAGGCCGTGATCTCGGCCCCCGACGCCGACGACATCTACGCGATCCCGCTCATGATGCAGGCCGAGGGCCTCGACCGGCTCGCGTGCGAGCGGCTCGGTCTCGTCACCGGCCCGGCCGACATGCGCGAGTGGGAGGCCATGGTCGAGCGCATCCACGCCGCCGAGGGCGTCGTGCAGATCGCCCTGGTCGGCAAGTACGTCCAGCTGCAGGACGCCTACCTGTCGGTGGTCGAGGCGCTGCGACATGCGTGCATCCACCACGGCACGAAGCTCGAGATCGTCTGGGTCGATGCCGAGACGCTCTCGTGGGAGGAGGCCGAGCGGCGCCTGTCCCAGGTCGACGGCATCCTGATCCCCGGCGGGTTCGGGATCCGCGGCATCGAGGGCAAGATCGCCGCGGCCCGGTTCGCCCGCGAGCAGTCCGTGCCCTATCTCGGCGTGTGCCTGGGCATGCAGGTGGCGGTGGTCGAGTTCGCCCGTCACGTGGTCGGCCTCGAGGGCGCGAACTCGAGCGAGTTCGACCCGGAGACGCCCTATCCCGTGATCGACCTCCTGCCCGAGCAGAAGCAGGTCGAGGACATGGGCGGGACGATGCGGCTCGGATCCGATCCGGTGAAGGTGGTGGAGGGCACCGTGGCGCACCGCGCCTACGGCGAGCCCGTCGTCTACGAGCGCCACCGGCACCGCTACGAGGTGAACAACGGCCTGCGCGCGCAGCTCGTCGCCCACGGGCTCGTCGTCTCGGGCACGTCGCCGGACGGGCGGCTGGTCGAGATCATCGAGCTGCACGACCACCCGTGGTTCTGCGCCAGCCAGTTCCATCCCGAGTTCAAGTCGCGCCCGAACCGTCCGCAGCCGCTGTTCCGTGACTTCGTCGGGGCCGCCGTTGCCCGTAGCGGGCGCCGCCCCGCCGAGCCGGTCGCCACGACGGTGGCCGAGAACCTCACCGCGTAGGCCAGGGGCGCGCGAACCGGCATGGAGGACTGGCCCGAGCTCGACCGGCACATGCATCAGCTCGCCGACCTGGGGCGGATGAGCGCGCTCCTGTCGTGGGATCAGCAGACGCTCATGCCGCGCCGCGGGGCCGAGGGACGCGCGCGCGCCGTCGCGACCCTGCGCGTCATTCGCCACCGCCAGCTCACCGATCCGCGTCTGGGCGAACTGCTCGACGAGGCGCGGGCGGCGGATCTCGACGAGCACCGCGCGGCAATGGTGCGGAACCTCGCCCACGACCGCGACCGGGCCGTGCGCCTGCCCGATGACCTCGTGCGCCGCCTGGCCCTGGCCGGCTCGCGCGGGCAGGCGGTGTGGGAGGCGGCGCGGGCCGCCGGCGACTGGGAGCAGTTCCGGCCGTGCGTCGAGGAGATGGTCGCGCTCAAGCGCGAGCAGGCCGACCTGCTCGGACACGACGGCGAGGCCTACGACGCGCTGATGGAGGCCTACGAGCCGGGCATGCGCACCGCTCGTGTCGAGCCGCTGTTCGCGGCGCTCGCCGACGACCTGCAGACGCTGCTCGCGGCGATCGCCGACGCGGGGCCGCGCACGTCGCCGCTCGCAGGCCGCACGTTCCCCGACGGGGCCCAGTGGGACTTCACCATGCGCCTCCTGCGCGACATCGGCTTCGATCTCGACGCCGGCCGCCAGGACATCTCGGCGCACCCGTTCACCACCACGATCGCCCTGCACGACATCCGCCTGACGACTCGCATCGACGAGTCCGACCCGTTCTCGGGCATCTCCTCGACGATGCACGAGGCCGGCCACGGCCTCTACGACCAGGGGTTCGATCCCGACTACGAGGACACGCCGATCGCCGAGGCGCCGTCGCTCGGCCTGCACGAGTCGCAGTCACGCCTGTGGGAGAACCTGGTCGGCCGCAGCCTGCCGTTCTGGCAGCACTACACGCCGGTGATGCACGACATGTTCGGCGCGGCGATGGCGGGCGCGACCGCCGGCGACGTCTACCGCGCGGTGAACCTGGTGCACCCGTCGCTGATCCGGGTCGAGGCCGACGAGGTCACCTACAACCTGCACATCATGATCCGGTTCGAGCTCGAGCTGGCGCTGCTGCGCGGCGACCTCGAGGCGGCCGACTTGCCCGGCGAGTGGAATGCGGCCTACGAGCGCAGGCTCGGCGTGCGGCCGCCAAACGACCGCGTGGGGGTGCTCCAGGACGTGCACTGGTCGGGCGGCTCGTTTGGCTACTTCCCGACCTACACGCTCGGCAATCTGTATTCGGCGATCCTGTGGGAGCGGATCACGGCCGAGCTGCCCGACATCCACGAGCAGATCGGAAGGGGCGAGTTCGCGCCGCTGCTCGGCTGGCTGCGGACGAACATCCACCGGCCGGGCTACCTGCTTCACGGCGACGACCTGATCCACCGGGTTACCGGCTCGCGGCTCGAGCACGGCCCGTTCATGCGGTACCTGTGGGGGAAGTTCGGGCCGCTCTACGGCATCGAGGCCCCCGCGTGAGCGCTGCCGCAAGCGGCGTCGTCGACCTCTTCTGCGAGCTCGCCGCGATCCCGAGCCCGCCGCGCAAGGAGCGGGCCGTCGCCGACCGGGTGCTCGACTACCTGCGCGGTCTGGGGCTCGAGCCGGCCGAGGACGACTCCGGCGGGCGGACGGGCTCGGAGATCGGCAACATCCACTGCCGGCTCGCGCCGACCAACGGCGGCGAGGGCACACCGATCTTCCTGAACGCCCACCTCGACACGGTGCCCGCCGACGGCCCGATCGAGCCCGAGGTGCGAAACGGCATCGTCGTCAACGGCCGCGACACCATCCTCGGCGCAGATAACAAGGCGGCCGTCGCCGTCATGCTCGAGGCGGTCGCGCGGCTTGCCGGCGGAGCGCCGCACGCCGGGGTCGAGCTCGTGCTCACGCCGATGGAGGAGGTGGGCCTGCACGGCGCCAAGGCGTTTGACCTCTCGCGGCTGCACGCCCGGATGGGCTTCTGCTACGACCATGCCGCGCCGATCGGAAACGTCGTGCTCGCGGCGCCGACCCAGAAGTCGCTCGAGCTGCTCTTCCTCGGCCGCGCCGCGCACTCGGGCATCGCTCCCGAGGAGGGCCGAAGCGCGATCGTCGCCGCCGCCCGCGCCGTGTCCGACATGCAGCTCGGCCGCATCGACGATGCGACGACCGCGAACGTCGGCCTGATCCGCGGCGGGGTCGCGGGCAACATCGTCCCGCCCGAGTGCAGGGTCTGGGCCGAGGCGCGCAGCCGCGAGCCCGACCGCCTGCGTGAGCAGGTGCAGTCGATGCTCGACGCGGCCACCTACGCCGCCAACCTGGCCGACTGCGAGCTCGAGACGCGGATCGTGTCGGAGTACGAGGGCTACCGGCTCGCGCGCACCCACGAGGCGGTGCGGATGGTCTCGGCGGCGCTCGACGGCTGCGGCTACCCGGTGACCTACATCGAGTCCGGCGGCGGCGCGGACGCGAACGTCTTCAACGCCGCCGGCGTCACGTGTGTCAACGTGTGCAACGGCATGGCCGAGATCCACACGGCCTCCGAGCACATCGCGGTGGCCGACCTCGAGGGGATGCTGGGTGTGACGATGGGGTTGATCGAGGCCGCCCGTGGGTCTGGATCGGGAACCGCGCAGCACGATGAGGACGGAGGCACCACATGAGGATCGGCGTCGTCAAGGAGATCAAGCAGGACGAGTCACGCGTGGCGCTCACGACCGCCGGGGTGGTCGAGCTGCGCAAGCGCGGGCACGACATCCTGGTCGAGACGGGCGCCGGCGAGGGCAGCGCCATGCCCGACGCCGAGTACGAGGCCGCGGGCGCGACGATCACCGACGTCGACGCCGTCTGGAACGACGCCGAGATGGTGCTGAAGGTGAAGGAGCCGCTCGACGGCGAGTACCAGCGGCTCTCGCCCGGCCAGATCCTGTTCACCTACCTGCACCTGGCCGCGGCGCCGGAGCTGACGCGCGGCCTCTGCGAGACGGGAGCGGTCTGCATCGCCTACGAGACGGTCGAGACGCGCGACGGCCGGCTGCCGCTGCTCGCGCCGATGAGCGAGGTCGCCGGCCGGCTCTCGGCGCAGGTGGGCGCCTACTACCTGATGAAGCCGCTGCGGGGGCGTGGGCGGCTGATGGGTGGCGTCCCGGGCGTCCTGCCCGCCAAGGTGCTCGTGCTGGGTGGCGGCATCGTCGGCTACAACGCCGCCCTGATCGCGCAGGGGATGCAGGCCGACGTGAGCGTGTTCGAGCGCAGCGTCGACCGGATGCGTGAGCTCGACGTGAGCCTCGGCCGCACGGTGCTCATGCAGATGTCCAGCACCCACGCGATCGCCGAGGCGCTGCCCGCGGCCGACCTCGTCATCGGCGGCGTCCTCGTGCACGGCGCCAGGGCGCCGCACCTGGTCACCCGCGACATGCTCGGGCTGATGCAGCCCGGCTCGGTGCTCGTCGACGTCGCGATCGACCAGGGCGGCTGCTTCGAGACCTCACGGCCGACGACGCACTCCGACCCGACCTACATGGTCGACGGGATCGTCCATTACTGCGTTGCGAACATGCCCGGCGCGGTGCCGATCACGTCGACGTGGGCGCTCACGAACGTCACCCTGGGGTACGTCGAGGCGATCGCCGACAAGGGCCTGCACCGCGCGCTCGCCGAGGATCCCGCGCTCGCGCTGGGCGTGAACGTGGCTGCGGGCGAGGTCACCTGCGAGCCGGTCGCCGACGCTGTCGGGCTGCGATATACGCCGCTCGAGACCGTGCTGCCGCTGCGCGTCGCCTGAGGCTCTCGCGAGCGCCTTAACCGGCCGGCCGTGCCATGCGGCCGGCTCGGCCAATTGGCCGACGCCACGAATGCCAATTGCGTGATCGGCCGTTCGGTGAGGCCGCCGGGCCAATTGGCCGACGCCACGAATGCCAATTGCGTGATCGGCCGTTCGGCGAGGGCCGCCGGGCCAATTAGCCGCCGCCGAGAATGCCAATTGCGATCTCGGCGGGCCGGATCACTGACGCGAATCCTGCCCCCGGAGCACCCGCCGCAGCGGCTCCCCGGGCGTCCACTCGATCCAGCGGGTCGCGATCGGAAGCGCGAAGGCGGGGCGGCCGGCCATGCTCGCAAAGACGATGTGGCGACCGTCCGCGAGCGCGAGGACGTCACCGCGCGGCGAGACCGCGGCGGACACGATCGGCCGGCCGGCGACCGACGTCACGACGCTGCCGGTGCGGCGGTCTTCCAGAATGACGCCTTCCCGCCGGGACGCGGCGATCACACGGCCGCCATCGAGCAGCGCGATGCCCTGCGCCGGCCCGCCCGTGTCCCACGTCCCGATCGCATGGCCGGCGCCGTCGAAGAGCACCACCGTCGTCACGGGCGGCGCACCTCCCGCCGGGGTGATCGTCGTCGCCGGGATCGCCAGCACGCCGCCCACGCCGGCCGGTGCCGGCGTCTGCTCCACGTCGCGGTGCAGGAGCGCAGCCAGCGTGTGGGCGTTGGCGATCCTGTGCGGGCCGATGCGAGTGACGAGATCGAGGGCACGGAACGCCAGCTTCGCCCCGACGTAGCCGGGGTCGCACCCCTGGCCGCTGGGCGTCGTCAGCGCCCCGGTCGCCAGGTGGTAGGCGCGCAGCGCGGGCGGCCCGCGGCTGCCGTCGCAGACGACGAGCGTCCGCGAATCCGGGCTCCACGCGGGCGGCGCGAGGGCGAGGTCGGGCCGCCGGAACGGCGCCGTGATCGCCCCGGTCGCGACGTCCAGGAGCTCGACCGCCTCCGGCGGGACGTAGGCGAGCCCCGAGTGCATCGCAACCTCGCTGCGGTCGGGCGACACCCAGAAGCGGCAGTGTCCGCGCGACGCCGTCAGCAGCCGGTCGCGGCCGGTGGCGAGGTCGAGGCGGTGCAGCCGGCAGGCCGTGTCGGCGTACCAGAGCGAGCCGGGCAGCAGGCCGTGCGGTGGTCGGGGCAGGCTCGCTGCCTCGCGGTGGCGAGTCGGAGGGGGCGTCGTGCGCGCCGCGGCGGGCGGCGTGGAGTGCCTGCCGCCGAGCGCATTTGCGGCCGCCGCGATCGCCACCGCGGCGACCAGCGCGAGCACGAGCGCGGTGCGCACACGCTCCGGCAGAGCGGGCATCTTGGCGGCGAATTTGACTCGATTGGGACGCGGCGGCACGAAAGGCATATCCTTCACATGAGGGCCGGAGGCACGGCCCGGCAGGAACGTGTCGGTTTGTGGCGAAAACCGGGGTCTGCCATGGGTGTGTACGAGAACAAGCTACGCGACTTCCTGACCCACCTCCAGCTGGAGCGGGGGGCGTCGCCGCATACCGTCGAGGCCTACCGGCGCGACCTGATCGACCTCGGAGACTTCGTCGAGCACGTCGATCCGGATTCGATCCCGGTCGGGATCCTCGACGACTACGCGGTCGCGCTGCGCGACCGCGGGCTCTCGGCCGCGACGGTGCGCCGGCGCATGGCGGCGGTACGCGCGTTCTTCAAGCACCGCGCCCGCGAGGGCGGGCGCGCCGACGCGGGCCGGACGGTGCCCCTGCCGCGGCTCGGCCGCAGCCTGCCCGACCCGCTGACGAAGGCCGAGGCCGAGGCGATCGTCACCCAGCCGGACACCTCCCCGCGCGGGCTGCGCGACCGGGCGATGCTCGAGCTGCTCTACGGCGCCGGGTTGCGCGTCTCCGAGCTCGTGTCGCTGCGCGTCTCGGACATCGACCTCGCCGAAGGCGTCGTGCGCTGCACCGGCAAGGGCGCCAAGCAGCGGGTCGTGCCGATGGGCAAGAGCTCGACCGAGGCGGCGCGGATCTACCTGCAGCGCGGACGGCCGTATCTGGGCCGGCTGCAGCGCGGCGACATCCTGTTCCTGAACCACCGCGGGCAGGGCATCACCCGCCAGGCCGTGTTCCAGCTCGTGCGCGATCACGCGCGCAACGCCGGGATCACGAAGGACGTGACGCCGCACACGCTGCGCCACTCGTTCGCGACACACCTGCTCGAGGGCGGCTGCGACCTGCGCAGCGTGCAGGAGATGCTCGGCCATGCCAGCATCGAGACGACCCAGGTCTACACGCACGTCTCCGCAGACCACGTGCGCAAGGCCTACTTCAAGGCCCACCCGCGGGCGTAGCCGCCCCGGCGGTAGGGTAGGTCGGTGCCACGGGCGTGCGTGATCGTGCTGGACGCGGTGGGGGTGGGCGACCTGCCCGACGCCGCCGACTTCGGCACGGCCGGCTCCTCGACGCTCGCACACGTCGCCGAGGCGGTCGGCGGGCTCCAGGTGCCGGCGATGCAGGCGCTCGGCCTTGGCAACATCATGCCGCTGCGCGGCTGCCCGCCCCGCCCGGATGCGCCGTCGGTGCACGGCCGTCTGGCCGAGCGCAGCCTGGGCATGGACACGACGACGGGGCACTGGGAGATGATGGGCATCGTCACCGCGCGCGCGTTCCCGACGTATCCGCACGGGTTCCCGGAGGACATCATCGAGGCGTTCTCGCGGGCGACCGGCCGGCCGGTGATCGGAAACGTCGCCGCCTCGGGCACCGAGATCATCAAGCAGCTTGGCGAGGAGCACCAGCGCACCGGCGCCTGGATCGTCTACACGTCGGCCGACAGCGTGTTCCAGATCGCCGCGCACGAGGCGACGGTGCCGCTCGAAGAGCTGTACGAGGCATGCCGGACGGCGCGGGGGATCCTGGTCGGCGAGAACGCCGTCGGGCGGGTCATCGCCCGGCCGTTCGAGGGCGAGCCCGGCGCCTATGTGCGCACGCCGCGCAGGCATGACTTCTCGCTCGAGCCGCCGCGGCCGAACTATCTGCACCATCTGCGCGAGCGCGGTGTGACCGTCCACGGCGTCGGCAAGATCGGCGACATCTTCGCCGGAAAGGACGTTGACAGCTCGAAATCGACGAACTCCAACGCGCACGGCATCGCGGTCACGACCGAGCTCCTGCGCACCGTCGCCGACGCGAGCTTCGTGTTCGTGAACCTGGTCGAGACCGACATGCTGTGGGGGCACCGAAACGACCCCCGCGGCTTCGCCGACGCGCTCGAGGAGTTCGATGCCGGCCTGCCGGACATGCTCGCGGCGCTGCACCACGGCGACCTCCTGATCCTCACGTCGGATCACGGCTGCGACCCGACGACGCCCTCGACCGATCACTCCCGCGAGCACGCGCTCCTCGTCGCCCACATGCCCGGCGCGCCGATGATCAGCCGCCGCCACGACGGCGCGACGTTCGCCGACGTCGGCGCGACGGTGCTGCGCACGCTTGTGACCGAGCGGGCCGGCGACCTGCCGGGTACCCCGGTGCTGTGAGCGCCCGCATCGTCGACCTGATCGCGCGCAAGCGCGACGGCGGCGAGCTTGAGGCCGCCGAGCTCACCGCGATGATCGCGGCAGACACTCCCGACTACCAGCTCGCGGCCTTCCTGATGGCCGTCGTCCTGCGGGGGATGAACGGACGCGAGACCGCCGACCTCATGGCGGCGATGGTCGCCTCGGGCGCGCGGCTCGACATGTCGCCGGTCGGGCGCCCCGTCGCGGACAAGCACTCGACCGGCGGCGTGGGCGACAAGACGACGCTGGTTGTCGCGCCGCTCGTTGCGGCGTGCGGGGTGCCGGTGGCCAAGCTCTCGGGCCGGGGTCTCGGCCACACCGGCGGCACGCTCGACAAGCTCGAGTCGATCCCCGGCTTCCAGGTCGACCTCGAGCCGGAGCGACTCGTCGAGCAGGTGCGCACCGTGGGCATCGCCGTCGCCGGGCAGACGGCCGACCTGGTGCCCGCCGACCGGCGCATGTACGCCCTCCGCGACGTGACCGCGACCGTGCAGAGCGTGCCGCTGATCGCCACGAGCATCATGTCGAAGAAGGTCGCATCGGGGGCAGCGCGGCTCGTGCTCGACGTGAAGGTCGGCGAGGGCGCGTTCATGCCCGATCTCGCGAGCGCGCGCGAGCTGTCCGACGCGATGATCGCGCTCGGCGCCGCGTCGGGCCTGCCGACGACGTGCATGCTCACCCGGATGGACGAGCCGCTCGGCCGGACCGTCGGAAACGCGCTCGAGGTGGCCGAGGCGGTGGAGACGCTGAGCGGCCACGGCCCGGACGATCTGGTGTCGCTGTGTGTCGAGGCCGCGGCGATCATGACGGGCGATCGCGGCGCCGTCGGGGCGGCGCTTCGGTCGGGTGCGGCGCTCGCGGCCTACCGGCGCTGGATCTCTGCCCAGGGCGGCGACCCCGATGCGCCGCTGCCGCAGGCGCCGGTCGTCGCGACCGTGTCCGCGCCGCGAAGCGGCGTCGTCCGCTCCTGTCACGCCCTGCGGCTGGGCGAGGCCGCGATGCGGCTGGGTGCGGGCCGCGCCCGCAAGGAGGACGCGGTCGACCACGCCGTCGGGCTCGTGATCCATGCCAAAGCCGGCGAGCGGATCGAGCACGGGGAGCCCATCTGCACCGTGCACGCCCGCTCGCCGGCCGACGTGGAGACCGCAGAGATCGCGGCGTGTTTCGAGATCGGCGACGGCCCGTATGAGCCGCCGCCGGTCGTGATCGAGATCAGAGGCTGATGAGCCGCGGGTGCGCGACGCCGGAGGGGGTCGCGTCGCGCACCCGCGAGCCCACCTAGCCGCCGAACCCGTGGAAGGCGCCCAGCTCGTTGGGCAGATGCGGCGTGAACGGGTGGAAGTGGAACCTGCGCTTCGTGTCGAAGCCGGCCTTCTTCGCGGCCGCCTCGTCGACGAACGGCGTCAGGGCCGTCACGGCCTGGCTGATGGCCGTCCACTTGAGCGTGCGCTCGTACCCGTTGTTGTTCGGCGGGTCGACATCCTCGGCGACACCCTGTGCGCCGGTGATGTGCTCGATCGGGCCGCCGTCGCGCTTGAGCACGTCGGGGCCGAGCACGCGCGCCAGCGTGCGGTGGTCGCTCTCGATGCCCATGATCCGCGCCGACGTGACGCGCAGGTCGGAGCTCGAGAAGTTGCGCACGCCCACCAGGTAGGCGGCGATGAACGCGTCCTCGAGCGTGACCAGCGTGTTCAGCGTGGTCTGTGAGCTGCGGAACATCCCGTGCGGGTAGAAGAACGTGGTGAACGGCGATGGCTTGCCGGTCACGGACGCTTCCAGCGCGTAATGGGACATCTCCTCCTGTCGGGCCGCCTTGAGATAGCCCTGGTCGTCGGAGGCGAGATGCTTGAAGAACGGCGCCTGCTCGATGATGTGCGTGTAGGTCGTCACCGCGAGCGCCTCGGCGATCTCGGCGGCGATCAGGATGTCGATGTCACCCGAGGTCACCCCGCCCGCCGCCCGAGCGGTCGCTGCCGAGAGCAGCCCTCCGCCGAGCATGACTCCCGCGCCGGCCACGCCGACGTTGCGAAGCAGCGAGCCGCGGCTCACCGGTCGTGCTGTGATATCCGTCATTCAGTAGCTCCTTTCCCCATCCCTGTCCGCGGCGTCCATCGCACCGCGTCGGTCAGCCATTCGTGCCGCCTCCGGAAACGGTTCAGTCATGTCGCGCGGCAACGTGTCCGGGCTCACGTCGGCGGCTCTAAGCTGCGGCGATGCCCGAGCTGCCCGAGGTCGAGACCGTCCGGCGCGGCCTTGCGCCGCGGCTCGTGGGGCGGGCGATCACCGCGGCCGAAATCCGCGACGGCCGCCTGACGGCGCCGGTCGACCCGCTCGAGGTGAGTCTCGAGCTCGGCGGCGAGCGGTTCACCGGCGTCGGCCGCCGGGGCAAGTACCTGCTCTTCGAGCTCGCCACGGGGCGCACGCTCGTCGTGCACCTGCGCATGACGGGATGGTTCCACCACCGCCCCCCGGAGTCGCCCGATCCGCTGCCCGAGCACATCCGGGCCGTCTTCGACCTGGACGACGGCTCGACGCTCGTCTACCGCGACCAGCGCCGATTCGGCACCATGCGGCTGATCGAGCCGGGCGGCCTCGACGAGTACCTGCGGCTGCGCGCAGGGCCCGAGCCGCTCTCGCCCGACTGGACGCCGAAGCGGCTACGGGCCGACCTGGCCGGGCGGCGCGCGCCGATCAAGGCGCTCCTGCTGCACCAGGGCATCGTCGCCGGGGTGGGCAACATCTACGCGGACGAGGCGCTGTGGCAGGCGCGCATCCATCCGCTGCGGCCGGGCGGGGGCCTGACGGCGGCCGAGGTGAAGCGTCTGCACGCCGCCGTGGTCGAGGCGCTGGAACGCGGGATCGACTCCCGCGGCGCCAGCATCCGCGACTATCGTGACGTCGACGGCGAGCGCGGGGGGATGCAGGAGCGTTTCGCGGCCTACGGCCGCACCGGCGAGCCCTGCTTCCGCTGCGGCACGCCGATCCAGAAGATCCGAGTTGCGCAGAGGGGGACCCACCTGTGTCCACGTTGCACCCGACCGCCGGCCGCATAGCCGGGCTGCTGGCCGCCGCCGGACTCGACGTCACGGTCGTCGAGCACGAAGAGTCGAGCCGCACCGCCGAGGAGGCGGCGGCGACGGCGGGCTGCGAGCTCGGCCAGATCGTGAAGTCGCTCGTGTTCGTCGACGCCGAGGGCCCCGTGCTGGTGCTGTGCGCCGGCGATCGCCGGGTGGATACGGCCGGCCTGGGCGTGAAGCGGGCGACGCCGGATCAGGTGCGCGAGGCGACGAGCTGCGCGATCGGCGGCGTGCCCCCGCTCGGCCACCCGCAGCCGCTGCGCACGCTCGTGGACGCCTCGCTACGTCGCTTCGAGACGGTGTGGTGCGCTGCGGGAACGCCCAAGGCGGTGTTCGAGGTCGGCACCGAGGATCTGATCGCTGCACTGCCGGACGGCGAGGTCAGGGAGCTGACGGAGCCCGTTTGAGACGCGACGAGCTGACCGGGCTGCGAGCGATGGACGCATTCGCGCCTTCAAGGCCGTGCCGCGCGGCGATCTGGATCGACACCGATCACGTGAAGGCCCTGAACGACCGTATGGGTCCGCAGGGCGGCGACCGGGCGATCGCCGCGATCGGGCGCGCAGTCCGCGACGTCGCCGGTGACGAGTACATGTGCCGCGCTCCCGGCGACGAGTTCCTCGTCGCTCTGCCCGGAGGGTGGAGCGGGGACGCGGTGGCGCTCGCTGAGCGAATCCGGGTGGCGGTCGAGACGGTTGGACCCGGGATGACGGTGTCGGTCGGCGTGGCGGTCGCGGACGAGACGTCAGGCTCGGAGTCGGGCGCCCTCGTCGATCGCGCCGAGCACTGCCAGTTGCAGGCAAAGGCGCGCGGTCGCAACGCGGTCAGCGACCGTCCTCACTGATGGCGAGCGTGTAGGCGATCAGGTGCGTTCGCGGCGACGGGTCGAGGTCGCGGTCGGGCGCGCGCTCGAATCCGAGCGCCGCATAGAGCGAATGTGCGGCCGTCATTGACGCGGTCGTGTGCAGGACGATGCGTGTCTTTCCCGCCGCGGTGGCGCGCTCGATGCACTCCGACACGAGCCGGCGGCCGAGACCTTGGCCCTGGGCAGCGGGTGACACGGCGAGCATGCGGATGCCGGCCTCGTCATCGCCGTGGAACTCGGCATACGGCCCCGGTCCGGGCACGTAGGTGACGCCGCCGAGCAGGGTGCCGTCGGCGGCGACCGCGACCAGCACCACGGCATCGCACGCTCGCGATGCGACGTCGCGCAGCCTCTCCTCGTACCCGGCCGAGGTGCTGCCGCCGGGTACCGCGCGATACGCGGCGACGGTCAGGTCGCCGAGGGTCGAGAACTCGTCCGGCAGGACGGGACGGACGGCGATCCCGGGCATGCGGGCGACCATAGCGCGGCGTAGGATCGGCAGGTGGTCGATCCCGAGGGCGTCACCGGCGATCAGCGGGTCGTCGTGGTGAACGGGCCTGCCGGCGTCGGCAAGACCACCGTCGGCCGGCTGCTCGCAGGCCGATCGGCGAACGGCGCCTGCATCGAGGGGGACGCGCTCGCCGGGTTCATCGTCACCCGCGAGCGCGGGGCTGTCGCGCAGGGACTTGGCTACGAGCACGGCGCCACGCTCGCGTCCAACTTCGTGGGCGCCGGGTACGAGCTGGTCGTCTTCGAGTACTGCTTCGAGGAGGGCGCCCAGGTGCAGCGATTCCTCCGCGCCTACACGGCTGCGGCGCCCGTGTTCGTGTTCACGCTCTGGGCGCCGCTCCCGGTCGTCCTCGAGCGGGAGCGCACCCGCGCCGAGCGCCCGCGGCTCGGTGACCGAGTGGTCGAGTGCTACCGGTCGATGGAGCGCGGCCTGACGGAGCTCGGTCAGGTGATCGAGAGCACCGACGCACCCGCGGCGGTCGCAGCGCGCATCGACGCGCTCTCGCGTGGGGGCTGGGCGCTTCGAGGCGGTATAGCCGGCCACTTGGCCGTTCGTGCGGCGGCCATTTGGCCCGACGCCGGGATGTGCCACTTGGCGCATTCGGCGTGTGTCATTTGGCCCGACGCCGGGATGTGCCACTTGGCGCATTCAGCGTGTGCCAATTGCCCGACGGGGGTGCGCCACTTGGCGCCTCGAGCGTGTGCCATTTGGCCGTGCCGCCGCCCTCGCCCATACACTGGCCGGATGGGACGCACCTACCGCGCCGATGCGATCGTCCTGCGCTCGATGCGCTTCGGCGAGGCCGACCGCATCCTGCATCTCTACACGGCCGAACGCGGCCGGGTGAACGCGATCGCCAAGGGCGTGCGCAAGACGACTTCGCGGTTCGGTGGGAGGCTCGAGCCGCTCACGCGGGCGGCGCTCATGCTGCATGAGGGCCGGGGTGAGCTGCACACGGTCTCGGGCGCGGACATCGTCTCGGCCCACTCGGCGGTGCGGGAACGCCCCTATCCGCTGGCGGTGGCGCTGATCGGCGCCGAGGCGGTGCTGAAGCTGCATCCCGAGCCCGAGCGGCAGCCGCGCGTCTTCGAGGGCCTCGTCCGCTTCCTCGACCTCCTCGACGGGCCGATGCCCGACGCCGGCCGGCCGGCGCAGGACGGCCTGGCGGTCGGGTTCCAGCTGAAGCTCCTGCTCCTGGCCGGCTACCTGCCGCACCTGACGTCGTGCGCCTCGTGCGGCCGGGATGGGCCGCTGATCGGCTACTCGGCGGCGGCCGGCGGCGCCGTGTGCGAGTTCTGCTCCGGCGACGCGGACGGTTTCGGGCTGCGCCCGGGCAGCCTGGAGGCGATCGAGGGCCTGATCGAGCGGCCGCTTCGCCCCGGCCCGCTCGAGCCGGCCGCGGCGGCCGATGCGGTGCGGGTCGTCGAGACGACCTACGCCCATCACGGCGGCTTCCGCATGCGCACGCTGCAGGCCTGATCCGGCCCCTCACGCCCGCCCGGCTGATAGCTTGCGGCCGCGATGGCGCACACCTTCCAGGGCATGCTCGCGGCGCTCCAGGCCTACTGGCAGGAGCAGGGCTGCACCATCATGCAGCCGTACCACACCGAGGTCGGCGCGGGCACGTCGAACCCCGCCACCTTCCTGCGCGTGCTCGGCCCCAAGCCGTGGCGCACCGGCTATGTCGAGCCGTCGATCCGGCCCGACGACGGCCGCTACGGCGAGAGCCCCTTCCGCTTCCAGCAGTTCTACCAGTACCAGGTGATCCTCAAGCCCGCGCCGGCCGACGTGCAGGACCTCTACCTCGCGTCGCTGCAGGCGATCGGGATCGACGTCCCGCGGCACGACGTGCGCTTCGTCGAGGACAACTGGGAGAACCCGTCGCTGGGTGCTGCCGGGCTCGGCTGGGAGGTGTGGATGGACGGGATGGAGATCACCCAGTTCACCTACTTCCAGCAGGCCGGCGGCATCGACCTCGACCCGATCTCGGTCGAGCTCGCCTACGGCACCGAGCGCCTCTGCATGTACCTGCAGGGCGTTCGCCGCGCCCAGGACATGTGGTGGTCGCCGGACACGCGCTGGAGCGATGTGCTGCTCCAGAACGAGCGCCAGATGTCCATCTACAACTACGAGCTCGCCGACGTCGCGGTGCACGCGCGGCACTTCGACGACTACGAGGCCGAGGCGCGCCGCTGCCTCGAAGCCCGCCTGCCGCTGCCCGCCTACGACCACGTGCTGAAGTGCTCGCATGCCTTCAACCTGCTCGACGCCCGCCGAGCGATCGCCGTCACCGACCGGGCCGGCTACATCCTGCGGATGCGCAGGCTCGCCCAGGCGGTCGCCCGGATCTACCTCGAGGTGGAGGAGGCCGGTGTCTGACCTGCTCGTCGAGGTCGGGTGCGAGGAGCTGCCCGCGGCCGCCTGCCGCCAGGCCGAGGCGCAGATGCCCGGCCTGCTCGACGCCGCCCTCGCCCGTGCCGGCCTCGCCGCGGCCGAGCGCCGCGTCCACGTCGCCCCCAGGCGGCTGGCCGCGATCGCGCTCGGACTCCCCGCAGAGCGGCCCGCGGAGCGCTCCGAGGTGCGCGGCCCGCGCGCCGATGCGCCCGAGCAGGCGCTGGCGGGCTTCGCGCGCAAGCACGGCCTCGAACCGGCCGGCCTCGCACATCGCGACGGGTTCGTGTGGGCGATCTCCGAGGGCACCCCGACGCCGGTCGCAGACCTCGTTCCCGACATCGTCACCGCGCTCGTCGAGGGGATCCAGTTCTCGAAGTCGATGCGGTTCGAGGGCGGCCGTTTCTCGCGCCCGGTGCGCTGGCTCGTCGCCAAGCTCGGCGATGCGGTCGTGCCGATGCGGCTGATGGGGCTCACGAGCGGCGAGACGACCTACGGCCACCGCTACGAGGGCGGCCACGCCCGCCTCGGCGCCGCCGCGACCTACCTGGCCGACCTGCGCGCGGTGCGGGCGATGGCCGACGCCGGCGAGCGGCGATCGGTGATCGTCGCCGGCCTCGATGCCGCCGGCCCGTGGCAGGACCCGGGCGGAAAGCTCGACGAGGTTGTGTACCTGGTGGAGTGGCCGGTGGTGCTCCAGGGCCGGTTCGACGAGCGCTATCTCGAGCTGCCCGACCGCGTGGTGGTGACGGCGATGCAGTCGCACCAGCGCTACTTCCCGGTGCGCCGCGTCGGCGCCGCCCTGGAGCCGCGGTTCCTGTTCGTGTCAAACGGCGGCGAGCCGGACGTCGTGCGGGCGGGCAACGAGGAGGTGCTCGTCGGCCGGCTCGACGACGCCGCGTTCGCCTATCGCCGCGACCTGGAGCGGGGGATCGGGGCGATGGCCGCCGAGCTCGGCCGCGTCAGCTTCCTGGAGGGATCCGGATCGATCGCCGACAAGGTCGCGCGGCTCGACCCGATCGTGCGCGGGCTGTGCGCCCGCAACGACCTTGCGGTCGACGTGCGCGACGCTGCGGTGCGGGCGGCGGCGCTGTGCAAGGCCGACCTCGTGTCGGGCCTCGTGAGCGAGTTCGCCGCTCTCGAGGGCTATGCAGGCTCGGTGTACGCCCGGGCCGCGGGTGAGGACGAGGCCGTGTGCGCGGCGATCGAGGACCACCACCGCCCGGTCGAGGCCGGCGGCGAGCTGCCTGCGAGCGCCGCCGGGGCCGTGCTTGCGATCGCCGACAAGGCCGACACGCTGGCGGTGGCGTTCCGGCTCGGCATGGAGCCGACCGGGAGCCGTGATCCCTTCGGGCTGCGCCGGGCCGCCGCCGGCGTCGTCGCGATTGCCCTCGCACGCGGCTACCTGCTCGACCCCGTCGAGCTGCTCGGCGAGCGGGCGACCGAGTTCGTGCTCGACCGTCTCGAGCCGTTGCTGCTGGACGAAGGCGTCACCGTCGAGGAGCTGCGCGCCGCCCGGGGATCGGGCGCGACCGAGCCCGTCGACGTCGCCGCCCGGGCGCGGGCGCTGCACGCGTTCGCCGGCCCCGACCGCGACGCCGTCCGCGACGCCTACGGCCGGTGCGTGCGCATCGCCGCAGACACGCCCGCCGGGAGCGTGGACGAGTCGCTGCTGCAAGACAGCGCCGAGCGCGACCTCGCCCGCGTCCTGGCCGACCCGCCCGAGAACCTGGCGGCGGCCGCCGTGCTCGCCCCCGTCGTCAACCGCTTCTTCGAGGACGTG
>DASXZF010000096.1:0-2118 GCA_036502065.1 Gaiellales bacterium
ATCGAGCCGGCGTGGACGTGCGTGAGCACGGAATGGGCGACGCCCTTCGCGGTTGCGCCCGCAGCCCAGTCGCGCGGGTCGACCGACCACAGCACGAGCCGCACGCCGAGGCTCGAGGCGATCGCGACCACCTTGTCCGACCACCCGCCGCCGGGCGGCCGGAAGAGGGTCGCGTGCACGCCCTCGGCGGTGAGCGTCTGCAGCGTGCGCGCGATCTGGAACCGCACGGTCTTCGGGCGCTGCTCGCCGAACGGCGGCACCAGCGGATGCGTCCACGAGTGATCCTCGACGAGCACGCCCGGCGTGCGCCGCTCGGCGGCGATCAGCCGCGGAAAGTGCTCGGCCAGGTCACCGACCACGAAGAACGTCGCCGGGGCGTGCAGCCGCCGGAGGATCGCGAGGATCCGCAGGGTCTGTCCCGGCCACGGGCCGTCGTCGAACGTGAGCGCGACGGCGTGCGGCACGCTCGCCGGCCCGGTGGCGTGAAACGCGCTCGAGGCCACCTTGCCCGAGATCTTGCCCTGCACCGTCACCTCCTCGCCGGGCACCCGGCCCAGGTAATACTCGGGATCGGCGGGCTCGCCGCCGGGGACGGGCACGCGGCGCACCGTCACCGGCTCGGTGCGGTCGGGGCCGGGCTGGAGCCGCAAGCGGTCGCCGCTGCGCAGCCGGTCGTTCGCGGCGACGGCCGCGCCGTCGACGAGCACGGTGCCCGGGTAGACACTGGTGCGCAGCGTCACGCCGGTGACATCCACCAGATCGCCCGCGCGGGGATGCAGACCGAGGCTTGCGACGGCGTCTGCGAGCGTCGAGCCGGCGGCGAGCTGGCGCGCCGAGCCGTCCACGCTCACGCTGATCGGCGGCGGCTGGTCAGAGGCATCCGGCGTCAGCCATGCGCTGCCGGCGATCACCGCGCAGACCGCGGCCAGCGGGAAGCCGATGCGACCGATCCGTGCCATCTCTGCATGGTGCCCTACCTGGATCGGCCCAAGATGCGTCCCCGCCGGCCTGTCGCCAGACTGTTACGCGACCGTTGCGCGCAGGGCACGGAAGCGCTCGGTGACGGCCTCGGTCAGCCGTTCGGGGCCGGTGTCGACCGTGTGCACGCCGCGGCGGCGGATCACCTGGAGGGCCGCCTCGCGGTCGTCGATCACCTGCGTCGCGACGCCGCGCTCGTAGAGCGATTGCGGGTCGGTGACGGGCCGGGCGGCGACCTCGGTCAGCTCGGCGTCGCGGATCGAGGCGAACATGACCACGTGCCGGCGCGCGAGCGTCCCCAGAAGCGCCGCGAGCCGGTCGTCGGTCTGGGCGTAGAGCGCGTCGGAGAACACCACCACGACCGCCCGCCGCCGCGACATGCGCACGAGACCGGCCAGACAGGTGCGCCAGTCGGGCTCGACCAGGTCGGGCTCGATCGTCGCGACCGCGTCGACCACCCGCCGCAGCTGTCCGGCCCGCGCCGACGGGGGCAGCGTCGCGAGCGGCCGGTGCGAGAACGCGAGCATGCCGACGGCGTCGCCGTACTCGCGTGCGACCGCCGTCAGCATCACCGCCGCGTTCACGGCCCGGTCGATCTTGCCCAGCCCGTCTCCGCCCGCGCCCTCCATCAGCCGCCCGGCCTCGAGCGCGAGCAGGAGCGTCTGGCCGCGCTCGGGCTGGTGCATCGCGACGACCGGCTTGCCGCGCCGCGCGGTCGCCTTCCAGGCGATGCGGCGATACTCGTCGCCGCGGACGTAGTCGCGCAGGCTCTCGAACTCGCGCGCCGAGGCCTCGCCGCGGATCGTGCGCTCGCCGTGCGGGCGCCGCCCCGGCGGCAGGAGCTTTGCGTCGCGCAGCTGCAGCACGTCGGGCCAGGCGACGGCCGTGACCGCGGTGGCCGGGTGGCTGCGGTCGCGAAACGCCACGCCGAGCGGGCCGACGACGCGCACCTCGGCGGCCGTGAAGCGGATCGGGCCGCGCCGGCGCGGGATCGCCACGGGCTCCAGGACGCGCTCCTCCCCCGCCCCGATCTCGACGTCGAACCGCACCGGCTCGAGGCCGACGCCGTCGGGCGCCGCGTCGCCGACGATCACCCGCCGCGGGGCACCGCCACCGTTGCGCAACACAAGCGGCACGGCG
>DASXZF010000097.1:0-2626 GCA_036502065.1 Gaiellales bacterium
GCCCAGGCCGAGAACGAGCTGCACGTGCCAGTAGTCGGCGGGCGTCGAAAACCTGAGCTTCGTGATGCCGTAGACCGCCTCACCGGCCAGCAGACCGCCGAGCACGCCTGCGCCGAGTGCGCCCGCGGTGCGGCCGGCGTGTCGGAACCAGCCGGCGGCCAGCCCGACCAGCGGGCCGACCACGACGCTGGCAACACACCAGACCACGATCTGGTGCCGGGACACCGGCCAACCGCGGTAGGCCTCCGCCGCGTAGAAGCCCAAGACAAGGGCGACCAGGGTGACCACGGCCAGCCGCAGCGACTCGCCCATCCGGCGGGCGGTCAAGGCCACAGCGAAGGCGACGAGCACCCAGGGAGCCGCGCTGTTGCCGAGCGGCTCGAGGGCGAACGGCAGGTGCGGCACCGACCACTCGGTCGCCGCCCCGGCAACGAACCCGACTGCGGCTGCGAACGCGAACCGGGCCGCAATCTTCGACCGACCGGATACGCCGGATGGGTTCGGGTCGGGACGAGCGGCTGGGACGTCGGTGGCCGTGGCGGCGAGGTTAGACACGATTTCAAAGTCATACTCACACATCCGGAGGCGGCGGCCCGCCGGCGCGGGCCTTCTCGGAGATGGAGCTAGGCGGGCTCGAACCGCCGACCTCCTGGGTGCGATCCAGGCGCTCTCCCAACTGAGCTATAGCCCCGGGCGGCGGTCAGTGTACCGCGCCGGGCCGGATTTACCGGAACCTCACGCTGCCTTCACCCGTTGAACCTGCGGGCGGGGAATGACTCCCCTGACCGCAAACCAAGGAGAAGGAATGACGCGCAGGATGAACCTCTTGGCGCTGCTCGCCGCGGGAGTCGTGACGGTGCTTGCCGTCGCGGGGCTCTCGAGCGCAGCGAGCACCGCCGCACCGACGAACCAGAGCCTTCCGTCGATCACGGGCACCGCCCAGGAAGGGCAGACGCTGTCGGCATCGTCCGGCTCCTGGGGCGGCACGACGCCGATCTCGTACGCCTACCAGTGGCGCCGCTGCGACAAGAACGGCGCCGGCTGCGCGAATATCAGCGGGGCCGACTCGTCGACGTACCTCGTGAAGCATGCCGACGTGAGCGACACGCTCCGCGTTCGCGTGACCGCGAAGAACAGCGACGGCAGCTCGCAGGCAACGTCCGACCAGACCGCGGTGGTCACGGCCAAGACGCCTGCCACGCCCGCGACCGGTTGCCCGAGCGGCACCGGCCCGCTCAACGTGAGCCAGATCACGCTCCCGGCGCAGCTCCAGATCGACGGCCAGCAAGTCACGCCGACGCCGATCACGCGTGCGCAAACCGACATCACCGTCCGTATCCACGTCTCGGCGTGCAGCGGCCGCTCCGTCGCGGGCGCACTCGTGCTCGCGGAGGCGATCCCGTTCCAGCAGTTCTCGATCCCGGCCGAGACGCCGACCGGTGCCGACGGCTGGGCGACGATGACGATGCACCAGGCGGGCTCGTTCCCGGCCTCGTCGCGTCAGCAGATCCTCGCCGTGTTCGTGCGCGCCCGCAAGCCGGGCGACCCGATCCTCAGCGGCATCGCCGCGCGCCGGCTCGTCTCGTTCCCGGTGCACCACTAACGCATCGTCCCGACCGCGCGCACGGCCCTACGATGGGGCCGTGCGCGCGGTCGTACTCGACGAGGACGGGCTGCCCGAGCTCGCCGACCTGCCCGACCCCGCCGGCCCGGGCCTCCTCGTGCGCGTGCTCGGCTGCGGGCTGTGCGGCACCGACGTCGACAAGCTCGGGCGCGCAGCAGCCGGGAGCGTGCTCGGCCACGAGGTCGCGGGCGTGCTCGAGAACGGCGCGCGCGTGACGGTCATGCACCGCGTCCCGTGCGGGACGTGCGAGCGCTGCCTCGCCGGGCATCAGTCGACGTGCGGCGAGTTCCGCGAGCTGCGCATCGCTCCCGGCGGCTTCGCCGAGCAGCTGCGCGCGACGCATTGCGTGCCGTTGCCCGACACGCTCGAGGAGCTCGACGGCGTGTGGGTCGAGCCGCTCGCGTGCGTGCTGCGCGCCGCCGACTCGGTGCCGCGCGGCCGCGTGCTCGTCGTCGGCTGCGGCGCGGTCGGCCAGCTGTGGATCCAGGTGCTGCGCCGCCGTGGCGACGACGTGGTCGCGCTCGAGCTCCGCGAGGACCGGCGCGCCCAGGCGCACCTGCTCGGCGCCGAGCTGGACGACGACGATCCTGTCGACGCGGCGGTCGTCACCGCTCACGGCGGCATGAACGAGGCGCTGCACCGGCTCGAGCCGGGTGGGACGCTGCTCGTGTTCGCGGCGCCGGAGCAGGACGTGCCGGTCGCGCTCGACGCCGTGTACCGCAAGGAGCTGCACGTCGTCGGCTCGCGTTCGGCGAGCCCGGCGTACTTTCGCGCCGCCGTCGATCTGCTGCCGACGCTCGTGCTGCCGCAGGTGACGACGATGCCGCTCGAGCGCTTCCTCGAGGGCGTCGAGCTCTACCGAACCGGCGACGCGCTGAAGGTCGTCTTCACGCCGTGAAGGCGGCACGGCTCTACGCGCCGGGCGATCTCCGGATCGAGGACGTGCCGAAGCCCGAGCCCGGCCCCGGCGACCTCCTCGTCCAGATAGAGGTCGCGCTCACC
>DASXZF010000098.1:0-12428 GCA_036502065.1 Gaiellales bacterium
TCCAGCGTCAGGTCGTCGGCGGCGGGGTCTGCGAGCACGGCCCGCGCGTGGCGGTGAAAGCGCTTCACCTCGCCCAGCATGCGCAGGTAGCGCGGCCGGCCGAGCACGCTCGGGCTCGGAACGACGCCCTGCATCCCACGGGCGCCGGCGTACTCGAGGCCGCAGCCCTCGCAGCGCACGCCGAACGACATGTCGCTCGCCTGTGTCGCGACGCCGAGGTCGGCGAAGAGCCGCAGCAGGGTGGGGTAGGTGCGCTCGTTGTGGACGATGAAGCCGGTGTCGAGGGCGACCTCGCGTCCGTCGGCGGCGGGGATCCCGATCGTGTTCGCGTGGCCGCCGAGGCGGGCGTCGCGCTCGAACAGGGTCACCTCGTGCGTCTGGCCGATGATGTGCGCGGCGGTCAGGCCGGCGACACCGCTGCCGACGACGGCAACTCGCAGGCGGCTCACAGTGGCACCCGCAGGGCGCGGTCGCCCGGCAGCGCGAACGCCTCGGCCAGCCGCTCGTCCATGGGCTCGAAGCCGAGCGCGCCGAGCACGAAACGGCGTGTCAGCGAGTGCCAGAGCGGCACGCGCTGGAGCATCGTGTGGCCGGTGCGCGCGAGCTCGAAACGGGCCACGCGAGCGGCGGTGTCACGCGCCCGGCGGCCGAACTCGAGCGACCTGGCCGGGTCGGTGACGCGGTCGCGGGTGCCGTGGACCAGCATGACCGTGCGTCCGGCCAGCTGGTGCACGGGCTCGTCCGGCGGCAGCCACGGCGCGAGGCCGGCGACCGCGGTCACGCGCTCGTGGCCGGCCGCCCGCAGGGCCGCGCGCCCGCCCATCGAGTGGCCGACGAGGCACACCGGCGCGTCGAATCGCTCGGCCAGGTGTGCGATCGCCCACTCGACATCGGCGACGGGGTCGCCGTCGTTGTACCCGACCACGCGGTAGCGCAGCTGGGCGACGGCGAGGCCGGCGCGGCGGCCGGCGCGGACGAGGTCGCCCGCATACGGGAACATCCGCAGCGCGGGCGTCCGCAGGTTCGAGTCGGGGGCGCCCGAGCGCGACTTGCCGCCGTGCGCGATCAGGGCGACGCCGCGGGCGGCGCTCCTCGGGGCAAACGTGACGAGCGACGGCGAGCGTTCGGGCAAGACAGCGGCGATGCTACCGCTCGGCAGAGGGACCATGCGGGGTATTCGCCGCAGGCCGCTGTTCGGATCGCCCGTGCGAGGGATGGCCATCCGGCGCGCACAGGAGTACCATCCCGTTCCCGGGGTCAGGGGTCACGGTGGTGGGGCAAGGAGCGTGATGACGGTGAAGAAGGGTCTTCTGGTCGGGGTCGCCGTGGGCGGCCTGCTCTATGTGATGTGGCGCCGGCGCAAGGGGAACGACGCGCCGCCACCCGAGTCCGCTGTGGCGTGGGAGCCGTTCACCGAGCCGGTGGCGCAGCCCGAGCCGGTCGCGGAGACCGAGTCCGTGTCCGAGCCGGAGCCCGTCGCGGAGGCCGAGCCGATCGTTGAGGCCGAGCCCGAGCCGATCGCAGAGGTCGAGCCCGAGCCGATCGCAGAGGTCGCGCCGGAGCCGGCGCCCGAGCGGCCGGTCGCCGAGCCGGTCGTCGCCGAGGTGCGCCACGAGGAGCCGACCCTGACGCATCCCGGCCGCCAGCACCCGCTCACGTCGACCGGGTTTGCCAACCGGCCGCGCCCGGCCACGTTTTCGGGGGTCGGACGGCCACAGACGGCTCGGACGCGGGCGACGTGGCCCGGTGTCGCGGGCGCAGGCCAGCAGCGGCCCAAGCCGCTTCGGCTGATACCGGCGCCGTCGCGGCCGGCGTCGCTGCGCCGGTCGCGCTAGACCAGCAGCCGGCTCAGTCCCGCGGCGCGGGGATGATCAGGACGGGGCGGTGGGAGTGGTTGGCCACCCCGTGGGACACGCTTCCGAGCACGAGCGAGCGGACGCCCGTGATTCCGCGCGAGCCGAGCACGACGACCGCCGGATCGCGCTCGTCGGCCTCGGCCAGGATCGTGCGCCACACCGATCCCAGCCCCTCGACCGCGACCGGCGTCGCCGCCACGCCGGCCGCGCGCAGGAGCGCGCAGCCCTCCTCGGCCAGATCGAGCGAGCGCTGCCGGGCGGCGTGGTCGACCTGCTCGACCTCGTCGGGCGGCATCAGGTCGGGCGCGCCCAGGTCGCCGCCGGTCGGCAGCGCCAGGATCGACTCGAAGATGCACATCACGACCGCGTCGTGGCCGCCGAGCAGCGCGGGAGCGCGCTCGCACGCGTTGCGGGCGTCGGGCGAGCCGTCGTAGCAGTAGAGCGCGACCGGCGCCGGGTCGTCTGTCACGTCGCCGGCCGGGTCAGGTGCCCGCCTTCGCCTTCGCGCTCTGCCCGATCCACGGCATCATCGCGCGCAGCTCGGCGCCGACCTGCTCGATCTGGTGCTCGGCCGCACGGCGGCGCAGGGCCTGGAACTGCGGGCGCCCGGCGGCCTCCTCGGCGATGATGTCGCGCGCGAAGCGGCCCTCCTGGATGTCGCGCAGGAGGCTGCGCATCGACTCGCGGACGTGCTCGTCGATCACGACCGGGCCGCGGGTCAGGTCGCCGTACTCGGCCGTGTCCGAGATCGAGTAGCGCATCCCGGCCAGGCCGCCCTCCCAGATCAGGTCGACGATCAGCTTCAGCTCGTGGAGGCACTCGAAGTAGGCGATCTCGGGCTGGTAGCCCGCCTCGACGAGCGTCTCGAAGCCGGTCTGGATGAGGCGGGTGACACCACCGCAGAGCACGGCCTGCTCGCCGAACAGGTCGGTCTCGGTCTCCTCTGCGAAGGTGGTCTCGATCAGGCCGCCGCGGGCGCAGCCGATGCCGTGCCCGTAGGCGAGGGCGAGCGCGTGTGCGTGGCCGCTCGAGTCCTGGTGGACGGCGATCAGGCCCGGGACGCCGATGCCCTCCGTGTACTGGCGCCGGACGAGATGGCCCGGCCCCTTGGGCGCGATCATGGCCACGTCGATGTCGGCCGCAGGCGAGATCTGGCCGAAGTGGATCGTGAAGCCGTGCGCGAACATGAGCATCGCGCCCGGGCGCAGGTTGGGGGCGATCTCGGTGCGGTAGAGCCCGGCCTGGATGTGGTCGGGGACGAGCACCATGACGATGTCGGCCTGGGCGGTCGCCTCGGCGACGGTGGCGACGGGCAGGCCGTCTTCGGTGGCCGCCTTCCAGGCGCGCGAGTCCGGCCGCGCGCCGACGACGACCGTGTGGCCGCTGTCGTTGTTGTTCAGCGCGTGGGCGTGGCCCTGGCTGCCGTATCCGATGATCGCGATCGTCTTGCCGCCGAGGACGGCGGGATCGCAATCGGACTCGTAATAGATCGTCGTGCTCATGCAACCACCCTTATCCGTCGTCGTTGTCCCAGCTCGCCGTCGCGGTCGAGCGCGATCCGGCCCGTGCGCACCAGCTCGCGGATGCCGTAGGGGCGCAGCAGCTCCTCCAGCGCGTGAAGCCTATCCGGCGGGCCGACGCAGGCGAAGCTGACCGCCTCGGGGCCGACGTCCACGACCCGCGACTCGAACACCTCGGCCAGGCTGATGATCTCGGGCCGCCGCTCGGGCGAGGACGTGACCTTGATCATCAGCAGCTCCAGCTCGACCGCCGTGGTGCCGAGCTCGGAGACCTTCAGCACGTCGACCAGCTTGTAGAGCTGCTTCGTCACCTGGTCGACCGAGTGCTGCGAGCAGTCGACCCGGATCGTGATGCGGCTGCGGCTCGTCTCCTCGGTTGGCCCGACCGCCAGCGACTCGATGTTGAAGCCTCGCCGCGCGAAGAGGCCCGCGCAGCGCGTGAGCACGCCGGGGCGGTTCTGGACGAGCACGCTCAGCGTGTGCATGTCGCTGGTCATCACGTGCGCTCCGAATCGGGGCCTGGCCCCGTCCGTGACGGGGCCAGGCCCCATCTGAACACGGCGCTCATACGCCCTCCTCCACCCACTGGTTGTCGTCCTCGGCCCACTCGACGTCGATGATGTCGTTCGCCGAGCCGCCCGCCGGCACCATCGGGTACACCTTCTCCTCGCGGTCGACGCGCGCGTCGATCACCGCCGGGCCGCCGCAGGCGAGCGCGCCGCGGATCGCGTCGTCGACCTCCTCGACCGTCTCGCAGCGGAACGCCGCCACGCCGAACGCCTCGGCGAGCTTCACGTAGTCGGGCAGGTCGACGGTCAGGTTCGTCTCGGAGAAGCGCTCCGAGTGGAACAGCTCCTGCCACTGGCGCACCATCCCCAGCCACCCGTTGTTGATCACGACGTGGATCGCCGCGATGCCGTACATGCGCGCCGTGGCCAGCTCCTGCATCGTCATCTGGAAGCAGCCGTCGCCGTCGATGTTGATCACGATCGCATCCGGGCACGCCACCTTGGCGCCGATGGCGGCCGGGACGCCGAAGCCCATCGTCCCGGCGCCGCCGGAGGTGATCCAGCGCCGTGGATGGTCGATCTCGAGGTACTGCGCCGCCCACATCTGGTGCTGGCCGACGCCCGTCGTCCAGATCACGTCCTCGCCGGCGGTCAGGTCGCGCAGGCGCTCGATCACGAACTCCGGCTTGAGCTTGCCGCCCCGGTGGTAGCGGAACGGGAACTCGCGCTGCCAGCCGTGCACCGTCTCGAGCCACTCGGCCGCGCGCGGCGGGCCGCCGTTCTGGCGCGAGGCGACCGCATCGGCGAGCTTGGGGATCACGAGCTCGATCGAGCCGACGATCGGCACCTGGGCGGCCCGGTTCTTGTCGATCTCGGCCGGGTCGACGTCGATGTGGATCACCTTGGCGCCCGGCGCGAACGTCGAGAGCTTGCCGGTGACGCGGTCGTCGAACCGCGAGCCGCAGGCGACCAGCAGGTCGGCGCGGTGCATCGCCCAGTTGGCCGCCTTGGAGCCGTGCATGCCGGGCAGGCCCAGGCAGAGCGGGTGTGAGTCGGGGAAGACGCCCTTGGCCATCAACGTCGTCACGACCGGCATCTGCAGCGTCTCGGCGATCCGGATCAGCTCGGCGGGGTCGACGCCCGAGGTGACCGCGCCGCCCCCGACGTAGAACACCGGCCGCTCGGCGGCGATCATCGCCTCGGCCGCCGTGATGATCTGCTTCGGATGCCCGTGGCGCGACGGCCGGTACCCGGGCATGTCGGTCTGGCGCGGGTAGGTGAAGTCGAAGCTCGCCAGCTGCACATCCTTGGGCACGTCGATCAGCACCGGGCCGGGGCGGCCGGAGCGGGCGACGTGGAACGCCTCGCGGAACACCTGCGGCAGCTCGGTCACGTCCTTGACGAGCCACGAGTGCTTCACGATCGGCATCGTGATGCCCTGGATGTCGGCCTCCTGGAAGGCGTCGGTGCCGATCAGGTGCGTCGGCACCTGGCCGGTGATGCACACGATCGGGGTCGAGTCGAGGTAGGCGTCGGCGATGGGCGTCACGAGGTTGGTCGCGCCCGGCCCGGACGTGGCGATGGCGACGCCGACCTTGCCGGTCGCCCGCGCGTAGCCCTGGGCCATGTGCCCGGCGCCCTGCTCGTGGCGGACGAGGAAGTGGCGGATCGTGTGCTCGTGCTCGGCCCACGCGTCGTAGAGCGGCAGGATCGCGCCCCCGGGCAGGCCGAACACGTCGGTCACGCCCTCGGCCTCGAGGCAGCGGATGATCGCCTCGGCGCCGGTCATGCGGCGGCTATCCACGGGCCACCAGCCTCGATTCAAAAGGGTGCTCCTGGAACTCTGCGCTCGCGGTGGCGTGATGGCCGAGGGCGTCGCAGACGGCCTGGCCGACCTCCCAGGTGGCGTAGACGCGGCCGCCGGCCACCTGATCGGAGGTCGCGATCCCCTCGGCGAGCACCGAATCGACCGCGGCGGTGATGGCGCGGCCGATGTCGCGCCGGTTCAGGCCGTAGGTGAACATCATCCCCACCGACAGGATCATCGCGATCGGGTTGGCCTCGCTCTGGCCGGCGATGTCGGGCGCCGAGCCGTGCACCGGCTCGAAGATGCCGGGCGCCTCCGGCCCGAGCGACGCCGACGGCGCGATGCCGAGGCCGCCGCCGACCGCCGCGGCCAGGTCGGACAGGATGTCGCCGAACAGGTTCTCGGTCAGGATCACGTCGTAGCGCTCGGGCCGCGTGGCGAGGTTCATCGCGAACGAGTCGACAAGCTCGTGGGTGAGCTCGATCTCGGCGTACTCGGCCGCGTGCAGCTCGCCGACCACCCGCCGCCACAGCTTCGACGTGGCGAGCACGTTCTGCTTGTCGACCGACACGACCCGCCCCGACCGGCGCCGCGCGAGCCGAAACGCCCACCGCGCCACCCGCTCGATCTGCGACCGGTCATAGGTGCACAGATCCGACGCGCGGTCGTCCTCGAGCACCTTCTGGCCGAAGTAGAGGCCGCCGGTCAGCTCGCGCACGACGATCAGGTCGATGTCGCCGTGGCGCACGGGGCGCAGGTTGGCGAACGCGTCGAGATCCTTGCGCAGGTCGAGCAGCCCCTGCTCGGGCCGGCGCGCGGCGGCGTTCCAGCGCGGGCCGCCGACGGCGCCCAGGAGCACCGCGTCGGAGGCCTTCACGGCCGCGCGCACGTGGGCCGGGAAGGGATCGCGGTGGCGGTCGATCGCCTCGCCGCCGAACGGCAGGTGCACCTGCCGCAGGCGCACGCCGAAGAGATCCGAGACGGCGTCGATGACGCGGCCTGCCTCGGCCATCACCTCGGGGCCGATGCCGTCGCCGGCAAGGCAGGCGACGATGGGGGTGGGGCGGGATTCGCTCATCAGACTCCGATCAGCTCCTTGTCCTGGTCTGGCTCGGTCGCGAGCCGGGCGTGCGCGCAGGCACGCAGATAGGCCTCCGCAGACGCCTCGGTGATGTCGGTTGATACGGCCTGGCCGGCGTACGTCCTGCCGCCGACCTCGACGACGACCCGGACCTCGCCCAGGGCGTCCGCGCCGCCGGTGACGGCGCCGATCGTGTACTCGATCAGCGTCACCGGCAGGTCGAGCAGCCGGTTGACGGCCGAGAAGGCGGCGTCGACGGGGCCGTCGCCCGTGCCCTCGGCGGTGCGCTCGCCCTCGCCGTTTGCGATCGTGACCTCGGCCCGCGCGGTCTCGCCGGTGGCCGTCGCGATCGCCAGGCGCACGAGCGTGATCGGCTCCTCGCGCTCGCGCAGCGAGTCGGAGGCCAGCGCCTCGAGGTCGAGCGAGCTGATCTTGCCCTTGCGGTCGGCGAGCTCCTTGAACCGGGTGAACGCCCGGCGCAGGTCGTCGCCCTCGATCGTGAAGCCCAGATCGGCGAACGCCTGCTGCAGCGCGTGGCGACCGGAGTGCTTGCCGAGCACGATGTCGGAGCCGTGCAGGCCGACGGACTCGGCGTCCATGATCTCGTAGGTGCGCCGGTGGGCGAGCACGCCATGCTGGTGGATGCCGGCCTCGTGCGCGAAGGCGTTTCGGCCCACGATCGCCTTGTTCGGCTGGACGACGTAGCCGGTCAGACGCGACACGAGCCGCGACGAGCGGGTGATCTCCTCGGTGTGGATGCCCGTCTGCAGCCCGTAGCGCGGCGCGCGCGTCGCGAGCAGCATCACGATCTCCTCGAGCGAGGCGTTCCCGGCCCGCTCGCCGATGCCGTTGATCGTGCACTCGACCTGGCGGGCGCCCGCGACGATGCCGGCCAGCGAGTTGGCGACGGCCAGGCCCAGGTCGTCGTGGCAGTGCACCGAGAGCACGACGCCTTCCACCTCGGGCACGCGCTCGCGCAGCCCGTTCAGGATCTCGACGTACTCCTCGGGCACGGTGTAGCCGACCGTGTCGGGGATGTTGATCGTGGTCGCGCCCGCGGCGATCGCGGTGCGCACCACCTCGGCCATGAACTCGGCGTCCGTGCGGGTCGCGTCCTCGCACGAGAACTCGACGTCGCTGCAGAAGGCCTTCGCGCGGCGGACGGCGCGATCGGCGCCCTCGAGCACCTGCGCGCGGGTCATGCGCAGCTTGTGCTCCATATGGATGTCCGACGTGGCGATGAAGACGTGGATGCGCGGGTTTCGGGCGCCTTGCAGCGACTCGATGGCGGCGTCGACGTCCTCGTCGTTCGTGCGCGCCAGCGACGCGACGACGCATTCGACGGCCTGCGACACGGCCCGGATGCCCTCCCGCTCGCCGGGCGAGGAGATGGCGAACCCGGCCTCGATCACGTCCACTCCGAGACGGTCGAGCTGCCGGGCGATCTCGATCTTCTCGGGCGCCGACAGGGCGATTCCGGGCGACTGCTCGCCGTCCCGCAGGGTGGTGTCGAAGATACGGACGGTGTCCGTGGGTGAAGCCATCAGGGGGATCCTCCTCGGCTGAGGGAGAGCGCAGCTCTCCCGTCGTGACTTGGGTGCGTGTGCGCCGGCGAGCGGCGCGTAGGCCAAATCGTTCGCCCTAACGGGCGAGGATGAGAAGGCCGAGGAGGTTGTGCGAGCTCTGAGAGCGCCCGACAGGACGCCCGCTCAACGGGGAGCGGGCGCGATTCCTCTCTGTGCAGGCGTAGCTCGACATCGGGTCACAGCATAGGGCGGCAAAGGTTGATCCGTCAAACGGGAACCGGTTCAGGTGTGGTGCGTGTTCTGCAGATCAGCAAATCCGGCGCAGCTCCAGCACGTGCAGCGTCCCGCCGGTTCCCTAGGCTTGAGGAGTGAGCGAACCGACCGATCAAACCGCTTTACCCGAAGGCGATCCGCAGTCAGAGGACGACGCTCAAGCCATCGTCGACATGCTGATCGAGCGCGCCGCCGAGCAGCTCGACGCCCAAAGCCGCACGAATGACAGTCTCGACGCGAAAGCCGGCGGGGTCCTCGCCGTCGCGGTCGTCGCGCTCGCCGGGCTCCTCAGCATTGCGTCGAGCACTCCCGGCTGGGGATCGCCGGCGGGGCTCATCGCCGTCGGGTGTGCCCCCCTCGTGTACGCGATCTGGCCGCGTGCGTTCGAGGTCGGAGCTGACCTTCGCACCTTCTACGCAACGATGGGTGGCGCCAGCCGCGCCGACGCGAGCCGACAGATGCTCTCGCAAATGCTCGCCGCGATCGACGATAACGCGGCCGCGCTCCCCGCCGCCAAGGCGCAGGCAGTTAGATGGGGAACAGCGCTGGTGCTGATTGGGTTCGGGATCGCCGCGCTCGTGTGATCGTCGATAGCGTCACCTAGACTGTGGGTGTGGCCACGACAACCAAAACGGCGAACCAGACCACGGCCGCGAACGGCACTCGCCCGTCGCCTCCGCCGCTTCCGCCTGCGACCCTGCCGAACGTCTACGTTCAAAAGGGGCTCGGAGGCGGTCAGACCGGATCCCGTCCTCCCGAGCAACGGTGAGCGGCGACAAGCCCGCTCCGTCAGCGCCCTCCGCGCCTCCATCGACGCCGCTCCCACCGGCCACTCTGCCGAACGTCACGCACGAGCGCGGACGACCGGCCGGCGGCGAACGCCGCGGGTCGCGGGACTCGGCGGCACCTGAACGTCGGGTCATACGCTGCGCCGAGCGCCGTGCCTGGCACCTTTATGCAGGCGCCTGCTCGCGCACCTCGACGCCGTAGCGGCGCAGGCGCTCGAAGAGCGGGCCGAACGGCACCGCCCGCTCGCTCGGCAGCACGCCGCGGCCGTCCAGCTCGCCGCGGCAGATCATGTCGGCGACGACGGCCGGCGGGCACGCGGTCGAGGCGATCCCGCCGCCGAAGCCGAGCCCCTCGACCGCGCGGGTGACGCACTCGACCACGGCCGTCCCGGAAGGGCCGTAGGCCTCGATCCGGTGCACGCCGACGGTGCGCCGCGACGGCTCGGCCCGGGGCAGGTCGGCCAGCAGCCGCAGCAGCAGCCGGCGCGGCACGATCGTCTGCCCGTCGACGTCGACCGGGTCGGTCGAGGCGATGCCGATCTCCGACAGCAGCCGCACCTTCTCGAGGAACCGCGGGTCGAGCGAGAGCTGGAACGAGACCTCGCGGGCGCCGAAGCTGTCGGTGAACGTGGCCTGCTCGGAGTGGATCGAGTAGATGGTCTCGGCGGGGCCGACCGGGTCGCCGAACTCGACGACGCCGGCAGGTGTCATCGCGGGGAGCATCTGCACCTCGCCGTCGCGCACGACCGGCGTGGGCATCGTCAGCTCGTCCAGGATCGTCTCGACCGCGTAGGGCGCGACCAGCGGCCCCGGCGGCGGCTCGGGATCGCGGCCCGACGCGCCGATCACGATCCGCTCGACATTCCCGCCGAGCAGCTCGACGGCCCGCGCCGCCATCACGCTCGTCTTGCCCGGCGCCGATCCCATCCCGAGCACGGCCAGCAGGCCCGCCGCGCGGAACCGCTCGTCGAGCTTCACCTGCTCGCGGGTGACGTGGAAGAGGCCGCCCAGGTCGACATAGTGGGCGCCGGCCGCGAGCGCCGCCTCCATCGCCGCCAGATTGATCCGGTAGGAGGCGGTGTTCACGAGCACGGTCGCCCCCTCGAGCGCCCGCGAAGCGGCATCGGCGTCGCGGATGTCGAGCGCCGCACCGGTCGCCTTGCCGCCGCCGCGGGCATCGGCCACCTCGGCGGCGCGGGCGCCGTTCACGTCGAGGCACACGATCTCGGAGACGGCCGGCTCGCCCGCCAGCGTCGCCACGATCGCGGGGCCGATGATCCCACCCGCGCCCACCACCGCGACCCGGCTCACGACACCCGCTCGAGGGCACGGCGGCCGTGCAGGTCGTGCGCTCGCAGCGCCAGCCACAGCTCGAGCCGGTCGCGCGCGTCGGCCGGGCTGCGGCCTGTGAGCTGCTCGATCTTGTCGATCCGGTAGCGGAGCGTGTGCCGGTGCACACCGAGTGCCGCGGCGGCGTCGGCCCAACGCCCGTTCGCCTCGATGTAGGCGGCGAGCGACTCGATCAGCGCCGAGCCGTGACGCGCGTCGTGGGCGCGCAGCGGCCCCAGCATCGACTCGCAGTAGAGCTCGACGCCGCGCTCGTCCAGCGACAGCAGGAGCTGGATCGAGCCCAGGTCGCGGAACGTCCCCACGGCCGGTGTGCCGTCGACCGGGCGGGCCTCGACCGCGTAGAGCGCCTCGTCGTAGGTGCGAGCGAGCCCGGCCGGATCGGTGCGCACGCGGCCGACGCCGGCCCCGCCTGCGCCCGTTTCGCGCAGGATCTCGGCGGCCACCGCCTCGGCGGCCTCGTCGTCGGCCGCCTCGATCAGCACCGCGACGACGCCGTCGCGGACGCTCGCGGGCCCGAACGCCCCGGCGGCGTCGGCCAGCCGGGCGATGTGCTCGGCGTCGGCCGTCACCGGGCGCAGCGTGACGAACGACATCGGCAGCGTCCCCCGCATGCCGAACGAGCGCGCCCGCCGGCGCAGCTCGCGCGGGCCGGCATCGCCGCCGAGCACCGCCTCGACCAGATCGCCGGTCAGGCCGCGCACCGCCTCGGCGACGCGCGCATCCGAGAGCCGCGTGAAGACCGCCTCGGTCAGGGCGATGAACGGCACGTCGTAGGGGATCTCGAACAGCGGGAATCCGAGCTCGTCGGCCACGGCGACGGCCGCCGCCGGCACCGCGTTGTAGCCGAGGCCGATCCCGAGGCCCAGGCCGGTCAGGCCGGCGTCGGCCAGGCGGCGCACATATGCCGCCGGGTCGGGGCGCAGCGGCAGGCCGGTGGTGAGCATGAGCTCGCCGCCCCGCAGCCACGGCGTCGGGTCGTCGAGCTCCGAGATGTGCACCCACCGCACCGGCCGGTCGGAGCCCGCGCTGCCGCCGCGCAGCACGAGCTGCAGGGCGTCGATCGCGACGATGTCCGCGACGCTGAGCACGGCGCGGCTAGGTGGTGACGGCGGTCTTCGCGCCCGAGCGGGTCATCTCGGTCCACGCGTCGTCGAGCACGGTGTCGAGCACGTCGTGGACGAAGTCGAGATCCTCGCGGGTTGCGATCAGCGGCGGCGAGAGCTGGATCACCGGGTCACCGCGGTCGTCGGCGCGGCAGATGAGGCCGGCGTCGTAGAGCCGCGGCGAGAGGAACCCGCGCAGCAGCCGCTCGCCCTCGGCGTCGGAGAACGTCTGCTTCGTCTCCTTGTCGCGCACGAGCTCGATCGACATGAAGTAGCCGGCGCCGCGCACGTCGCCGACGATCGGCTTGTCGGCCAGCCGCTCGAGCATGGCCTTGAAGTACGGCTCGTTGCGGCGCACGTTCCCGAGCACGTCCTCGCGCTCCATGATCTCGAGGTTCTTCAGCGCGACCGCTGTCGCGACCGGATGGCCGCCATAGGTGATCCCGTGCGTGAACATGTTCTTGCCCTCGACGAACCGGGCCCCGACGCCGTCGGTCATCAGCGCTCCGCCCAGCGGCACGTAGGCCGAGCCGACGCCCTTGGCGAACGTGACGACGTCGGGGCGGAAGTCGTAGCGCTCGGAGCCGAACCAGTAGCCGAGCCGGCCGAAGCCGC
>DASXZF010000099.1:0-2421 GCA_036502065.1 Gaiellales bacterium
ATCCACTGACCGGTCGGTGGCACGCTGAGGTGCCGGTCACACCGACCCGTCGCCGTACGATGGGCACGACGGCCCCCTCACGCACCGAAAGGCACCGACTTGTCCAGCCCTGAGAGTCCAGAGACCACGCCGGCCGCTCCGTCGTCGCCCACCCCGCGGGCCGGCACCGCCCGCGTGAAGCGAGGCATGGCGGAGATGCTCAAGGGCGGCGTGATCATGGATGTGGTCACCGCCGATCAGGCCAAGATCGCCGAAGACGCAGGCGCCGTCGCCGTCATGGCGCTCGAACGCGTGCCGGCGGACATCCGCCGCGACGGCGGCGTCGCCCGCATGGCCGACCCCGCGAAGGTGCGCGAGATCCAGGAGGCGGTCAAGATCCCCGTGATGGCGAAGGCCCGCATCGGCCACTTCGCCGAGGCGCAGGTGCTCGAGGCCCTCGAGGTCGACTACATCGACGAGTCCGAGGTGCTGACCCCCGCCGACGAGGCCCACCACATCAACAAGTGGAAGTTCACCGTCCCGTTCGTGTGCGGCGCGACGAACCTCGGCGAGGCGCTTCGGCGCATCAGCGAGGGCGCGGCCATGATCCGCTCGAAGGGCGAGGCCGGCACCGGCAACGTCGTCGAGGCGGTGCGGCACATGCGCTCGATCCTGGGCGAGATCAAGCGGCTGACGACGATGGACTCCGACGAGCTCTACTCGGTCGCGAAGGAGCACCAGGCCCCGTTCGAGCTGGTCGAGTTCTGCGCGACGAACGGGCGCCTGCCGGTGGTGACGTTCACGGCGGGCGGCATCGCGACCCCGGCCGACGCCGCGCTCATGATGCAGCTCGGCGCGGACGGCCTGTTCGTCGGCTCGGGCATCTTCAAGAGCTCCGATCCGGCGGCGATGGCGTCCGCGATCGTCCGCGCGACCACACAGTTCGCCGACGCGAGCATCGTCGCCGAGGTGTCCTTCGGCCTTGGCGAGGCCATGCACGGCACCGAGATCTCCGAGCTCGGCGAGCAGGGCCTGCTGCAGACGCGTGGCTGGTAGGGCAGGCGTCCTCGCCCTGCAGGGGGCGTTCCGCGAGCACGTGGCCGCGCTGCGCGACGTCGGCCTCGAGGCCGTCGAAGTGCGCGTCGCCCGCGACATGGACGGACTCGACGGCCTGGTCATCCCCGGGGGCGAGTCCTCGACGATGTCCAAGCTGATCGACGCATTCGACCTCGAGGCGCCGATCAGGGACCTGCACGCGCGAGGGGGTGCGCTGATGGGCACCTGCGCCGGCATGATCGTGCTGGCCGCCCACGCCGAGGACGGCCGCCCCGACCAGCGCTACCTGGGCCTGATCGACATCGACGTGCGCCGCAATGCGTACGGCCGCCAGCCCGCAAGCTTCGAGGCGATGCTGCACCTGATGGGCGAGGATCTGCCGATCCCGGGCGTCTTCATCCGCGCGCCCCAGATCGAGCGCATCGGGCCCGGTGTCGAGGTGGTTGCCGAGCACGAGGGCGCTCCGGTCGCCGCCCGCCAGGGCGCGGTGCTCGTGACCGCGTTCCACCCCGAGCTCACGTCCGACCGCAGGCTGCACCGGCAGTTCGCCGGCATGATCGCCGGCAGGGAGGAGGCGGCCGCATGAGCGGGCACTCGAAGTGGTCGACGATCAAGCACAAGAAGGGCGCCGAGGACAAGCGCCGCGGCCAGCTCTTCACCAAGCTCTCGCGCGCGATCATCGTCGCAGCCAAGGAGGGCGGCCCCGACCCCGATTCCAATGCGACGCTCGCCGCGGCGGTGGCAAAGGCGCGGTCGTACTCCATGCCGAAGGACAACATCGAGCGGGCGATCGCCCGGGCGACGGGCGGCGGCGAGGGCTCGGACGCCTACGAGGCCGTGACCTACGAGGGCTACGGCCCCGAGGGCGTCGCGATCATCGTCGAGGCCCTCACCGACAACCGCAACCGCACCGCCGCCGACGTGCGCGCCACGTTCTCGCGCAGCAACTCGAGCCTGGGCGCCCCCGGTTCGGTGGCGTGGCAGTTCGAGCGCAAGGGCCTGATCGCCGTGTCCGCCGACGAGGTGTCCGAGGACGACATCGTGCTCGCGGCGGCCGACGCGGGCGCCGAGGACGTGGCCCGCGACGAGTCGACGTGGGAGGTCACGACCGCGCCGACCGATCTGGCCTCGGTGCGCGACGGCCTGGAGGCGGCCGGCATCACGGTCGGCTCGGCCGAGCTGACCATGGTGCCGAAGACCACGGTCGAGCTCGACGAGAGCGGCGCCCGCCAGCTGCTGCGCCTGATCGACTCGCTGGAGGACCTGGACGACGTCCAGGAGGTGCACGCGAACTTCGACATCCCCGAGGCGGTGCTCGAGGCCGTCGCGGGCTGACGCACCAAAAGGGGTCTGACCCCTTTCGGTGCACGACGCGGTGAATAGCCG
>DASXZF010000100.1:0-21692 GCA_036502065.1 Gaiellales bacterium
AGCCGCGCGCGCGGCGCTGCACCGTGACCGCGACCTCCGCCACGTCGTGCTTGACGGGCGCGTGGGGCTTGGCCACTCGTACGCGCACGTCCTCGACCGGATACCGCTCCAGGAGGTCGTCGGCGATGACCGCCGCGAGCCGCTCGAGCAGGTCGTACGGGCCCCCCGTTGCGAGCTCGGCGACGCGATCGCAGACGGCCGAGTAGTTGACGGCGTCGGCGAGGTCGTCGGTCGTCTCGGCCGCCGAGGGTGCGCAGTGCAGCCACACGTCGATCACGAACGGCTGGCCGCGCTCGCGCTCGAAGTCGCGCACGCCGTGGTGGGCATAGACCCGCAGGCCGCGGATCTCGACCAGTGGGCCGCTCACGGCGCCGTCTCGATCGCAGCTGCGATGGCGAGCGCGTCGCGGGTCGGGCGCACGGCGTGGACGCGCAGCATCCATGCACCCCGCCGCACCGCGTCCAGGTTCACGGCCACGGTGGCGACCTCGCGGCCCTCCTCGGGAGCGCCGGTGATGCGGCCCAGGAACGACTTGCGCGACGCGCCCAGGAGCACGGGCGGCCCGACGGCGGCGATCGCGTCGAGGTGGCGCAGGAGCGCGAGGTTGTGCGCCACCGTCTTGCCGAACCCGATGCCCGGGTCGACGCAGATCAGATCGGGCGCGATCCCGCTCGCGCAGGCGGCCTCGACCCGCTCGGCCAGGAACCCGGCTACCTCGGCGACGACGTCGTCGTAACGCGGGTCGTCCTGCATGGTCTTCGGCTCGCCGAGCATGTGCATCAGGCATACGGGCACACCCGCGGCGGCGACGACACCCGCCATATCCGGGTCGTGCCGAAGCGCGGTGACATCGTTGACGAAGCTCGCGCCGGCATGGATCGCCTGGGCCGCCACCTCGGCCTTGACGGTGTCGATCGAGATCGGCACGTCGCTCGCGGCCCGGAGGCGGCGGATGACGGGCAGGACGCGCCCGAGCTCGGTCTCGAGCGGCACCGGGTCGGACCCGGGCCGCGTCGACTCGCCGCCGATGTCGAGCAGGTCGGCGCCGTCGGCCGCCAGCTGCAGGGCATGGGCGACGGCCGCGCCCGGATCGAGGAACTCACCGCCGTCCGAGAACGAGTCGGGCGTGACGTTGACCACGCCCATCACGGCGGGAGCGCGGAATCGATCACGGAGCGGCTGCACGCCGCGCAGGTTAGATCAGCACGATCAGTGGTAGGAGAGGGCGGTCGCCTCGGTGATCTCGCGCTCCCACCCGGACGAGAACGACCAGATGCCGTTCCCGGGCGCAAAGAGCTCGGTCGACGAGTTGTTGTCGAAGCCCATCGCGTTCTGGGCGCCGAGCTGGACGAGCATCTTGCCCCAGCTCCAGCCGTAGACGCCGTCGCCGTAGTGGACGCCGCCGGTGATGATGAACCAGCCGTGCGTCGCCGTCTCGGCCACCGCCGGACGCCAGTGGGCGTACTCCCACTGCCAGCCGTCGCCCGACATCATCGGCGGATCCTGCCACGCCGTCGGGTACGTGACCTTGCCGTTCGACACCAGCTGCGGCTTGCCGCCCATGACGTCGTTGACCGCGCTCCAGCCCTCGGCGTCGACGGTGACCCGGACGACCCGGGAGTGGGTGGCGAGCGCGGTCAGGCCGACGGAGGCGATGTTCGGTGTCGTCGTGCGCGCGATCACGAGCGCCTGTCCAGACAAGAGCGCAACCGGGTTCGCAGCGAGCGTGATCGGGAGCGAGACCGTGGCGACGGCGCCGTCGCCGTCGCCGAAGCGGAAGCCGGCGACCGGCTCGCGCGTGTCGCTGCCCGTCGAGTTCGCAACCGACTCGCTGCCGCGGAGCATGTTCGGGAACGGGTTCGGCGCCTGGGCCGAACCGACGATGTACCCGGTGAAGCCGGCCGGGATGGTCGGGGTGGTGCCGCTGCCGGCGATCGTCTTCACGACCACCTGATCGCCATGGATCGATCCCAGACCGGCGGAACCGGAGTCAAACGACGTGATCGTCGCCGTCCTCCCGCCCGGGAGCAGGAACTTCGTGGGCTTGGCGGTGGGCGAGCCCATCACCATGCGTCCGTTGGCCTCGTAGCCGACACCCGAGCCGCCGGTGCCGAACGCGACCACGTGGCGATTCTGGACGAGCATCCCGCTCGGGTGTCCCGCGCTCCATCCGACCGAGGTGAAGAAGTCGCCGTTCAGGGCGGCCAGGAGCCCCGACGGGCCGGACTGCGACGCCCAGCTCGAGATCGTCCCGAGCTGGATCGTGCCGTTCGCGCTCGGCGTGTTCAGCGCCTCGGCGTTCAGGTTGACGTGCGTGTCACCGAGGGGCCACGACACCTTGTAGATGTCCTGGTTCGTGCCGGAGCGCATCTTCGCTCGCAGGTGCGTCAGCGTGATCCCGGGGCGCAGCGTCCGCGTGCAGAAGAGCGGCGCCGGAGGGCACTTGTAGGAGACGATCGGCCCGCGGATGTGCGGCGTCGTCGCAAGCGCCTGCTGGGCGGGGACGAGGGCGGCGAGGCCGCCGACGGCAAGGATGAGTGAAACCCGGACAGCACGCAACGCAAGACCCCTTGGGAGCAGTGGGAAGGACGGCTCTCCACGTGATCGGCAATCACGGGGCATCGCCCTCCCCCCCAATTCGGGGATCTATCGCGTTGCAGCGGTGATCAGGAAGGCTGCGGTGACTCCGGCGGCTGGCCGGAAGCCATGTTGCCCGGAAGCGGCAGACCCAGTCCGCGCGGCCGCGCGGGCTCCTTGCGCGGCTGCTCGACGGGGGCCTCGGTCGCCTTCGGCTCCTGGTCGACGAAGATGTCCTCGGGAGCCTCGCCTGCGAGCAGGCGGTTGAACTGGCTCGCGTCGAACGTCTCGTACTGCATGAGGATCTTCGACATCCTGTTCAGCTCGTCGATGCTGCCGCCGAGCACCTCACGGGCGCGCTCGTGGGCCTGCTCGACGATGCGCCGGATCTCGTCGTCGATCTCGCGCGCGATCTCCTCGGAGTAGTCGGCCTCGTGGCCGAAGTCACGGCCGAGGAAGGGCTGGCTCGAGTCGCGGCCGAACGTGCGCGGGCCGAGCTTCTCGGACATGCCCCAACGCGTCACCATCCGCTTGGCGGTGTCGGTCGTCTTGTTCAGGTCGTCCTCGGCGCCGGTCGTGACCTCGCCGAACACGAGCTCCTCGGCGGTGCGCCCGCCCAGGTTCTTGGCCAGGCCGTCGAGCAGCTCGGCGCGCGAGCGCATGAACTTGTCCTCGGACGGAAGCGTGACGACGTATCCGAGCGCCATGCCGCGGCCGACGATCGAGATCTTGTGCACCGGATCGTTGTGCTCGAGGAAGTGACCGACCAGCGCATGGCCCATCTCGTGCACGGCGGTGATCTCGCGCTCCTTCGGCGAGAGCAGCCGGGTCTTCTTCTCAGGCCCGGCGATGACGCGCATGATGCCCTCTTCGAGCTCGAGGTTGTCGATCTGCTTGCGGCCCTTGCGGGCGGCGAGCAGCGCGGCCTCGTTCACAAGGTTGGCCAGGTCGGCGCCGGTGAACCCGGGGGTCTGGCCGGCGAGAGCCTCGATGTCGACCTGCGGGGACATCGGCTTGCCGCGGCTGTGCACCTCGAGGATCTTCTTGCGGCCGACGCGGTCGGGGCGGTCGACGACCACCTGACGGTCGAAGCGGCCTGGGCGCAGCAGGGCCGGGTCGAGGATGTCGGGGCGGTTCGTCGCCGCGATCAGGATCACGTTGTCCTTCATCTCGAAGCCGTCCATCTCGACGAGCAGCTGGTTCAGCGTCTGCTCGCGCTCGTCGTGGCCGCCGCCCATGCCGGCGCCGCGATGGCGGCCGACGGCGTCGATCTCGTCCATGAAGATGATGCACGGCGAGTTCTGCTTGGCCTGCTCGAACAGGTCGCGGACGCGGCTTGCACCAACGCCGACGAACATCTCGACGAAGTCCGAGCCGGAGATCGAGAAGAACGGCACGCCGGCCTCGCCGGCGACGGCCCGGGCCAGCAGCGTCTTGCCGGTGCCCGGAGGCCCGAACAGGAGCACGCCCTTGGGGATGCGGGCGCCGAGCGCCTGGAACTTCTTCGGGTTCTCGAGGAACTCCTTGATCTCCTGCAGCTCCTCGACGGCCTCGTCCACGCCGGCCACGTCCTTGAACGTGATCTTCGGCGAGTCGACCGACATCCGCTTGGCGCGGCTCTTGCCGAAGCTCATGACCTTCGAGCCGCCGCCCTGCATCTGGTTCATCAGGAAGATCCAGAAGACGAAGAAGAGCAGGAAGGGCAGGATCGTGATGAGCGCGCTCCACCAGGGTGAGCCGCCGGCCTTGGCGGCGTCGATCGTGGCGCCGTCCGCCTTGGCAAGGCCGAGCTCGGTATTCAGGAGCGCGATGGAGGGGATCCCGACGCTGATGGTGGGAGCGTTCACGCCCTCCTTGTAGGACACGCTGTTGCCGGCGAGATCCGGCTTGATGTACGTGACCTTGTGCTGGCTGATCCCGTCAACGAGCGTCGTCCACGTGTGCGGCGGCCCGCTGCTCGACGAGTTCACGATCTTCAGCGCGAAGAACGCGAGCACCAGCACGACCAGGATCGGAAAAAGTGCGCTCTTGAAAAGTCTGTTCACGACGCCTCGCCTGCTAGTCCCGGGGATAGATTCGGACGGCCCTGCCCGCGGTCGCCGGGAGCCTCAAAACCGGTCCGAACGATACCACGGCCTTTTCGCCAGCCCTCGTATCGGCAATCGCATCTGGGGACTGAAGGCCGGGCGGCCCTACTCGAACTCGTCCGGCAGCTTGGACTCGTCGAGCGCGGCCACATAGGGGAGGCCGCGGTAGCGCTCGGCGAAGTCGAGCCCGTAGCCGATCGCAAACCGGTTCGGGATCTCGAATCCGACGTACCGGCAGACGATGTCGGCCTTGCGCCGGGCGGGCTTGGTCAGAAGGGCGCACACCTCGAGCGACGCCGGCCTGCGCGCGCGCAGGTTCCGCAGCAGGTAGGACAGCGTGAGGCCCGAGTCGACGATGTCCTCGATCACGATCACGTGCCGGCCCTGGATGTTCGCCTCGAGGTCCTTCAAGATCCGCACGACGCCGGAGGAGTCGGTGCTGTTGCCGTAGCTCGACACGGCCATGAAGTCGATCTCGCACGGCACGGTGATGCGGCGCACGAGGTCGGCCAGGAAGAACACCGCGCCCTTGAGCACGCACACGAGCAGCGGGTCGAGGCCTGCGTAGTCGCGCGAGAGCTCTTCGCCCAGCTCCTCGACCCGGGCTCGCACGGCCTCCGCCTCGACCAGCACCTCGGCGATCAGCGGATCGCGCTCGAGGCCGGTCGCATCGACATTCATCCCGGCGGAGGATACCGGGTCCCGGGCGGGACGAACGCGAGTGTCGCGCGGTCGCGCACCGCCTCGAGGTCGCGGCCGAGCGACAGCCGCTCGACTCCCGTGCGCCGCTGCGCCATCGCCTCGAGCTTGGCGGTCAGCGCGCGCGGCAGCCGCAGCGGCCGGCCGGCCGCCCGCTCGGCGGCCTCGCGCAGCACCAGCACCCGCAGCGCCCGGGGCATGTCGTCGAGCCCGGGCAGGTCGATCCGCGGCTCGACGTGCTCGCCGGCCAGCTCGCGGAGCAGCTCGTCCAGCTCGCCCAGGAGCTCGGCCGAGCGGGCCAGGTTGACCTCGGCGCCGGGGTGCACGCGCCGCAGCGCAGGCATCACCTCGCGCCGGATCAGGTTGCGGCGCAGGCGCGTGTCGGCGTTGGTCGCGTCGGTGAGCGGCTCGACCGCGTGGGCCGCGCACCACTCGCGCGTCTCGGCGGCGGTCGCGCACAGGAGCGGGCGCACGATCCCGCCGGCGCTCGGGCGCATGGCGCGGATCGCCCGCGCCCCGGACGAGGAGACGAGCCGGTAGAGCACCGTCTCGGCCTGATCGGAGAGCGTGTGCCCGGTTGCGATCGGACGGCCGGCGGCGTGCTCGCGGGCCGCGGCATAGCGGGCGTCGCGGGCGCGGGCCTCGACGTTCGGGCCGGCGCCGATGTCGACCGCGACGACCGTCGCGCCGAGACCGGCGCAGTGGGCGGCGTCGGCCAGGCCGTCGGCACCGCGCAGGCCGTGCTCGACGTGCAGGGCCTCCACCTCGTAGCCGAGCCCGCGCAGCACTCCCCAGGCACACACCGAGTCCGCGCCCCCCGAGACGAGCGCGAGCACCCGCTCACCGGGCTCGAGCAGCGCGTGCTCGGCGATGTAGGCCGCGATCCGGCTAGCCAGCGGTTCCGGGTCGCCCATCCGAAGCCAGTACGAAGCGGCGCACGAAGGTCGTCCCCAGCTCGATGTAGCGCGCATGGGCGGCCTGGGCAGCCTCCTCGTCGCTGGCCGAGCGCGCGCGCTCGATCTCGGCCTGGAGACCGATCAGGCGGCCCTCGAGGCGCAGCTCGAGCTGCTGCTCGCGGGTCAGCTCGGCCGCGCGCCCGAGCAGGACGAGCGCCCGCGAGCGCCAGAGCGCGCGCAGGCGGTCGAGCCGCGGATCGGTGCTCGCCTCGAGCACCTCCCAGCCGCGCTCGGCGAACGGCCGAAGCGCCTCGGCGGTGAAGGCCGCCAATCGGGGCCAGGCCCCGGGCGGGGCCTGGCCCCGATTGAGCCGGCCGCCGCACGCGCACGGGTCGAGCAGCGGCTCGACGGCGGGCTCGATGCCCTCGCTGCCGAGCTGGAAGCCCTCCTCGCCGGCGACGGCCAGGCGCACGAGGCCGACCTCGAGCGAGCGCGTGGCGAGCTCGTGCGGCGTGCCGCAGCGGCCGCACCACCACAGGTCTGAGCGCGCCGCCGGGATCATCCGGGCACCGTAGCCGACAGGAACTCGCGCACGGCCACCGAGAACGCGTACGGCGTCTCGAGCATCGGCATGTGGCCGACGCCGGGCAGCGCGAGCCCCGGAGCGCGGAGCGCAGCCGCGAGCGGCGGGCCGTTCTCCCATCCGCTGCGGTCGTGGTCGCCCCAGATCACGAGCGCGGGGACGTCCACCGCCGCGCACAGCCGGGCCAGGTCGAGCGTGGCCAGCGCGGGCAGCACGGCGCGCACGGCCGGAGCGGCGCGTGCCGCGTCGCGCAGCATCACACGGCCCGTCTCGCGTTCGAGGCCGGCGAGCCCGGCCATGCCCACGAACCACCCGAAGACCATCCGCCGCCCCAGCGGCCGCGACACCGCCGCGCCCTCCCAGAGCGGCTCGCAGGCGGCGAGGCCACGGTGGAACGGCAGCACGTAGCGAGCCCGGCGCAGCTCGAGCGGGATCATCCCCACCGGCGAGCACGCGAGGATGCCCGCAACCGGCCGCTCGGCCGCCCAGGCGACGGCGAGCGGCGCCCCGAAGGAGTGGCCGATGACGACCGGCCGCTCGGCGCCCAGCTCCGCGCACGCGTCGGACATCAGCCGCGCGGCGGCCTCGAACGTGAACGGCTCGATCATGTCCGAGCCGCCGTGGCCCGGCAGGTCGATCGCGATCACGCGGTGGGTCGCCGCCAGCCGCTCGGCCAGAGGCTGCAGGTAGGCCCGCGACCCGGTCAGGCCGTGCAGGAGGACGACCGCAGGCCCCGCCGTGCCCCACTCCACCAGGTTGACACGCACGCCGCCGACGGCCAATGTCTGCTCGTGCACGACCGAGAAGCTATCAGCGCCGCCGCGGCCGACGAGTACCGCCGCCGCAGCGCCGTCAACTGGGAGACGGCAGCCGCGGGGTGGGAGTCCGAGCGCGACCGGGTGGCGCGCATGGGCCGGCCGATCACCGAATGGCTCGTCGCCAACCTCGACCTCGAGCCGGGCGCAACCGTGCTCGAGCTCGCATCCGGCCCCGGCGACGTCGGGCTCGCCGTCTCGGCCGCGCTCGGAGACGGCGGCACCGTGATCATGTCCGACCGCGCGCACGCGATGATCGAGGCGGCCGGCCGTGCGGTCGCCGCGGCGGGCGCGACGAACGTCGAGCTGCGCGTCATCGACGCCGAGGCGATCGCGCTGCCCGATGCGTCGGTCGACAGGGTCGTCTGCCGTTTCGTCTACATGCTCGTGGCCGACCGTGCCGCCGCGTTCCGCGAGACCCGGCGCGTGCTGCGCCCCGGTGGCCGGCTCGCGTTCGCGGTCTGGGCCGCGGCCGACCGCAACGAATGGGCGACCACGCTCTGGGGCGTCCTCGACAAGCTCACCGACCTGCCGCCGACGCCGCCGGGCGGCCCGGGCATGTTCGCGCTCGGCGAGCCCGACGCGATCGCTGCCGCGGTCACCGGCGCCGGGCTCGATCTGCGCGCGATCGAGCCGATCCCGATCACGTGGTCGTACCCGGACTTCGACGCGTACTGGAGCGCGCAGTCGTCGCTGAACGGCGGCCTCACCCGGCTGCTGCCCACGCTCTCCCCCGCCGAGCGCGACGACCTGATCGCCGCCGTCCGCACGGCGGTCGAGCCGTTCCGGGGCGACGACGGCTATCACCTCGCCGGCGTGGCGCTCGGCGTCTCGGCCGACGCACCAGAAGGGGTCTGACCCCTTTTGGTGCGGGCCAGGTAAGCTCTGCGGCCGTGCCGATCCACCTGCGCGCAGAGAAGGGCGACTACGCACCGGCGGTGCTCCTGCCGGGCGACCCGCTGCGCGCGCAGCGCATCGCGCGCGAGTTCCTGGACGACGCCGAGCAGGTGAACGGCGAGCGCGGGATGCTCGGCTTCACGGGCACCTACGAGGGCCGGCCGGTGTCGGTGCAGTCGACCGGGATGGGCTGTCCGAGCGCGGCGATCGTGATCGAGGAGCTGATCCAGCTCGGCTCGACCCGCCTGATCCGCGTCGGCACCTGCGGCGGGCTGCAGCCGAAGCTCGCCCTCGGCGACCTCGTCGTGGCGCTCTCCGCCGTCCCCGGCGACTCGACGGCCCTGCGATACACCGGCGGCGAGGCGCATGCGCCGACGCCGGACTTCGGCGTCACCCACGGGCTGATCCACGCCGCCAAGGATCTCGGCCTGCGGCCCCACGTCGGCCCGATCGCGAGCTCCGACACGTTCTACGACCCCGACGCCGGGCGCCACGCCCGGTGGGCGGCGCGTGGCGTGCTCGCCGTCGAGATGGAGGCGGCGGTGCTCTTCACGATCGCCGCCCTGCGCGGCGTCGAGGCGGCCTGCGTCCTGACCGTGTCCGACATCATCTCCGGCGAGGAGTTCACCCGCATCTCCGACGCCGAGCTGGCCGCGGCGGTCGAGCGCATGACACGGCTCGCCCTGCGCGCAGCCGTGGACGAGCGGTAAGCACCCTCGTGCGCGCGGTGATGATCGTGAACCCGGCGTCTGCCAGCGGCCGCACGGCCCGGCGCTGGCCCGAGGTCGCCCGCCGCGCCGCCGCGCACGGCCTCGAGGTCGACACACGCATGACCGAGGCCCCCGGGCACGCGACCGAGCTCACCCGCGCTGCGTTGCGCGAAGGGGCCGGGCTGATCGTCTCGGTCGGCGGCGACGGCACGATCTCGGAGGTCGTGAACGGCTTCTACGACGGCGCCGAGCCCGTCGCGCCCGCCGCCGAGCTGGCCGTCGTCTCGCGCGGGAGCGGCGGCGACTTCGCCCGCACGTTCCGGATCCCGAAGGGCACCGACGCAGCGCTCGAGGTGGCGGCGCGCGGCGCCGTGCGCACGATCGACCTCGGCCGGGTCACCTACACGACCCGGGCCGGCGGCCGGGAGTCGCGCCTCTACGGCAACGTCGCAAGCGCCGGGCTGACCGGCACGGTCGCCGACCGCATCAACCGGTCGGGCAAGCCGCTCGGCGCCACCGTCGCGTTCGCCTGGGGCGCGGTGGCGACGTTCTTCGGCTATCGCAACAGCAGGTTCCGCGTGCGGATCGACGAGCGCGAGCTCGACCAGGTGTGCAACAACGTGATCGTCGGCAACTGCCGCTACTTCGCGAGCGGGATGAAGATCCTGCCGATGGCCGAGCCCGACGACGGCCTGCTGGATGTGCTCGTGTGGGGCGACGTCGGCAAGCTCGACCTCGCCATGAACCTGCACCGGCTCTACCGGGGCACGCACGTGAATCACCCAAAGGCCGATTTCAGCCGCGCCGCGCACGTCGTGGTCGACCCGGCGACGCCGCTTCCGATCGAGGCCGACGGCGAGCAGCCGGGCGTCACGCCCGCCACCTTCGAAATCGTCCCGGCCGCTTTGCGGCTACGGGTGCCGGCCGCCTAGGCGGACTTGGCGCTCGCCTCGCGGGCGGCGGGCTTGGCCCTGGCTGCGCGCGGCTTGGCCGCGGACGGCTCGGGGACCCGCTTGGCGAGGTCGTTCACGGCAGCCTCGATGCGATCGAGCGACGCCTGGATGCGCGCGACGTCCTCGCGTGTCGCCAGGTGCAGCTGCCCGAGCGCGGCGGTCTGAGCGCGGTGGCGGACGGCCTGCGCGCGCTCCTTGGTGGCGGACATCACCGGGCGTCCCGCCACCTCTTGCTGGACGCGGCTGACGGTGGCGTCAGTCGCCTCCATGACCCGATCGATGATGCTCTTGCGGTCGTCCATCAGCGGACCTCCTGACTCTTCCAGGCTTCACCACTCACGGTACCAGCGGCATCGGCTGGCAGACCAGCCCCCGTATGCGGCATGCGCGTCGGTATCGTTCGCGGAGTGACGTGGAACGACAACGCGGCCGAGCTCGAGCACATCCGGCGCTGGTTTTCCCAGCGCGGGCTCGAGCTGTCGCTGCAGCCGTGGGGCGAGGGCCGGTGGCGGGCATGGATCACGGCGCAGGACTCCTCGGCCGGCGCCGGTGAGTTCGTCGACGGCGCGAGTGAGATCGACGCCGCCCAGCGTGCCCGGCGCCACCACACGACCCGTCGCTTCCGCACCGCCGTCTCGGCGCTCGGCGACATGGCCCAGACCGAGGTTGGCCAGCTCCTGATCGCCGAGGTCGCGCTGACCAAGCTCCCGCTCGGCAAGCGGCCCCTGGCCCGAAAGACGATGCTCGCGACCGGGATCTGGATGATCGACGCTCGCCGCCGCGGCGTCGCCCGCGAGCTCGGCAGCGCCGCCGGCGACTGGATCTCGATCAAGGCGACAGAGCGCGGCATCGGCCGCCCCGCCCTGGCCGACCACCCGGCCCTGCCCGCCGCCCGCCAGGCCGCCGACGACGGCCTCAGGCTGCTGCGGCGGACGTTTCGCGGGCACTGAGTGGAGGGCGGGCACCGGACAACCGTCGCGCTGCGCGTGCGCTTCTCCGAGACCGATGCGATGGGCGTCGCCAACAACGCCGCGTATCTGGCCTGGTTCGAGGTCGGCCGGGTCGAGTACCTGCGCGAGATCGGCCACAGCTATGCCGACGTGCACACGGGCGGGATGGACATGGTCGTGGTCGAGGCGCACGTGGCCTACCTGCGGCCGCTGCGCTTCGACGACGCGTTCACCGTGGAGTGCGCGTGCACCGCGGTGCGCGGGGCGACCTTCACGTTCGGCTACGAGCTGCGCGACGGCGCCGGCGTGTGCACCCGGGGAGAGACGCGGCACGCATGCGTCGACCGGGCCGCGATGCGCCCGGTGCGCGTGCCCGAGTGGCTCGTCCACGCGGTCACCCACGCACCCTGACGCTATGCCCCGTCCCAGGCGCCGCCGCCGTCGTCTGACCGCAGCAGCTGTCCGTTCGCGAGCGCCGCGTAGGCGAGCCGCCAGTTGCGCAGGTCGAACGCGACCGCCCGCACGCCGGCGACGGTCGCGGTCGTTCTGAAGGTCTTGCCGGAGTTGCGGGAGAGCTCGATGCCGGCCGGTGTGGCGACGAGCAGGAGCCGCTGGTCGTCGGTCGTGGCCGCCACGGCGGTCACGTCGGCCACGCCGGGCATCCGGTGGAACGTCGCGCCGAAGTCGCCCGAGCGCCACAGGCCGGCCGCGCCGCACGCGACGTAGATCACGTCGGGATCGTGGACGTCGTTTCGGATCGCCGCGACCGCCACCGCCGCGCCGTCGGGCAGCCCGGCGGCGTGCAGCCGGGCCCACTTGTGCGCGTTTCTGACCGACACCCACAGGTGGCCCGAGGTGTCCACCCCGTAGAGGCGGCTCGTGCGGTAGTACGGCGAGGCGACGACGCGCAGCTTCGGTGCGACCGGGCGCGGGAGACCGAGTGTCGCCGTGCCGAACCCGCCCACCTGGACGCCGCGCGGACCCACAGCGACGACGTGCGTGGACAGGAACGCGACGCCGGTGGCGCCGCCCCTGCCGTCGACGCGCCGCCAGGTGTGGCCGCCGTCGCGCGACCGCACGACGCGCCCGCCCGTCGCCGCCCAGATCGTGCCGGCGAAGTCCGGGGCGATCGCAAGCGCCGACGCGGGCGCCGGCATCCGCACCGGCGCCTCACCCGCCTGGGGGGTGCAGGCGGCGCCCAGGACGGCAAGCGTCAGCGCAAACGCACGAATTCGCTCAACCGATCCGGTCATTCACCCGAAAAACCTAGAGGACGGCACGCCCGTACGCGCCAGGTCGTTGGCACATCGACCTGGGCGGCAGCCGACCCCACCCGCCGTGGCCAGCACCGACCCTACAGCCATCGCCCGCCTTCGCGCCCTGCTGGACGTGACCAGGCTCGTGCGCGACGAGACCGACACCGCGCGGATCCTCGACGCGATCGCCGGCACGATCGCGACGTCGCTCGGCTTCGCCACCGTCGTCGTGAACACGTACCGCCCGGCCTGGAACGACTTCGAGGTCACGACCGTCTTCGGCAGCGACGAGGCCAGGCGCACGCTGATCGGGGACACGTTGCCATGGGAAGGCTGGGAGCCGCTGCTCGACGAGCGCTTCGCCGTGGGCGGCGCCTACATGATCCCGCACGGCGCCTTCGACTGGGAGCACGACATCGGCGCCCGCTACATCCCCGACTGGGAGCCCAGCGGGCGGCCCGACGCATGGCACCCCGCAGACGAGCTGTTCGTGCCGATGCGGCACACCGACGGCCACCTGCTCGGGATCATCTCGGTCGGCGAGCCGCGCTCCGGCCTGCGCCCGACGATCGACGAGACGACCGCGCTCGTGGCGGTGGCCGACCACGCGGCGCTCGCCTTGCAGAGCGCCCACGAGACGGCCGCCGAGGCGTTTCACCGGGCCGCGCTGCGCCAGCTCCTGCAGGTGTCCTCGCGCCTGACCGAGACGCTGTCGGCGGGCGCCATCCTGCAGTCGGTGTGCGAAGGCATCTCGGAGGCGCTCGGATTCGGCAAGGTGTGCATCGACCTGCCCGACCCCGTGTCGGGGATCTTCACGACCCGCGCCGCGACGGGCTGGACGCTCGAGGACATGCGCCTGAACTCGCCGATGACCGTGTGGGAGCTGGCGCCGCTGCTCGACCCGCCGTTCGAGCGCCAGGGCTGCTACCTGCTCACGCTCGAGGAGGCGCTCGCACGCCTGCCCGAGACGCACTCGATCCGCCACTCCGAGATGAACGGCCGCGGCCCCCACGCCTGGGAACGGCACTGGCTGACGGTGCCGATGTATGACCGCGACGGCGGCGTGATCGGGCTGATCTGGGCCGACGACCCGCGCGACCGGCTGCTGCCGTCGACCGAGCTCCTGCAGGCGCTGCGCGTCTTCGCCAACCAGGCCACCGCCGCGCTCGACTCGGCGGCCAGGTTCGAGGAGATGCGGTTCCTCGCCGAGCACGACCCGCTCACACGCCTCTTCAACCGGCGCGCGTTCAACCACCGCCTGCGGGTCGAGGCGGCACGCGCGCGCCGCTACGGCAAGCCCTTCGCCCTCGTCGTGCTCGACGTCGACGGGTTCAAGATCATCAACGACCGCCACGGCCACATGGCCGGCGATGCGGCGCTCGCCAGGGTCGCCGATCTGCTCAACCGCGAGCTGCGCACGCCTGACGCCGCGTTTCGGATCGGCGGCGACGAGTTCGCGCTGATCCTGCCGGAGGTCGACGCCGAGTCGGCCGATGCCGTGGTGCGCCGGATCGCCGCTCACGTCGAGGAGGCGGGCGCCGCCGAGGGCCACCCGGTCACGGCAAGCTTCGGCGTCGCCCTGTTCGGCGTGGTCGCGAGCGACCCGGAGGCCCTGCTGCGTGCTGCGGACGCCGCGATGTACGCGGCCAAGCGGTCGGGGGAGCGCGTCCATCTCGCCGCGTAGCCGCAGCGACCGCAACGGTTCCCCCGAATTGGTCTAGCCCTGTCCGAGCTCTGCCGCCAGACTGAGAACTCGGGACGCCCCCAGTCCCCCGCCTGCGCATCCATGCCCGATCCCCACCTGCAGCAACTCTCCCGCCTGCGAGGATTCCTCGAAGTCACACGCCTGGTCCGGTGTGAGGACGAGCTCGACGACCTGCTCGCCGCGATCGCCCGCGCCATCTCGGGCTCGCTGGGGTTTGCGACCGTCGTCGTCCACCTCTACCGCCCGGCCTGGGACGACTTCGTCGTCACGACCGTCCACGGCACCGCCGCCGCCCAGGAGCTCCTGATGGGCGATGCCCGCGAGCGCGCCGTGTGGGAGCCGCTGCTGGACCCCCGGTTTCTGCGCGGCGGCGCCTACCTGATCCCGCACGGCGTGATCGACTGGGCCACGTATGCGCCCGGGTCATACGTGCCCGACGCTGCGACCGGCGATGACCCCGAGAGCTGGGATCCCGAAGATGCGCTCTTCGTGCCGCTGCGCCACTCCGACGGCCACCTGATCGGCATCCTCTCGGTCGACGAGCCCGAGTCGGGCCGCACGCCGCGCAACGAGGAGCTCGAGGTTTTGGTCGCGCTGGCAGACCACGCCGCGATCGCGGTCCAGAGCGCCCAGGAGGCGGCGGCCGCCGCCCGTCACCGGGCCGCTCTCGAGCAGCTCCTGGCCGTCTCCTCGCGCCTGACCGAGACGTTCTCGATCGACGCAATCCTGCAGTCGGTGGTCGACTCGATCCACACGGCGCTCGAGTTCGAGAACGTCTGCATCGACCTGCCCGATCCCGAGACCGGCACATTCCGCTCGCGGGCGACGCACGGCTGGACCATGGCCGATGCCGCCGTCTCGATGCCGATGACGCTGCAGGAGCTCGAGCAGATCCTCAAGCCCGAGTACGAGATCGAGGGCTGCCACCTGCTCGAGCACGACGAGGCGATGCTCCGGATGGCGCCCGAGCAGGACACCTACCACTCGCAGATCAACGGCCGCGGGCCGCAGGCGTGGCGTAACCACTGGCTGATCGTGCCGCTCTGGAGCCGCACCGGCGGCCTGATGGGCGTGATCTGGGCGGACGACCCGGTCGACCGGATGATCCCCTCCGACGCCAAGCTGCAGGCTCTGCGCGTGTTCGCGAACCAGGCCACCACCGCCCTCGACACCGCGGCGCAGTACGAGGAGATGCAGTTCCTCGCCGAGCACGACCCGCTCACGCGGCTCTACAACCGCCGCGCCTTCACCGAGCGGCTCGACCTGGAGTCGTCGCGCGCAGTGCGCTACCGGCATCCGCTCGCCCTCGTCCTCTGCGACCTGAACGGCTTCAAGGCGCTGAACGACGCCCACGGCCACGCTGCGGGCGACGCCGCTCTCGAGCAGATCGGGGCCGTGCTGCGAAGCGGCCTGCGCCGCGCCGACGCGGCCTACCGGATCGGCGGCGACGAGTTCGCCATGCTGCTGCCCGAGACGTCCGCCGAGGACGGGGCCGCCGTCGCCGAGCGCGTGTCCGCCGCGATGAGCGCCGCCTTCACGGGCAACATGGCCGGCCTGGGCGCAAGCTTCGGCATCGCCGTCTGCCCGTTCGACGGCACGACCCCGCAGGAGCTCTTCCGCGCGGCCGACGAGGCGATGTACGCCGCCAAGCGCCCCGGGCACGGGTTCGTCATGCCCCAGGCGAGCTGACCCGCCCGGCAACGGACCGTCAACACGCCCGGGGGCGCCCCGTTAGGATCACTCGCCGAGGGATTCCGGCGGCGAGGAGCGGGTGTGGACCTACAGTTGACCGACGAGCAGCGCGCGATCCAGGAGACCGTCCGGGAGTTCGTCGACCGGCGCGTGCTGCCGGTCGCGCAGGAGAACGACATCAACCATCACCTCGACATGGGCATCATCGAGGGGATGGCCGAGCTCGGCCTGCTCGGCGCGCCGATCCCTGCCGAGTACGGCGGCGCGGGGCTCGACTACGTCTGCGAGGCGCTGATCTGTGAGGAGATCGAACGCGGCGAGTCCGCGTTCCGGACGCTGATCTCGGTGCACGTCGGCCTGAACTCGCTGTCGCTGCTGCGGTACGGCAGCGAGGAGCAGAAACGGAAGTACCTCGAGCCGATGGCGAAGGGCGAGAAGCTCGGCTGCTTCGGCCTGACCGAGCCGGCCGCCGGGTCGGACGTCGCCGCCATGCTGACGACCGCCATCCGCCAGCCCGACGGCACCTACCTGCTGAACGGGCAGAAGAACTGGATCTCCTACGCGACCGAGGCCGACTACGAGCTCGTGTTCGCAAAGACCGACCCCGACGCCGCCCACAAGGGCATCTCGGCCTTCATCGTCGAGCGCGAGTGGGAGGGCGTCGAGGCCCGCCAGATCCCGCACAAGCTCGGCATCTGGGCCGGCTCGACGGGCGAGCTCTTCTTCTCGAACGTGCAGGTGCCGGCCGAGAACCTGGTCGGCGCCGAGGGCGAGGGCTTCAAGATCGCCATGCACTCGCTCGACCAGGGCCGCTTCACGGTCGCGGCCGGCGCGGTGGGCGTGATCCGGGCGTGCCTGGAGGCGTCCGTCAAGTATGCGAACGAGCGCAAGACGTTCGGCAAGCGCATCGGCGAGCACCAGTTCGTGCAGGACATGATCGCCGACATGGTGCTCGGGTACGAGACGTCACGGCTGCTGGTCATGCAGGCGGCCGAGGCGAAGGACCGGGGCGTGCGCAACACCCGCGAGACCTCGCTCGCCAAGTGGCACGCGACCGAGAGCGCGTTCAAGGCGGCCAACCTGGCGATCCAGGTGCACGGCGCCTACGGCTACTCGGCCGAGTACCCCGTCGAGCGGTACTTCCGCAACTCGCGCGCCCCGATCATCTACGAGGGGACGACCCAGATCCACAAGATGATGCAGGCCGAGAACGCGCTCGGCTATCGGAAGATGAATGGCTGACGACGGGCGGGTGGTCGCGCTGGAGGCCGGCGGCGAGCTCTACGTCGTCGAGCACGGCTCCGGGTATCCGGTGATCCTGCTGCACGGCGGGCCGGGCCTCGACCACCACGAGTTCCGGCCCTGGCTCGACCCCCTCGGCGACATGGGCCTGCGGCTGATCTACGTGGACGAGCGCGGGCAGGGACTCTCGCCGCGGGTCGATCCGGCCACGCTCTCGGTGCGCGGGTTCGCCCAGGACATCGACCGCCTCGCCCAGGCGCTCGAGCTCGACGACTACGCCGTGCTCGGCCACTCGTTCGGCGCCATCATCGCCCTGTGCCACGCGCTCGAGCGCGGCACGGCCAGCCAGTATGTGATCTCGGCCGGCGCGGCCTCGAGCGAGGCTCTGATGGCCGACGTCGAGCGCGAGATCCAGCGGTTCGAGCCGGCGGCGATGCGCGACCAGATCCGGCGCTCCTGGGACGAGGAGGCGCGGCTCCAGACGACCGAGCAGGCGCGCCAGAACACGGCCGCGCAGATGCCGTTCCACTTCTGGGAGATGGGCGACGCGTACAGCCGGTTCATGCAGGCCGACGAGACCGTGTACGCGCCCGAGGTGCTGGCCCACTTCGCCGCAGAGGGCTACGGCGGGTTCGAGTGGCTCGACCACCTGCGCTGGATCCGGCGGCCGATGCTCGTGATCGTGGGCCGCTACGACCGCACCTGCACGCTCGCGCGGTCGGAGGAGATCCACAACGAGGTCGAGGGCTCCGACCTGATCGTGATCGAGAAGGCGGGCCACATGGCCCACGTCGAGCAGCCCAAGGCGTACATCGACGCCGTCCGGCGCTGGTTCATCGACCGGGGCGTGCTGCCCGACCCGTTCGCGCCGCCCGCCGGCTGAGGTGACCCGCCACCGGCTCGCCGACCTCCTCGACGAGGCGGCACGCGGCCGCTTCCCGCCGGCCGACGAGCGCGTCGAGGTGCTCCCGGCGCCGCCCGGCGCGGCGATGGCCGTCGTCGCGTTCACCGGCCACCACGTCGTCGCCGCCGACGTCGCCGCCGACTGGGTGCGAGCGCGGCTACCCGACGGCGACCTGCTCGCGCCGATGAGCCCGGCCTTCATCGGCGCGCTCGGCAAGCGGATCGGCCGCCGCGACGACGGCGTGGACGTCGTCCTCGCGGCCACGGGCCTCGAGGGCGCGGCGGAGCTCGCCGAGGTGGCCGACTGCCACCATCCGCGGGCGGTGCGGGCGCAGGGGCACCGGCGCGACGTGCGCGTGTTCGAGGCCGAGGCGGGCGCCGCGACGGTCATCCTCGGGCACGGGCTCGCCCTGCGCGCCGAGGTCGCGGTCGAGGTCGATGAGGGCGCCCGCGGCCGGGGGATCGCGGCCCGTGCGCTCCAGGAGGCACGGCGCTTGGTCGGGCCGGGCGAGGTCGTCTTCGCGCAGGTCTCGCCAGGGAACGCCGCCTCGCTGCGGGCGTTCCTACGGGCGGGCTTCGAGCCGATCGGCTGTGAGGTGCTCTTCTTCTAGGCCGGAGTACGCGTCCGGGCGGCGGTGGCGCAGCGCCGGCAGCCGCTCGCGGATGTCGGCGAGCGCGGCCATGTCGAGGTCCGCGGCGATCACCGCGTCGCCCTCCGGCGCCTGGGCCAGCACCGTCCCCCAGGGGTCCACGATCATGCTGTGGCCGTAGCTCGGCTTGCGCAGGCCGCCGGGGAAGCCATGCTGGCCGGTCGCGAGCACGAAGGCCTGGTTCTCGACGGCGCGGGCGCGCAGGAGCAGCTCCCAGTGGGCCATGCCCGTCGTCAGGGTGAAGTTGGACGGCACCGTGAGGACGGTCGCACCCCCGTCGAGCGTGAGCGCCCGGTAGAGCTCGGGGAAGCGCAGGTCGTAGCAGACGGTCAGCCCGACGCGGACGCCGTCGAGCTCGCACACGACGGGCACCGAGCCCGGCGCCGTGCCGTCTGACTCGCGGTAGCTGATGCCGCCGACGTCCACGTCGAACAGGTGGATCTTGGTGTAGGCCGCGACGAGGCTGCCGTCACGGTCATAGGCGATCGAGACGTTCTCGACCCGCTCGCCGTCGCCGAGCAGAGCGATGCTGCCGCCGATCAGGTTCACCCGGTGCGCGCGCGCCCAGTCGGACATCGCCTCGACGGTCGGACCGTGGTCGAGCCGCTCGGCCTGGTCGCGCAGCCCCGGCCCGTCGAGCCAGGCATTCCACTTCTCCGGAAGCAGGACGACGTCGGCGCCCAGGTCGGCGGCCCGGGCGACGAGCGGCGCCATGTCTGCGATGTTCTGCGCCTTCTCGGGCCGGGCCTGGAACTGGATGCACGCTGCGCGCAAGCCCCTCATGCCTCGAAGCCTACTCCCGCGTCGCCGGCCTCGTCCTCGGCCAGCATGCGGAAGAAGAAGACCGAGCAGGCGCCAAACAGGATGGCCGCCTGCTCGATCGCCATCGCGATTGCGCCGAGCTGCTGGTCCTCCAGCGGCGAGACGCCCCACAGCCGCGGGGCGTGCACGTAGAAGCTGTACTGGGGGTGGGTGAGGGCGAGGGCGAGCGCGACCGGCGAGGCGGCCACGAACGCGCCGAACAGGTAGATGAGCTTGGCGGCCGACGTCATCCGCGCGGGCGTCAGCACCGGCCACCAGAACGCGAGACCCGACGTCAGGAAGGCCAGGTGCTCGAGGCCGAGCGCCCAGCGGTGCGTGAGCGCGTAGCCGTAGACGACCGGCACGTGCAGGCAGTACCAGGCCGCGAGCCAGGCGCAGAGCGCGACCGCGGGCGTCGTCAGCACGCGCACGACGCGGCGCCGCTCGCACGCCGCCACCATCGCCGGCGACAGGCCGAGCACGAGCAGCGGCGGCGCCCAGTCGGCCAGCATGACGTTCTGGAGCAGGTGCACCGAGAGCAGCGAGGTGAGCGCGATGTGCTCGATCGGCGAGAGCAGCGCGAGCGCGATCAGGGCGAGGCCGGCGGCGAACGACCAGATCCGGACGCGCGGCGTCGGCGAGCCGCGGCGGCCAAGCGCGCGCACCACGACCGCGTAGTCCACCGCCGCGATCACGAGCGCCGCCGCCCATTCGGGGTCCGCCTGGAGCTGCCAGGGGTGGACCATCGCGGCCGTCAGCCGGCCGGCGTGAGCGGCGCCATCGTGAGCCCGAACCCCGCCAGCTGCTCCCAGTAGAGCTCGGCCCGCTCCTTCTCGCCCGTCCAGACGATGGCCTGACCCGACTTGTGGATCGTGTCGGCCATGGCCATGCCGCGCTCGAACGTGACGCCGGGGATCGTCCGCGCCAGGGCGAACGCGACGCCGTCGAAGGTGTTGTGATCGTCGTTTCGGACGATCACGAGCCACGGCCGGCCGGCGCCGGAGCCCGGCCCTGCCTCACGCCTCGCGGGCGCCCTGCGCGGCGGTGAGACCGTGGTCCCCATGGCACCATGGTACCCACGCCTTCGCACCAAAAGGGGTCTGACCCCTATTGGTGCGGCGTGTTATTCACCGGCCCCAGCCGCCTCCGCCCGGCGTGCGGATCTCGAGCACGTCGCCCGCGCGCACGTCGAGGCTGCACTTGGCCGGGAGCGGGCGACCGTTCAGGACGTTTCGGCCGGTCGTTCCGTCCTCGCCGCCCGCGGCGCCGTGCGGGCCGTGGCGGCGGCGCTCGGTCATCAGGCCGAGCCGGCAGTCCTCGAGCACGCGGTAGACGCGAACGACCCCATCTCCGCCCGGGTGCGTGCCGGCCCCGCCGGTGCGACGGCGAAGTGCGTAGCGCTCGATCCGCAGCGGATACTCGCGCTCGAGCGCCTCGATCGGCGTGTTCAGCGTGTTTGACATCGCCACGTGCACGCCGCTCGGGCCCGGGCCGGCGGGCGAGCCGCCCTGGCCGCCGCCGAGGGTCTCGTAGTAGGTGAATGCGGGCGTGCCGAAGGTGACGTTGTTCATCGTCCCCTGGCCGTGGGCGGGGACGTCGACCGCATGCCCGAGCGCCGACATGACGACGTCGACGATCCGGCTCGACGTCTCGGTGTTCCCGGCGACGACCGCATGCGGCGGCTGGGCGTTCACGAGGCAGCCCTCCGGCGCGCGCACCGTCACCGGCGCGAAGGCGCCGCCCGATGCCGGGATGTCCGGGTCGCACACGGTGCGCACGACGTAGTACACCGCCGAGCGGGTGACCGCGAGCGGGCAGTTGACGTTGCCCGGCTGCTGGGGCGCGGTGCCGGTGAAGTCGGCCACGACCTCGTCGCCCGCGATCTGCACGCACACCTGGATCGGGATGTCACGCGTATGGATGCCGTCGCCCTCGATCACGTCGACGGCGCAGTAGCGGCCGTCGGGCAGCCGCTCGACGGCGGCGCGCGTGCGCCGCTCGCTGTAGCGGTAGAGCTCGTCCATCCCCTCCTCCAGCCTGCGCCGCCCGAGCCGCTGCGCCAGGTCACGCAGCCGGCGCGCGCCGACGAGCATGCATGCCTCCTGCGCCCGCAGGTCGGCCAGCCGCTCGGCGGGCTTGCGCATGTTCGCGACGAGCAGCCGGCGCACATCGTCGGTCAGCTCGATCGGGGGGATGACCACACCCTCCTGGATCAGCTCGGTCGCGCCGGCGGGCATGCTCGCGGGCTGCATGCCGCCGACGTCGGCGTGGTGCGC